>CAZPQE010000572.1:0-4024 GCA_964588615.1 uncultured Clostridia bacterium | reverse complement strand
TTTCATATCGAGCGAAGAAATCTATTCGATAACAGCCCTCAACTCGCTGCTTGAGAAAATATTCAACCGCAAGGTCAAGCCTCTCGCCATTCCGCGCCCGGTCGCGCTTGCAACCGCGCTGGGCGCTGAACTTCTTTCCGCACTCACGCGAAAGAAGCCGGTCATCAACCGCGACAAAGTGCGCGACCTTTCGCAGGAGTGCTGGGGCTGTTCTATTCAAAGAGCGAAGCGAGAACTCGGCTATCGCCAGCAGGTCAGCCTCGAAGACGGACTGCGCGAAACCATAGCCTGGTATCGAAGCGAGGGCTGGCTGTGACGGCTGGCAGGCGCGATCTCAACCCCACCGACCTTGCGACAGTGAGTTACCTGGCCGTAATCATCTTTCTCGCCCTCATCTTCCATGATCGAATCCCGCTGTGGTGGGCGTTCTTTGTCGGACACGGTTTTATCATCGCAGTGATTTTTTTTGTCGCAAGAATCTCTCGACATTCCGAGAAGAATTCCGCGACTTCGCCTCTGCTGTTCATCAGAAGCTGGTATCCGGTCGCGCTGATTCCGCTCATTTACAAGGAACTCACTTATCTCATCCCGCTGGCGCATCCGCGAGATTTCGACCTTGAGCTTGCGGCAATCGATCAGGCGATGTTCGGCGCGCACCCGACCATCTGGCTTGAGCGCGTGACTCATCCTGCGCTCACAGAAGTTCTTCAACTCTCCTACGCGACTTATTATTTTCTGCCGCTCATCCTGGGATGGTCGCTGTGGCGCGCGCGACGGGCGGATGAATTTCATTTCGTGGTCTTCGTCGTGGTTCTCGGATTTTATCTTTCTTATCTCGGCTACATAGCAGTCCCGGCCATAGGGCCGCGATTCATACTCGCCGATGAACAGACCTTTTCGCTTGAGGGCGTGCTGATCTTCGACCTGGTTCGCTCGACGCTCGACCGCGCCGAAGGCATCACCCGTGATTGTTTTCCGAGCGGTCACACTGAACTTACATTGCTGGTGTTGTATTATTCTTATCGTTTCAATCGCCGAGTGTTCTGGTCGACGCTTGCGCCCGGAACGCTGCTGATAGTTTCGACCGTGTATCTGCGCTATCACTACGTCGTGGATGTCATCGCGGGCGCGCTGCTCGCGCTCGTTATAATCGTCATCGCCGGGCCGCTTTATCGCGCTCTGTCGGTGAAGAGGTGAAGAGGTGATGAGGCGCAGGGGAGCGGGAGAGCAAGGGTGAAAAAGACTGACCACCGACAACTGACTAATGAACTGGACTGAATCACAACTCGAAGCCGTGGAGACGCGGGGCCGAAGGGTGATCGTGTCGGCGGGCGCGGGGTCGGGAAAGACCCGTGTGCTGGTGGAAAGATTCCTGCGCCTGCTTGAAGAAAACCCGGAGTGGCGCGTGCGCGATATCGTCGCCGTCACCTTTACGGAAAAGGCCGCGCGAGAGATGACCTCGCGCATCAGAAAAGAAATTCTCTCGCGCATCGAGCGCAGCGCGTCGGGCGAAGAGAGACGGCGATGGAGAGAGCATCGCAACGCGATGGATTCAGCCTGCATAGGCACGATCCATTCTCTTTGCGCTTCGATACTGCGCGCGCACCCGGCAGAAGCCGCAATCGATCCGGCATTCGAGGTGGCCGATGAACTCGACGCCGCCCCCCTCCTCGATCAGGCAATCGAAGAAGCCATCTCTGAGGCGGCTCGCTCCGATGCCTGCTCTTCCGATATAGAGATATTCGCTCATCTGCCTTCGCGTGAAGTCCGCTCGGCCCTCCGCGCGCTCATCGGTCAGGGCGAGCGAGCGCGCAGCGCAATCTCTTGCATGGAAACTTTGGACGCCGATTCCATCGCCGCTTTTCAGCGCGAGCATCTATCGGGCTGCCGCCGCGAGTCGGCGCGCGCCCTCGTCCGGCGTGAGTCGTGGCAGCGCGACGCCGCCACCGTTCTGACTCTTCGCGCCGATGATCCGGCGGACAAGAGAGAGATCGTGCGCTTGCAGATCGCAACACTTCTCTCCGGGTTGCGCGAGGATGTCGAAGACGAAAGGATGATCGAAACCCTGATCGAGATAGAACACAGCGTGGATTTGCGAGGTGGATCGAAAAGGAAATGGCCTTCGGAAGACGCTTTCCTCTCCATGCGCGACGCGCTCGACGGCCTGCGCTCGGCGGTGCGCGCAGAAACTCTGCTCCGTCTCGAACCCAACGATGCGGACGCATTGAGCGCGAGCGCGGCACTGAGGCTTGCGCGTCTATGCTCTGCGGCGCAGGCGCGGTTTTCTTCTCTCAAGCGCCGGCGCGCCCTGGTGGATTTCAACGACCTCGAAGAAATGACTGAGCGGCTGCTTGCGACCAGTGATGAGGTCTGCCGCCGCTACAACGACGCGGAGCGCGGCTTGATCCGCGCTCTGATGATCGATGAGTTTCAGGACACTTCGCCCGTTCAGAAGCGGATACTGTGGCCGCTTGCGCCGCGCTCCGAGGAAGTGTTCATCATCGGCGATGCCAAGCAATCGATCTATCGCTTTCGCGGCGCTGACGTGTCGGTCTTTCACGACGCGCGCGAGGAGTTCACATCATCAGGCGGGCGCGAGGTCGGCCTGCTTGCCTGCTTTCGCGCTCACCACCGGCTGGTCTCCTTCGTCAATTATGTCTTCCCTTCCATCTTCACCGTCGAGAGCCGTCACGACACTCCATATCAGGAGATGAAGGCTTCGCGCGAGGCCGCGCATTCGCGCCCGGCGGTCGAGATTCACTTCATCGTTCAAGGCAGAGACGCGGAAGAAAAACTCGACGCGGGGAAGATGCGCCAGGCCGAAGCGCGTTTGATCGCGCGGCGGATCGAAGAAATCATCGCCGGGGATGAGATTATCAGCGATGAAAAAGGCCGATTGAGGAAAGCCGCGCATGGAGACTTTGCTCTGTTGTTTCAGGCTTCGACTTACTTCGAGATTTACGAGCAGGCTCTCGCCGATGCGGGCATTCCTTACGTCACCACCGCCGGGCGAGGTTTCTATGATCGTCAGGAAATAATCGATCTGAGCAATTTGCTGGGATTCCTTGCAAGCCCAATCGATGACCTGCGCCTTGCCGCCGCGCTGCGCTCTCCTCTGTTTGCGCTCTCCGATGAGACGCTGCTGAGGCTGAGGCTGGCTCGCCGCCCGCTGTGGGACGCCCTGCGCGACGAATCACTCGCGATAGCCGAAGACGAGATGGATGCGGTAGCTTTCGCTCGCCGGGCGCTCGCGCGTTTGCGACAGATTGCGGGCCGCGCGAGCGCATCTGATGTCCTGCTCTCTGCGCTCGAAGAGACGGGATATCTGGCGACTCTGATGATGTTGCCGCACGTCGCTCGCCGTGCGGCCAACGTGGAGAAGTTCGTCGAGCAGGCGCGCGCGCTCCCGCGCCTGACGCTGCCTGAGATTGTTGACCGGATAGAGGATTTGAAATTCCGCGAGGCGCGCGAAGGCGAGGCTGCGATTGAAGAATCAGGCGCAGTGAGGATAATGACCGTGCATAAGGCGAAGGGCCTCGAATTTCCCATAGTGTGGATCGTCGATGCGAGTTATGCGGGCGGACGCGACCGCGACATCGTGACTGCCCACCCGGAGTTCGGTCTGGCAATCGATGTGAGAAGCGAAGCGGATGAAAATGTCAAACCTGCTTACTTCGAGATGATAAAGCTTATGGAAAATCGAAAGGAGCAGTCTGAAAAGAAGCGGCTGTTTTATGTGGCAGCGACGCGAGCGCAGGATCATCTCGCAATTTCGGGCACGGTTCGCTCCCGGTTCAGCGGCGGGGACTGGCTCTCGCGGCTTGCCGTCGCGCTTGGGATCGAGGAAGCGGAGCGATGCGAAGCGATTCAGTATCCGGGCGGAGAAGTTGCGATTGATTGGCGCGACGCGCAGGCGATCCTAGAAAGCGCAATCGAGCGATTGGATCGCGGCAATCGCGGAGTGGATTTGAGCCGTGATGAAGATCGTCGCGCAGATGCCTCGAATCCGTTTCCTCTGATTGGT
>CAZPQE010000571.1:0-4024 GCA_964588615.1 uncultured Clostridia bacterium | reverse complement strand
GAGGGTGTATTTTTATCTCAGTCTCTTCTCTCAGGAAAAGTGTCTACGAACCAGGCCGCCACACAAGTCTGTGTCGAACTAAGCCGGGTCTGAGAGTGTTCATCGTTGATAGGTGTCTTGTCGCCCGCGCAGTTCAGTCGTGAGCGGCGAGGTTGCTCAGTATGGTGTTGATATCTTCAAATCGAACCGGCTTGGGGATCACATGGTCTACGAGATCAGCATGATGGTTCATGGTCTCGGCAGATACGGAAAACCCCGTCATGAGCACGATCTTCACCTTCGGCTGACGGCTGCGTATCTCTGAGGCGGCTGCCCACCCGTCAATCCCCGGCATCGAGAGATCGGTGAATATGATGTCGAAGGTTTCTTTCTCGATCATCTCCAGCCCATCGATCCCGTTGGAAGATTTCCACACGCGATGGCCCGCCGCTTCCAGCATGCCAGCCATCGCTTCCCGCACCCGGTCGTCATCATCTATGACCAGTATGTTCGCTTTGTTGATCGTGTGATTGGTCCCCTGACGGGTCTCTTTCAATGCGCTCCTGGCTCCGGGAAGGGTGATGGTGAAACACGATCCCTGCTCCGGCTCGCTGTGGACTTCGATCCGACCGCCGTGCCGCTCGACTATGCTGTAGCTTACTGCAAGGCCGAGGCCCATTCCGTCGGCCCCTTTGGTGGTGAAGAACGGTTCGAATATATGATCGCGCACATCGCGGGTCATCCCCTTGCCGCTGTCTGCGAAGCGAACCTGAATGGTCGCCCCGCTCGAAGCCGTGCTGATGGAGAGATGCCCGCCCGCAGGCATCGCATCCAGCGCGTTTAGTATGATGTTGACAAATACCTCTCTAAGCTCGGATGCCGACCCCCTCACCAGAGGAATGCTGCCGAGCGCGACATCGACCTGATAATGTATGCCGTGCGACTGGGCATCGTCGCGCCACCGGGCCTGAGTCAGAGTCGTCGAGTCGCGCACCATCTGGTTGATGTCGATCATCTCGGCTATGGCTCCTTCCTGGTGAAGCCCGAATCCCTGAATGCGCTTGACGGTCTCCGCTCCATCGACGGCGGCCCGCTCGATGATGTCGAGGCGTTCGAGGGATGCCTCGTCACTGCAGGCGCGCTTTATCAACTGGGCATGTCCGAGTATGGCAGCCAGTATGTTGTTGAAGTTGTGAGCCACGCCTGAAGCAAGCTGGCCCAGAGCGCGCAGCTTGTCGGAGCGCGCCGCCCGCTCGCTTGCAAGCCTCTCTTCGGTGACATCGCGCGCGATGCACAAAATGCTGGTGATCGCGCCGACATCGTAGATAGGAGTGTAGGTGACGAGCAGAAGGCGGAGGTCACCGTTCCGGGCGACGGCCTTCATCTCGAAGGTCTGCGCTTCTCCCCTCATCGCCTTTGCGAACCTGCGCATGGCGGACAGGGCGGTTCCGGGCGGGAGGAATTTTCTGAAATCTCCAGATTTGATCTCTCTGCGGGTATAACCGGAAAGCCGGATCAACTGTTCATTGAACCACACGAACCGGCCATCGGGAGAGAGCGCGAATATAGCGTCGGTGGCGTGCTCAAGGAGCCTTATGAGGAAGTTGTGCTGCTCGCGGGCTGCAGCTTCGGCAGCGCGCAATTCCGAGAGGTCGCGGACGATGCAAACGGCTCCGTCGGCAGTCCTCACTCTCTTTGTGCGGATTTCGGTCTCCATCCTTCTGACCCAATCGCCATAGCGACGCGGGCCGTTGGCGAGCGGGGTTATAGTGACCAGCAACGGGCGATTGAGCTTTTCGGGAACGAGTTCGAAAGTCACAGGCCGCCCCGTCTCTATCACCCTTGCCACCTGACACCGGCTTTCTTCTATGCCTGGAAGGAGCGAGCAGCATTTTCGCCCGATCAAATCCATCGCCCTGGCCCCTTCGAAGGCGGCGGCTGCCGTATTGGCCCTGGTCAGCGACCCGTCCTGATCAAAGATGAATATGCCGTCGGTGAGCGCGTCGAAGGTCGCCTCCCATTGGAACTTCCCGTGAGAGACTTTTTCAAAAAGCTCGGCCCGCTCGAAGGCCGCGAACACCTGGTTGGCGGCTTCGCGCAGAATGTATTTCTCTTCCTCGCTCCACCTCCTGGCTTCCGCGCTCATCGTCGCGCAAAGGGCGAACCTCGGCTGGCCCTCATAATAAAGAGGCGCTACCATCAGCGCCCGCGTGGAGGTCGGCTCAAGCAGCGATTCGAGATCAGGAGTGAGCCTTGTGTCGCTTTGCGCGTCATCTATGACCAGAAGCCCGTCTTCGATCAGATCTCTGAACCCCGAAAACTCATCGATCGCATGGTCTTGGGCCATCTGACACACTTCGCCTTTGTCATATTTGCAAACCAGAGTCACCCGCCGTCGCTCGTGGTCGAACTGTAATATCTCCAACCGGTCTGACTGAAGATGGGCGCCGAGTTCGCCTGCCACCACCGGGAAGATTTCGTCGAGCCGGTTGGATTGATTGATGCGGTGAGTGAGCCGGCTTATGAGCGCCTCACGGTGGGCGGCGGCGCGGGCTTCTTCGAAAAGCTGACTGTGGCTGACTGCGACTTCTATCTGCGCGGTGACGGCTTCTATGAGCGCGATTTCCGGGGCCGTCCATTTCCTCGCATAATCGGTCTGCCCTATGGCGACTCCCCCCAGCAGTTCCCCGTTGACGAATATAGGACAAACTATCTGTGAGAGGTTACGTGATTCCATCTTCCACAATGCGACGGTAGAGGCTTCATCAGGGTGTTGGGCCATGAAGCGAAGCACATCATCGATGACTATCGTGCGTCGGGTTTTCACAAGCGACCGCGAAATGAATCCTCCGGTTTCAACCTCTAAGTGTTTGATCGATAACTCCGGGCTGCTGACGTACTCGGCCAGGACTGCGCTGCTCTCGCGGCGAAGATCGCGGAAGTAGACGCGGGAGGCTCGAAGCGCGCGACCCAGTTCATCGACGGCCACCTGAAGGGTCTTCTTCAGATCGAGCGAGTGGCGAATAGCGGCTACTATTTCATTGGTGAGAGCCGACTGAATGGCCGATTCGCGGGCCTCGCGGTGCAACTGTGCCTGGCGAATTGCGACGGCGGCCTGACGGGCTACCGTGCTCACGATATCTATTTCCCATTGAGTCCAGTGGTGATCGCGCTCGCAATGGTGCAGCGCGAAAAAACCTATCGGGCGACCTGCGAACCTTATTGCCGCTGCCAGTAGCGATCTGACGCCTGCGGCTTTGATTTTTTCCAGGTAGGGAGCCAGACGCGGATCCTTGCTTACATCATCGACAGCCAACGGAGAATCGGCGGCTAACACGAACTCAAGGTGAGGGTCGTCTCGCACGGGAATCCGCTCTATTCCGCCGGGGCGGAGGGCGCAGCAGGGCGCAGTGTATTGGTGAGTGATCGAGACATGCTCCGGCATCCAGTCCGGCAGGAGCCCGAGGCGACAGCGGCACACCGAGAGAGCCGCGCCCAGTTCATCGACTATTGATTGAAGCACGGCTTCCGGGTCGAGAGAACGATGGAGGGCCGATGTGATTCGACCGATGAGCGCCTCGCAGCGGGCCGAGTCCTGCGCTTCCCTTTGCATCTCGGCCTGAGAGAGAGCCAGGGCCGCTTGTTCAGCGACCAGGTTGAGCATCCCCATCTGCTCATCGGAAAGCGTCACCAGGGCGGTGTCGATGGCGATGACTCCGACTGTGTTCCCGTTGTAGCCGACAGGGGCGAGCGCCCTCAAAATCTTTCCGCCTTCTTTCGACTCCTCATCGGCCAGTTCCGTCAACACTATCCTGCCGAGTCGAAGTTGTTCTATCGCGCCGGGGTCGGCGACTCGAAGCGATGCTTCTTTGCGTTGATCGGTCGCGCCTCTCGCGTCACAGACTGCCCGCAGGATCAGAAGAGTCTCAGGCGTCCATCTTTGATGGACTTCACTTCGCATCCAGACTGCTGCGCGAAGGGCTTGAAGACATGATAGGAGGCTTTCGACTGCGACCCCTAGCGTTTCATCAACCCCCGCTGCCGT
>CAZPQE010000570.1:0-4026 GCA_964588615.1 uncultured Clostridia bacterium | reverse complement strand
TATTTATTTTCAGTTTCTTTTTTTTGAAGCCGTGTGCAAGTCAAACCAGGGGGGGGGCAACTGTGAGTCGCTGTCAAATTTGAAATCGCCCCCATCGAGCGTATAATCGTTCAGTCTTGGGCGACCAACACAGACATTGGAGTATAACGATGAAGGCAGCAGTACTGCATGAATTCAAACAGCCTTTGAGCATCGAAGAGGTCGAAACCCCTTCGATATCGTCGGACGAAGTTCTCATCAAGGTCGAGGTCTGCGGCGTATGCCACTCCGATCTTTCGATCGCCGAAGGCGACTGGCCTCAGTTCAGAAAGATCACCCGGACGCCTCTCATCCCCGGCCACGAAGTCATAGGCCGGGTTGTCGAAAAGGGGGCCGAGGTCGACCACCTCGCAGAAGGCGAGAGGGTAGGCGTGGCCTGGCTTCACTGGGCCTGCGGCGAATGCGAGCTTTGCAAAGAAGGCCTCGAAAATCTCTGCCCGAAACAATCAATCACCGGCGCAAGCGTCAACGGTGGTTTTGCCGAGTTCATCCGGGCCAAAGCCTCTCATGTCCTCAAAGTCCCTCTTTCTCTCAACCCCCAGGAGGCAGCGCCGATTTTCTGCGCGGGCGTGACAGTCTACAGAGCCATCAAAAAAGCCAGCATACAGTCGGGCCAGCGAGTGGCCGTCTTCGGCATCGGCGGGCTTGGACACCTGGCAGTTCAGATTGCCTGCGCTTTCGGCGCCCGCGTGATCGCCGTCGATATCGCTGAAGAGAAATTCGATCTGGCGCGCTCGCTCGGAGCCGAAGTCATCGTAAACGCTTCGGCGACCGATCCGGCTAAAGAGATTCGCGCCCTTGGGGGGGCGCATACGGCAGTGGTCACTTCCGGGTCGAAGGCCGCCTACACCTCGGCCTTTTATTCCGTTCGTTCAGCAGGAAACCTCGTCGTCGTGGGTCTCCCGCCTGAAGAGATTTCATTCCCGGCCATAATGATGAGGGAGATGAAAATCTTTTCCGCAGCCACCGGCACTCGCCAGGATTTGTATGAAGTCCTTCAGCTTGCTGATGAAGGAAAAATCAGATGCCTGATCGAAACCCGCCCGCTCGATCAGATAAACCAGGTGTTCGAGGAGATGCGCCGCTCGCAGATAAAAGGCCGCGTGGTGCTGACCCTCCCCTGAAGCGCAATGCCATTAAGTTAAGGGGGCGGCTTAAAGGTGTCAGTAGCCCGCGCGTCAGCAAGGGCTTGATTCTACTGGCCCTCCCTCACCATCGGGCTACTGACACACAGCTTAACTTAATGGCATTGCCCCTGAAGCGATCCATCACCCTGTAAAGATACTCATTCATTTTGAGATAGTCTCAGGAGAAATCTGTTGACTTGTCGGTCATATTGACGTAAAGTCGCGCTATCAGGCATTAGACAGGTCTTGCCCCCAAGCGAAACCGCAGCCCCTTCTAAATCGCAGGCGCTTTTATGTCAATCTCTGGCGGGTCTTCCGACCGCATCCTCATACTGGGCGATGAAACCAAGTCTGCCGGATCGCTTGAGCGAATACTTCGCGCCGCCGGTTATGACGCCTTCCATGTGGTCGCAGCCGAATCGGCCCGCGAACTGCTTGAGGAAAGAGATTACTCCCTTGTCATCATAGACCCATCCGCCTCGCGTTTGTCGGGAACCTATTTTCAATCGACCTTCGACGAATCCGGCGAAAGTCTGCGCAGAATGAACTGGGCCAACAAGTCCCTCGAACTGTGCAGGGAAATCCGAAGATCGAAGTCTCCTTCGGAACTGCCCGTGATGGTCGTCTCCAAGAGCCAGCGACCGCAGGACAAGATCACCTGCCTCAATGCCGGAGCCAGCGATTTTCTCAGCAAGCCCTATCAGAGGGCTGAGTTGCTTTCGAGAGTCAGAGCGCATCTGCGAAGCTGGCACTTCGAGAGAGACCGCACGGAGCGCTTCGAACAACTAAACGTTCTTCACGCCGTATCCTCCGTGCTCACCAGCTCGCTCGACCCGGACGCGCTGGCCCGCGGCACGCTCGAAGTTCTGCTCAAGAATCTTCAGGCCGATGCCGGAGTCGTTTACCTCCGCTCGCAGGACACCGGAGCGATGAGCGTAGTCGCCGCCAGAGGCTTCGTCGATAACCAGGAAGAGCGCAGCGGGCTCATCGCCCTCTACAAGCGCACTGCCCCGCTCATGGACGGCAAACCGTTTCTGCTCGAACCAGTGCCCGACTCCGCCCGCGCAGGTCTTCCGCAAGGCATACTCGAAGGAGTTCACGGGATGGTGTGCGCTCCCATCGGGCTTGCCGGAAATACGGTCGGAGCCATCTGCCTTTTTTCTCACAAGGCAACTCCCTTCCCCAATCAGCAGGCCGAACTACTCTCGACCATCTGCAATCAGTTGAGCATCGCGCTCGACAACGCCCGGTTGTACGTCGAGACCAAGAAGAGCGCGGCGCAACTGGCCTTCGTCTACAACCTCGGCAACAACCTCATGACCTCGCTCGAAATGGACGAGTTGCTGGGGCTTGCGGTCTTCACCGTAGGCAAGAGCCTCGAATGCGATGTGTGCGCCGTCGTCGTGCGTTCTTTAGGAGAGTCCGAAGAGATGGATTCGGCGATCTATTCCCGCATGCACGGCCAGAGGGGAGAGGCCGACGAGTGGTACCATACAGACCGCGTGCTGAATTATCTCACGACCACAGACCGCGCGGTTCAGCCGTCGGTCGAAGTGCGCGTCGTCGATAGGTTCCTCCGCGACGAGGATATTCGATTCGAGATGGTCGTCCCGCTGATGTTCGACGACCGCATGCTCGGCATGATGATCTGCGCGAGCTATGAATCGCGCTCGTTTTCAGCCGATGATCAAAAACTGCTCGGAGCAGTCGCTCAACGTCTCAGCCTCGCTATCCGCAACACCGAACTCTACCAGCGCACCAAAGACACTTCGATCAACCTCGCAGTCGAGGTCTCGCGCCGAACCCGAGAAATAGAAGAGCAGCGACGGTTCACCGAAAAGATAATCGATTCGCTTCCCGTTTCTCTCTACGTCATCGACCGCGATATGAACATAGTAGCCTGGAACCGCAACCGCGAGCTCGGAGGACAGGGCATCAGCCGCGATGAAGTGCTGGGCCGCAACGTCTTCGATGTCCTCGCCCGACAGCCCCGACGCATGCTCGAAGAAGAATTCACCGAGGTGTTTCGAACCGGAAAGATAGTCCGCCTCGATCAGGAATCCTATACCGATGGACAGAAGAAATACTGGAACATCAACAAGATCCCCATGCGAGTCGACAACGCCGAAGTGTCGCACGTCATAACAGTCGGCGAAGACATCACTGAGCAGAAGAAGATGAACGAAGCGGTCATCCACGCCGAAAAACTGGCATCGATCGGACGATTGGCCGCAGGAGTCGTTCACGAACTCAATAACCCGCTGGCCACCATAGCCGCCTGCTCAGAGGCGCTCATCGCCAGACTCGATGATCTCAAAGAACAATCCTCCGGCAGAGACTTCGGCCAATACCTCGAAATCATTCGCGAAGAAGCTTTCCGGTGCAAGACGATCACCAACAGCCTGCTCGATTTTTCGCATCAGCGGCAGGCCGAGAAATTCCCCGGCGACATAAACCAGATAATCGAACATACCCTTCAGTTGACGCGCCATCATCCTAAACTGGGCAATCTCAAACTGGTCAAGGAGCTCAACCTCTCGCTCGGTCCGGTTTACGTCAACGAAGGACAGATGAAGCAAATATTCATCGCTCTTATCTCCAACTCATTCGACGCGATGGACGGCGAAGGAACCCTCACCATAAGAACCTCCTGGCATCAAAGCGATCAGGAGCGGTCTGTCGCCGTCGAGTTTATAGACACCGGCTGCGGGATTCCCGCCGCTCATCTGCAAAAGATTTTCGATCCCTTCTTCACCACCAAACCGCTTGGTCGAGGAACCGGGCTGGGACTTTCGGTCTGCTACGGCATCGTCAGCGAGCACGGCGGCAGGATCGAAGTCGATTCGGTCGAAGACCAGGG
>CAZPQE010000569.1:2201-4028 GCA_964588615.1 uncultured Clostridia bacterium | reverse complement strand
ACCGCCAGCGTCACGAATCGAAAGGTTTCCGCCGTCAGTCGAATAAAACGCCTTTGTCGATCTGCGGTCGCTCCTCGACCCTCCCGATTTGATCACTCTCACCTCCGCCTGCGGCTGATCCCATACCTGAATATCGACATCGCTGCTCGGAGTGTTGATGGAAAACCGCGCGCTCGAAGTCATCGGGAACGATTGAGTGAGAGTGGTCGTGCTGCCCGAATCCACTGCGCCTTCGGAAAACTCCTTCTCATTTGTCGAAGCGGCGATTGTCGGCGCGTCAGGGACATCGATGCGCACACTGCGTTTGACCGAGCGAACGATGGTTATCACAGCGATAATCATTGCCACGAACAGCCCGGTAGAAACCAGCGCAACGATCCAGCCCCAGGATGTGCGCTTTTGCGGCGGAGGCGGAATCGGATAACGAGGCGGCTGCATGGCAGGAGGAGGAACATACGCCTGTGGTTGAGGAGCGAAGACAGGGCTTGTCTCCGGCCTCATTTGACGCGCAGTCCGGGCGGCGTTTTGAGCCGTGTTCTGCGGCGGCATCATCTGAGTCGGAGTCGATTCTTCTTCAGCCGCCGCGCCGCAGTAGCGACAGAACCGCTGCCCGGCGTAAAGCTCTCTTCCACAGTTTTTGCATTCTGTTGCCATGCCCTCTTATACCAAACCCGTTTGAAAAATGTTTCAAGTGAACAGAGGGCGACCGGGCGACTGGCCCTGCCCGAAATTATTTATGGCGTTGTACCGCTGATCGAATGTTCTATCAATCGAATCGATTGCCGAGGTCACTTCTCCTATTGCGGTCTTGAGCTCTGAGGCTGCGCCCGATTGAGCCTTCGCTTCGTTTACTTCCGCTTCGAGCTTATCGACCTGCTCGACGAGCGCCAGATCGAACTGATAGATAGCGTCAAGCTGGGTCTCCTGAATCTTCACCGTGTCGAAGAACCCTGCGTAGCCATAGCTTGCGAAGCGTATGCGGTTTTCGACCTTATCGATTTTTTTGATGGCCGTATCGACCGGCCCGGTTTCAAAAAGGCGGCCCGTGTTGCTGAGTTCTTTCATGATTTCCATCAGCGGGGTCTTGAGCGCGCGAAGCCGATTGGCCAGATGCTCGCGGTGCATTTTATCGATGTCGCGTCGCCGTTCCTTATCGACATAGCCGCTGTAGCCTGGAATCTTGTCGCCGAGCTTCTCCAGCCAGTTGCGTTGATCGTTCATCTCGTTTTGCCTCCATTGACTATTGATGCCGGAAAAAGACCCGCATCAGACGAAGCCCGAAAAAGCGGGCTGACACGTATTTTTCGCGCCGGGGAATTTTGTTGATTCTCGCGCCTGCCTCTCAAAGAGACGATGCGGCAGGCGCTCCTCTTCCGTCCTGACTTGCAAGCCGATCGAGGTATTCGTCGTAAGCCTTCCTGTCCGACGTCGACATATTGCGAATATAGACCCCTATTGTCCAGTTGATCTGATCGTCTGCCGGTTTGTACCAGGCGGCGAATCCTGTAAGGCGCACCGTTTCTGTCGGCAGGTCTACTTCGATGTCGAGCAGGTTCTTGAAGGCGATAGTGTGATCGCGAATGATATTGAGTTGCCCAGTTTCAATCGTGCCGGTCTGCACGCGCATTCCCTGCTGCGCGACATCGAGCACCTGCCCGTTGATGACGCGCGAGCGATGGCCTTCGTCGTCGTGATCCACGATAGTCAGCCTCATCGGCAGCGGATTGGGCGGCTGTGGGATGGCACGGCGCGGCTCCTCGCTTTTATCCGTCTGGGACATCTCCTCGGCAGATTCGACGAGTTTCGATCCATCGACGGCGCAGAACC
>CAZPQE010000569.1:0-2191 GCA_964588615.1 uncultured Clostridia bacterium | reverse complement strand
TTGCCCGAAAAGCTCCGCCCGCAGGTCGGACATTTCATAAATTCAATCCTCCCGAATGGCAGACTGATTATACAGTTGTCAGTTGTCAGTTGTCATTTGTCCTTTGTCGCTATGTGCGAAGGAAAAGAACCATCAAAGGACCAATGACGAAGGACAAAGGACTAAAGAGGAATATTTCCGTGTTTCTTAGGAGGATTCTGATCGCGCTTATTGGCGACCAGTTCGAGAGCGCGAATCAGTTTGGGCCGGGTGTATCGCGGCTCGATCACTTCATCGATATACCCGCGCTCGGCTGCCACATAAGGCGACGCGAATTTTTCTCGAAACTCATCGGCTCGCCCGCGAGCTTCCACTGCCGGGTCGAGAGACTGAGCTATCTCTCTTCGATACAAAATCCCCACCGCGCCTTCTGCGCCCATGACCGCAATCTCGGCTGTCGGGTAGGCGAAGTTTATGTCGGCGCGAATGTGCTTGCTGGCCATCACGCAATACGCCCCGCCATAAGCCTTGCGCGTTATGAGCGTGATTTTCGGCACAGTCGCTTCGGCAAACGCATAAAGCAGTTTCGCCCCGTGCCGGATGATGCCTCCATGCTCCTGCTCGACGCCGGGCAGAAAACCCGGCACGTCCTCGAAGGTTATGAGCGGGATGTTGAAGCAGTCGCAGAAGCGGACGAAGCGCGCCGCCTTGACCGAAGCATCTATGTCGAGGACGCCCGCAAGGTGCGCGGGCTGATTGGCAACTATGCCAACTGATCGGCCCGCGAGACGAGCGAACCCCACGACGATGTTTCTGGCGTAATGCTCATGCACTTCGAAGAGATAGCCGTCGTCGACGACCAGATGAATGATGTCTCGAATGTCATAAGGGATGTTGGCAGACGCGGGAACGACGCGGTTCAAACGCTCATCGGCTCGATCCGTCGGGTCAGAGGTGGCAAGGCGAGGCGGGTCTTCGAGGTTGTTCGATGGAATGAATGACAGGAGTTCGCGGATGAGTTGCAGGCAATGTTCATCGTTTTCCGCCGCGAAGTGCGCGACCCCCGAAGTCGAGTTATGAGTCATCGCTCCGCCGAGTTCTTCCTTAGTGACTTCCTGATGAGTGACCGTCTTTATCACGTCCGGCCCGGTGATGAACATGTAGGAAGTCTTCTTCACCATGATGTTGAAGTCGGTGATGGCGGGCGAATAGACCGCGCCTCCCGCGCAGGGGCCGAGTATGGCCGAGATTTGAGGGACGACGCCCGAAGCCAGTGTGTTGCGAAGGAAGATGTCGGCGTATCCTCCCAAAGAGACGACTCCTTCCTGAATGCGCGCGCCGCCCGAATCGTTGAGTCCTATGACCGGCGCTCCGACTTTCATGGCCAGGTCCATCACCTTGCAGATTTTTTCTGCATTGGTTTCCGAGAGCGATCCGCCGAAGACGGTGAAGTCCTGAGCGAAGACGAAGACCTTGCGCCCATCTATCAGCCCGTGACCTGCGATCACTCCATCGCCGGAGTATTGCTGATTTTCCATTCCGAAATCGAGGCAGCGGTGACGCTTGAACCGGTCGAATTCCTCGAACGATCCGTCGTCGAGAAGGAATTCCACCCTCTCGCGGGCAGTCATCTTTCCTGCGGCGTGTTGTTTTTCGATGCGGTCTCGCCCGCCGCCTTCCATCGCCTCGGCATTTTTTTCTTTGAGTTTCTTGAAAGGGTCATTCACAGGTTTGATCTCGATTTTTCCCTCGGATGTCGCCATCGCCTTTCCTCTTTCAAAGCGGACATTGAGAAGTGAGAGTCTATCAAAAGGCGACGGAAGGGCAAAACCGATGCGCGGGCATCGCGCGGGCGCAGGAGGTTGGAAGCAGAATGAAGCGACCGGGCCACGCAACTGGCCTGGAAGATGCCGGGATTCTGAAGCAGATTGCGCGGCTCCGGTCGAGCTATCGGTTAAAGTTGAGCGGTCAGGCGGCAATGATCGCCTGTCATCGCTCTCTTCTGTTTTTGTTGCTCATCTCCCTTACGATTTCCGGGTCAGCCCAGGTGACGAAAGTGAACACCTTGTGGCCGTTGCCGAAGTCGAGTTCGAAGAGCATGTAGCGACCGTCAGAAGATTTCTGGATAACCGTTCCCCACTGGCCCGGCCCTCTGAGATCGATGTCATCCATCGCGGGGCGCGCACGTGGTCGTTCGCGGAGCGCGTGCGGG
>CAZPQE010000568.1:0-4056 GCA_964588615.1 uncultured Clostridia bacterium | reverse complement strand
CGAATCAGAAGATCATCACTGGCTGCTTTTTCCTTCATGAGCCTCCAATGCGCGAACAGGTTATAGCGATTTGTGGGCGCTTCATCTGTTTAATGTCGAAAAACGAAAAACCATTTCATTCTGACCGCTGTGGATTGAGGCAAGCGTCAACACAACGTTCAACTTCGCCTCTGATCCTGAAAGCCCGCACCCGCAGGGCGTTGACTGAAATCTTCAATTCTTCGGCAATCTGTTTTCGCTGCTCTTTATCCATCACGTCTCCCTCAGCATAATACTTTTTAATCAGCAGGAGATTTTCAGAGGAAAGCTGACTGAGGCAATGGCGAAGGCACTGGGCGCGCGCTTCCTTTTCCTTTCTTTCCTCCTCTCCCGATCTCACATCTTCCGGGTCATCCGGTGAGTGTTGCGATTGAGACAGGTAATCAATCGCCTCGTTTTCTCGTTCCACCTTTCGCCAGTATTCCTTGAGCAGATTCATCGCCACAGCGTAGAAGAGAGTATAAGGATTTGCAGTTTGAAATTCCGCGCCCTGGGCCAGGCGGCGCGCAACCGTGTCAATCGTTCTGTCCGCGTATTCCTCGAAAGCCAGACAGCCTCGCCATCTGAAGAGTTTCATAAGACGCTGGCGAATCTGTTCGTATTTTTCCGCCGCGCGGTTGCGATCCGAATCGAGTTGCTCAAGCAGACGGTCGAGCGATTCGCGCGTCAAGGCCCAATCTTGCTTTTGAGCAGGCTGGTTATCCATAGCGTCCGGCTCAGATCACCGCCACTCTCCCTGAAGCGCGAACGAGGCCCAGTAGTAAGGCGACTGCCAGTCCTTCTGCTGCCACATCTCGATCTGCGCGGCTCGCAAAGCCGCCGCCGCCGTCAGTTTTCTTTCAAACATTCCGCGATAGAAACGCATCATCAACTCGCTTGTGGCCTTATCGTCAACCTGCCACAAGCTCGTCACCAATCGTCTGGCGCCCGCGTACATAAACCCGCGCGTAAGTCCGATCAGTCCTTCTCCGCGTATCTCTTTTCCGAGTCCTGTCTGGCAGGCGCTCAGTACGACCAACTCTGCACTGAGTCGCAGGTTGTATATCTCATGAAGTCGCAAAAACCCGTCCTGCGCTCGACCCTGACTGTCAACAAGCGACAACACGATGCCGGATAGTTCAGGGTTGCGGCTGTTGAGAAGTCCGTGCGTAGCAAAATGGATTATCTGATACTGGCCGATGTCACTGCCCGTCACAACATCCCGGTTCGCCTCGAAATCGAGCGCGCGCCTGCGCTTCGACTCAGGCGCTAAGGCGAGAATAGCGGTTGCCTCGCGCCTCGTCCCCAAAAGACGCGGCAGCGGCCACTCGCCGTTTGCAAGCCCCGTTTCTTTGATCGATCTTACGAGTTTTGAATTCACGTCATTATCGATTGTTTTTTCACTTCCGGTAATCTCTTTTGCGGCGCGGCGGAGTCTCACATCGTTGATATCGAAAACGGGGTCAGCCAGCACCGCCACGAGTTTCGGCGCGGACGCTCTTCCTTTCAGTTCTCGCCTCATCACAGCCAGCGTCGAAGCCGAGGGCAGATTGACGATTTCGTGTTCCAGGATCAGTGGGTTGTCCTTTGTCATTAGTCCTTTGCCCTTTGCATCCTTTCCTGCAAGTGGCAAATGACCAGTGACCAATGACGCCGTCGCTGAAGGCGCAGGTAGAGCAGCAAAAGGCACGTATTGCAATGCGCCATCGGCCACGATGACAAGCCGCTTCGTCCCCAGTTGTTCGGCTACAGGGGCGAGCAGCATCCGGCTCAGTTGCGCTCCCGCTTCCTCCAACTCTCCGCGTCTCCGCGTCTCCGCGTCTCCGCGTCCCTCCGCGTGTCCTCGCAACAGATCATAAAAGCGTCGCGCTGCTGCTTCTATCTCTGCGTGTGAGGGGAGTTCATATCCTCTGATCGTCGTCTGAGTGACTGCCCACACATAGCTTCGCTTATCGCCAAGCGCGTATTCCAGAAGCAAGGTGTCCTGATCAAGCGCCTGCTCTTGAATCTCTCTGAGCGAGAGCGGTTCAGGTTGTGTGAGCGTGGCATAGCGCGGGTTGGCGGCGCGAATCTGCGCCCGCACTTCCTGAAGCTGAGTCGTAAGTGATGCGACCTGTTTGGCCGCCGCCTCAGCTTGCTCCGCAGTGTGCTTTCCGCTTAGAAGCCTTATCTGCTGTTCGGCGCTGGTGTTGAGAGATTGCTGTAGCATGCGTTCTCGCTTGAGCAACTCCGCGTTGACTCCCTGTCGGATTTCTATCCGGGCTTCGGCGAGGAGTTCGAGCAGGCTGCGGGCGCGCGCGCGTTCGCTCGCTTCAATCGCGCGGGCGCTGAGGTTTTCTGAATTGCGCTCATTGCGCTGACGCATCAGTATGTCGATGTATAGATCATAGTAGTTCCCCACGGTGGCAAAATAAGAGGAACGCTGTTGCTGATCCCCGATCCGCGAGCGGAGCGATTCGATGATACTGATCGCAGCCTCGATGTTGAGGCGAGCTTCTTGAAGCTGATCGAGGTCTCGTTGCGTGCGAGCAATCAAGTGCAGCGACCGCGCCTCGCCTTCGCGGTGGCCAATGGCCCGCGCGATAGGAAGCGACTCGTTGAAGTATTCGAGCGCCTTTTCTGTCTGACCCAGTGAGTGGCAGACCTCTCCCAATCCCCTGAGCGCGGATGCCTCCCCTTGACGGCCCCCGGTTTCGCGTGACAGAAGAACGGCCTGCCTGAGGTAGTCGAGCGCTGATTGCGTATCGCCTGTCGCAGCGTAAGCTGTGCCGAGATTCCTGAGCAGGTTGGCTTCTATTCTCCTGTCTGCAAGAGGGCGTAACCTGAGAGCCTGTTCATATATCTCTATCGCCTTCCTGTGATCACCCGACGCTTCATGAATCGATCCGATGATATTAAGCGTACTGGCCTCGCCGCCTCGGTCTCCTGTTTCGCGCCTGATCAGAAGCGCCAGATTCGCATACTCCAGCCCCTTCTCCATATCACCTAATTTAGAGTAAAACGTGCTGATGTTACCGAGCGTGATTGCTTCGCTGATGCGGTCACCCTGAGCCTGATGGATCAGCAACGCCTTCTTGAGTGACTCTATAACTTTTTCCCATTCGCCCATCACATTCCAGGAGTTGGCAAAATAATTGTAAGCGACTGCCTGTCCCTGTCGGTCGCCCGTCTCCTGCCAGATTGCAAGCGCGAGGGTGAACATCTCGATGGTCTTCTGATAATCAGACAGAGAGAAATAAGCCGCGCCCATATTGGCAAGAGCCTCGGATTCTCCATAACGATCCCGAATGCTGCGAATGAGGGGCAACGCCTGCTGGAGTTTTTCGAGGGCGAGGTTGAGGGATTGAGCCGTCCCCTGCAAACGCAGATTGCTCGCTTCGGCAACCAGCTTTCTTATAGCAACGCGCGTTCTGTCTTCGGCTGTGGCTTCCCGCAGATCGAGTAACTGCACTTCATACTTTCCGGCAGCCGCATCCTTTTTCTGAGAGCGCACCTCAAGGCGATGGTTTCCCGCCGCTGCGGTCACGGCGATGATGACTTTGCGTCCTTGCAGAGTATTGGGAAGGATGATCTCGGCCAGGTTCGATTCATCAGGGCCGAACAACGTCATTGCGACATCGATGCCCTTTTGATCGACCGCGACTCGCACATACTGACCGGCGTTGAGAGAGACTCGATAAGAGTGAGTCTGGCCGCCAGCCATCTCTCGCTCGACGGGTATTTTATGGTCGAGCGCAGCGATGTCGGATTGTGAAGAATAGAGCGATGAATTTTCCGCCGACACTGACGGGAAGAACAAAGAGGGAAAGGCAATCGCGCAGATGGTCAATAGCAGCAGGGCTGCAACTGAACTCAGCCGGCGCTCATGCGCTATGAGCCTGAGACCATCGAAGACGCATCTGGAAGGCAATCTCATAGGGAGCCTCCTGTCTGATTCCTTTTCGCTATCCGCGCCCGATGTAAAGCTGATCTATGGGCAGCACGATTGATTCCAGCATATTGATATCGGCAGGCAGCGCAGCCATAACGAAGACGCGC
>CAZPQE010000567.1:0-4115 GCA_964588615.1 uncultured Clostridia bacterium | reverse complement strand
AGGGCCGGTTTTTCGAAGCGCGCATCTTTCCCTTTCCCGGCGGCGCGACCGTCTTCTTCAACGACGTGACCGAGCGCCGGGTGGCCGAGCAGCGACAGGCGCAACTGCTCAAAGACCTCGAAAGCGCGAACCTCGAACTGATGGACACTCTCAATAAACTCAGAGCCACTCAGGAGGCGCTCGAATACGCCAAAGAAGCAGCCGAATCGGCCAACCATGCCAAGAGCGCGTTTCTGGCCAATATGAGCCACGAACTGCGCACGCCGCTCAACGCCATAATCGGCTACAGCGAAATGCTCGAAGAAGAGGCTCAGGAGGCGGGCCGCGAGGATTCCATTCCCGATCTCAGAAAGATCAATGCCGCAGGCAAGCACCTGCTGATGCTCATCAACGACGTGCTCGATTTGTCGAAGATCGAAGCGGGCAAGATGAGCCTCTACCTCGAAACCTTCGACGTGGCGGCGATGATCGATGACGTGGCGGCGGTTGTCCAGCCGCTCATCTCGAAAAACTCCAACATTCTCAAAATCACGCGCGCGCCCGCGCTCGGCGCGATGAAGGCCGATCTGACCAAAGTGCGCCAGTCGTTGTTCAATCTCCTGAGCAACGCTTCGAAGTTCACCCAGTCAGGCATGGTTTCCGTCGACGCCTTCAGGGAGAGAGCAGACGGAGCCGACTGGATGGTCTTTCGGGTCTCCGACACCGGGATCGGAATGACGCCGGAGCAGGTGTCTAAACTCTTTCAATCCTTCTCGCAGGCCGACCTTTCGACATCGAGCAAATACGGCGGCACGGGCCTCGGGCTTGCAATAACGAAGAGATTCTGTCAGATGATGGGCGGAGACGTGAGCGTCGAGTCCGAAGCGGGCAGAGGCTCCGCCTTCACTATAAGGCTTCCTGCCGAAGTCGCCGAAGCGGATTTGAAGCCCTTGTCTGCGATGACCCCCACCCTCGAAGCCGCGCCTAAGGGAGCCAGCACCGTGCTCGTGATCGATGACGACCCGGCGGTGCAGGATTTGATGAGGCGGTTTCTCGTCAAAGAAGGGTTCCGGGTCGAGTGCGCTTCGAGCGGCGATGAAGGGGTCGCCCTGGCCAGAGAAAAGCATCCCGACGCCATCACGCTCGATGTGATAATGCCGGGGATGGACGGCTGGGCGGTGCTCGGCGCGCTCAAGGCCGACTCCGAGATGGCCGACATCCCGGTTATCATGCTGACGATGATCGATGACCGCAGCATCGGATACGCTTTGGGCGCAAACGAGTACCTCACCAAGCCCATCGACCGCGAGCGGTTGTTGAGCGTATTGAAAAAGCACAGCCGCAGGGAAGGCGGCGCGGTGATGATAGTCGATGACGACGCATCTGCGCGCGAGATGATAACGCGGATGCTCGCCAAAGAAGGTCTCGGTGTCATAGAAGCGGCCAACGGGCGCGAGGCTCTCGAAGAGGTGAGCGATCGTCGGATCGATCTCATACTGTTGGACCTGATGATGCCGGAGATGGACGGCTTCGAGTTCATAAAAGAATTGCGAGCGCGGGGGGAGCGCGCGCCGGTCGTGGTAGTGACCGCCAAAGACATTTCTGCCCAGGATCGCTTGCGGCTCAACGGACAGGTTGAGAGGATACTTCAGAAGGGCGCTTGCAGCCGCGAAGAACTGCTCGCCGAGGTGCGCGAAATGATGGCCGTCAGAGTGAGCCGTTGAGCGCGCTCAGGTCAACAAAGGAGCGAGGCGTTGGCCAGGATACTTCTTGTCGAAGACAACGAAATGAACCGCGATATGCTGTCGCGCCGTCTCGAACGCCGGGGCTACGAAATCCTCATGGCCACAGACGGAGTCGAGGGAGTGAGGATGGCCCGGTCGCAGGCGCCCGACCTTATACTGATGGATATGAGCCTGCCCATGCTCGACGGCTGGGAAGCCACCCGACAGATCAAGGCCGACGAGAAAACCGGGTCGATTCCAGTCATCGCTCTGACCGCGCATGCTATGTCGGGCGACCGGGAAAAGGCTCTGGAAGCCGGTTGTGACGACTATGACACCAAGCCCATAGAACTGCCGCGACTGCTTTCGAAGATAGAAGCCCTGCTCGAAAAGGAATCTTCATAATGGCTGCTTCCGATGAGCGACAGCAGATCAGCGCGCGACTTTCGCGCCTGCGCCATGAACTGCGCACGCCGCTCAACGCCATCATCGGCTACAGCGAAATGCTCATCGAAGAAGCTGAAGACCAACGACTGGGCAGCGTCATCGCCGGCCTGAAAAAAATTCACGTCGCAGGCAGCAGCCTGCTCGATGCGGTCAATGCCATTTTGGATCCCGCCCGGCGGGAAACTGCCTCTGAGAACTTCGACTTCGAAACTCTGCACGAAGAAGTCCGGCGGCGAATGCGCACGCCGCTCGATGCCGTCTTCGAATCCTGCAACCGTCTGCTCGATGAAATCGACCGTCAGCGAGTCCGCGAAAATTTCATCCTCGATCTTGAGCGCATACTCGCGTCGGCAAACAACCTGCTCGCTTTCATCGATCAACTCGATCCGGCGACCGAGCCTGCGATGGAAATGCATCCGCCCGCGCACATTGCCTCTCCGACCGGAGAGATGAAAACAGGCAGGCAGACTGTGGTGATGGAGGCAGGCGAGATAGGATTGATTCTGGTCGTCGATGACAACGAGATGAACCGCGACATCCTTTCGCGCTACCTCAAGCGGCAGGGCCACGATGTGAAAGCGGCCTCAAGCGGCGCGGAAGCTCTCTCCCTGATGAAGCGTCAGCGATACGACCTGGTTCTTCTCGACGTGATGATGGACGACCTGGATGGCTACGAAATCATCCGGCGCATGAAAGCTGACGAGCAGTTGCGCGACATTCCGGTGATTTTCATCAGCGCGCTTGACGACGCGGCAGGCAAAGTCCGCGCTTTCAAGGCCGGAGGAGTCGATTATGTGACCAAGCCCTTTCAGGCCGAAGTGGTGGTGGCGCGGGTCGAGAATCAACTCAAGATTTCCCGGCTGCAAAGAGAGCTTGAGCGGCACAACCGCGAGTTGACGCGCAAGAACGAAGAGTTGATGGCGGCGCAAAAACGCACCGAGATCGTTTTCTCAGCCCTGGCCGAAACCCTGCCCGGCACGGTGCTCGATGACAAATATCACCTTGAGCACAAGATCGGATCGGGCGGATTCGGGGCCGTCTATCGCGGCCTGCACCTCGGACTCAATCGCCCGGTCGCGGTGAAGGTCTTTCGCCCGATGCGCGGCAACGACTCTCCTGAAGGGCTTGAGCGATTCCGACGCGAAGGCATATCGGCGAGCCGCATAGTTCACAAAAACGCCGTCGCCGTTCTCGACTGCGGCATCTCGTCGGCGGGGATAGCGTTTCTGGTCATGGAACTTTTGCAGGGGCAGACACTCACCGAGGAACTTCAATCCCTGGGCAGGCTCTCCGTCGAGAGATGCATAGAGGTGATGATCCCCGTTTGCGATGTGCTCTCGGAAGCTCATCGCATAGGAGTGATCCACCGGGACATCAAGCCCGACAACATCTTTCTTCATCAGAGCGCGGAAGGCGAGGTGGTGAAGGTGGTGGATTTCGGGCTTGCGAAAGTGCTGGGCGAAGGGGGCCGCGAGGCGCAGGCGATGACGATGGCCGGAAAGATTCTAGGCACGCCCGCCTACACCGCGCCCGAAAGATTTTTCGACAAGCCCTACGACGGGCGGGCTGATGTTTATAGTTTGGGAGTGGTGATGTACGAGATGCTCGCCGGGAGAGCGCCGTTTCAGGTGGTCGAGGGAGGCATCTACGCTGTTGCCGTCATGCACATGACGAAAGAGCCTGAGCCGCTGCGCCCCATCAACGCGGATGTGACGGAGGAAGTCGAAAGAGTGGTGATGACAGCTCTGACCAAAGACCCGGAAAAACGTCCGACCGCCCCGGAGTTGCTCGAAATGCTGCGCTCGTTGCCATAGAAGTTCTCAATATGAGAACATAACCGGATGAGGGTGATCAGCCGAAAAGCGTTGCTGGAGTTCAGTCGAAAACACCCGGACGCTTACACCCCTCTTGATGACTGGTACAGGATCACCAGGAAGGCAGCCTGGAAGAACCTGACGCAGGTCC
>CAZPQE010000566.1:0-4124 GCA_964588615.1 uncultured Clostridia bacterium | reverse complement strand
CGAAATCAAGGCGGGACCGCCGCTCAAGTTCTCTTTCAAGGTCAGGAACGAAGGCAAGGGCGATCTGCTCATTCAAAACGTCGCCCCTGGCTGAGGATGCACCGCAAGCGACTTCGATAAAGTCGTGCCTCCTGGTAAGGAGGGAAACATCACTCTCGCAATTCCGCACACCGAAGGCTATCAGGGCGAAGTGGCCAAGTCGGCCACCGTGACGACCAACGATCCGGCGCGGGCGACTTTCTATCTTACGCTCCGCGCTTATTTCAGACCCGTCGAGACCGCCGACGGCGCGCTGGGCAAGAACACCGGGAACACCAAAGTGTCAGGAGTGTTCGCCATCTCGCCCAACGATCGCTGGACTACAAGCGCGCTCACCGGCAGCAGCACCGCCACGACCATCTATCTTTACAACCGATCCGACAAGCCTGTTCAGATAAAACAGGTCGAGGCGGGCGGGTCGAGTTTCAAAGTCATTCTTTCTCCCATCGAAGAGGGCAAGCGATATCAGCTTTCGGTTTCTACCGACCCGGCGCTCAAGCCCGGCCAGTATTCGCAAACCGTAAAACTCCTGACCGACCATCCGACAAGCGCGGAGGTGAAAGTCCAGCTTGATGTCACGGTGTTCGCCAAAGTTTTCGCCGTCCCAAACACCGTCAGCCTCTACAAGCTCCCGTTCAACATCGATCTCGCCACCTTGAACCTGCCGCTGATCTATGTGCGCAAAGTGCGCGAGACCGGGCTTCAACTCAAATCGGTCTCTACCACGCTCCCGTTCGTCAAGCTGGAAGTCAAGACCGAAACCGAAGGCCAGTTCTACACCATTCGCCTGATACTGGATAAATCGAAGATCGAAGGGGTCGGCGAGTTCAAGGGAGAAATCCAGGTCGAAACCAACGACGCGGAAGTGCCGGTCATCAAGATACCGGTGCAGGGGTCTTTCGTCGAAAACTAGATAAACCATCACGGAGGGCGCTGTCTGACAGACAGCGCCTCACCTTTTCTTCGCAGCGCCTTTTGTGTCTCCCCGTTCCTCACCTGTCTCCTGTTCCTGAGTCGATTCGACGCTCGAATTTTTTTGAACGCATTCTTGCTACGGAGAGCGATCATGAAAAAATCGTTTACTGTTGCCTTGTTGTTTATATCCATCCTTCTTGCGGCAATGCATCGAGCGGGGGCGCGCGGGCAGTTGGAGCCTGCGGCTGTCCAGATCGAGCCTTTTCTTTCCGGATTGTCGAGTCCGACGCTGATAACCAACGCCAAAGACGGAACCAATCGATTGTTCGTCGTCGAACTATCGGGCATCATAAAAGTGGTTCAACCCGGCTCGACTGCGCCGACCATTTTTCTCAACATAACATCGAGAGTGCTCTCAGGCGGCGAGCGCGGATTGCTCGGACTTGCGTTTCATCCGCAGTATGAAACCAATCGAAGGTTTTTCGTCAACTACACCCGGCAGACCGATGGCGCGACTGTGATAGCCGAATATCAGGCGTCCGCCTCTGATCCCAACGTCGCCGACACGACGGAGACCGTCATTCTCACCATCGCCCAGCCGTTTGCAAACCACAACGGAGGGATGATCGAGTTCGGCGCGGATGGATTTCTCTACATCGCTATGGGCGACGGAGGCTCGGCCAACGATCCGGGCAATCGCGCGCAGAACATCAACGACCTTCTGGGCAAGATGCTGCGAATCGATATAGACACTCCCAACGGATCAGTTCCCTATTCTTCACCTTCGACCAACCCGTTTTTCGGCTCGACGCCGGGCGCGGATGAAATCTACGCCGTCGGGCTTCGCAATCCCTGGCGGTTTTCATTCGACCGCGCGACCGGCCAGCTTTATGCCGCCGATGTAGGACAGGGCGCGCGCGAAGAGGTCGATATAATCACGCTGGGAGGCAACTACGGCTGGCGCGTCTACGAAGGCTCCCTCTGCACCAACATCGATCCCCCATTGTGCGTTTCATCCAACTACACGCTGCCGATAACCGAATACAGTCACAGCCAGGGCCGCTGCTCGATCACCGGCGGCTATGTCTATCGCGGCCCGGCAGGCACTTTCAACAGCGGAGCCTACATCTACGCCGATTACTGCACGGGCGAGATATTCCGATTCGAGAGCGGCGCGCAGACTCTCGTGCTGGACACTTCGCTCAATATCTCATCTTTCGGAGAAGACGAAGCGGGAGAGCTTTTCGTCGTGGGGCTTGGCGGCACGGTTCATCGCCTCGTCAACACGGCTCCGCCCTGCTCTTTTTCGATAAACCCGATGAGCCAGTCTTTCGGCGCAGGCGGAGGCTCAGGCGGAGTCGCCGTCACTGCCCCCCCGGGTTGCAACTGGACTGCGGTGAGCAACGATTCATGGATCACGATCACTGCGGGCGCGAGCGGCACGGGGAACGGCACGGTCAGCTATTCAGTAGCATCGCACACAAGCGTGTCTCAACGCAGCGGCACGATGACCATAGCGGGTCAGACTTTCACCGTGAATCAATCGGGCATCACCTGCACATATTCAATCGATCCGGCAGGCCGGTCTTTCGGCGCTGCCGGCGGAACGGGCAGCGCAGCGGTGACAGCGCCTTCGGGGTGCAACTGGACTGCGACGAGCAACGACGGCTGGATCATGGTGACAAGTGGAGGAACGGGCAGCGGCAACGGAACGGTTAATTACTCGGTCGCCGCAAACGCCACTCCTTTTCCGCGAACAGGCACGCTCACCATAGCCGGGCAGACTCACACCGTCTCGCAGTCTGCCGGAACCTGCGCGTTTGCAGTCTCGCCCGCCGAAGCGTCTTACGATGCAAGCGGCGGAGCGGGCAGCGCAGTCGTCACCTCAGCCGCCGGTTGCAACTGGACGGCGGTGAGCAATGCCGGGTGGATCACGATCACTTCGGGCGCTGCGGGCAGCGGCAACGGAACAGTGAATTATTCCGTCGCTGCAAACACGACATCCGCCGTCCGCACAGGCACGATGACCATAGCGGGTCATACAGTGACCATCACTCAGTCATCGATAATACTGACGCCGGTGCTTGCCGGATTGTCGAGTCCGCTCTATTTGACGAGCGCGCGAGACGGCAGCAATCGCCTGTTCATAGTCGAGCAGGGCGGAGTCATCAGAGCGCTTCAGCCTGGGGCTACCACGTCGACTGTTTTTCTGGATATAACTTCGAGAGTGTTGATGGGCGGGCAGCAGGGATTGCTGGGACTTGCGTTTCATCCGCAGTATGAAACCAATCGAAGATTCTTCGTCAACTACACCCGACAGACTGACGGCGCGACCGTCATTGCCGAATACCGCGCATCGATAGCCAATCCTAACATCGCAGACACGACGGAGACGGTCATTCTCACCATCGGGCAGCCGTTTGCGACCAACAACGGCGGGTGGATGGATTTCGGCGCGGACGGCTATCTCTACATCGCTATGGGTGATGGCGGTTCGGTCAACGATCCGGGCAATCGCGCGCAGAACATCAATGAACTGCTCGGAAAAATTCTGCGAATCGATATCAACACTCCCAACGGATCGGTTCCCTACTCCTCGCCTCCGACCAATCCGTTTTTCGGCCCGATTCCCGGACGCGATGAAATCTATGCCATCGGTTTTCGCAATCCCTGGCGAGGCGCGTTCGACCGCTCGACCGGTCAGCTTTATATCGGCGATGTGGGCAACACCACGCGAGAGGAAATCAACATTGCGACGCTGGGCGGCAACTACGGCTGGCGAATTTACGAAGGCTCGGTCTGCACCAACAACGATCCGGGCCTTTGCACGGGCGCGGGCTTTACGCCTCCGATGATCGAGTACGCGCTCACAGGCGGGCGATGTTCGATCACCGGAGGGTACGTCTATCGCGGCTCGCGCTCGTCTCTGCCCGCAGGCGGGTATGTCTACGGCGATTTCTGCACGGGAGAGATAATTCTCCACTCCGGCGGCGCATCGACGCGGCTGCTCGACACGACTTTCAACATCGCGTCGTTCGGCGAAGACGAAGCGGGAGAGATTTATGTAGTGGGTCTGGGCGGCACGGTTCATCGCATAACCAATCCGAACTCGGTGTGCGCGTTTTCGATTTCTCCCACAAGCAATGTTCTGGATTCAGGAGGCGGCGCGG
>CAZPQE010000565.1:0-4163 GCA_964588615.1 uncultured Clostridia bacterium | reverse complement strand
CCGCGGGGCATCGAGTTCTCCGACATCGTCGTCGATCCGGCCAACAACGGCGCTGTAGATGATGCCAAAGGCGAATCGGAGGCTGAAACCAAAATCAGAGCCATACATGAACGACTCAAGAGCGGTACGGACTTCGCTACCATCGCCCAGCAGAGAAGCGAAGACCAGTCGGCCATACGTCAGGGCAACATTGGATTCGCTGACGAGGACACTCTCAAGCAGACCTTCCCTACCAGACCTGAACTCATTCAGAGATTCATGAAGGATATGACTGCAGGCGAATACACCGAGCCGATAAAGGATAACCTCGCCAACAAGTGGTACATCTTCAAGGTCAACGCCCGGCGCGATCAGGCCACCAACCTCACGCTTAACGATGTGCGCAAAACGATTGTCGATGCCATAACTCGCCAGCGTCAGGAAATCCTGCTCAATGCCCTGCTGCTTGTCGCCGTCTCAGAGGCCAACGTCAAAAACCTGCTGGCCGAGCAGATAGTCAAGGAGCCAAAGACGATAGTCGAGCTTCGAAAATCCGATCTGCTCGAAGGAGCTCCGTCGCAGCCTCAGCCGCGTGTCGAAAACGAAAACAAGTCGGCCACATCCAATTCCAATCGCGGTTCGGCAAACGCCAACCGATGAGCGGTGGTCAGTGGTCGGTTGTCAGTGAGAAGTCAGCAACAGGCTTATCCTTAGTCGGAGATTCATTCATTGCACTGACTGTCGCAGCCATTTCAACAATCGCTGGCGCAACTATAATTCAATGCGATCTGAGAATTCTGACAACTGAGCACTGACAACTGACCACCGACCACTGCCATGCTGTTTCGCCTCGAAGACATCCATAAATCCTACGGCGGGGTCGAAGTGTTGCGCGGAGCGACCTTCCAGGTCAATCCAGGCGAGAGGGTCGGCCTCGTGGGTCGCAACGGCGCGGGCAAAACCACCGTGTTCCGGCTCATCACCAGACTCGAAGAAGCAGACCAGGGCGAGGTGTTTCTGCTTAGAGGTCTGCGCGTCGGCGTCCTCGATCAACAACCTCAAATCACCAGCGCAAACAGCGTGCGCGAAGAAGCGGTCTCGGTTTTCACCGGGTTGATCGAGATGGAAGATCAGATAGGCAGGCTCGAACACCTGATGTCGGAAGCTGCGGGCAGCAGCCTCGAAGAAGCCATGCATCAGTACGCGGAACTTCGCCATCGCTATGAAATCGAAGGAGGCTTCACATTTCGGTCCCGCGCCGAAGCAGTTCTCGCCGGTCTCGGATTCAGACCCGAAGATTTCGAGAAGCCATCGGGTCAACTCAGCGGCGGGCAGAAAGCGCGACTTCAACTCGCCAGGCTGTTGCTCTCCGAACCCGACCTCCTTCTGATGGACGAGCCTACCAATCACCTCGACGTGAGCGCAGTCGAATGGCTCGAAAGTTTCCTCTCCGAATATCGCAAAGCGTTCGTCATCATTTCGCACGACCGGTTCCTGCTCGACCGAGTTGCAACGAGGATTATCGAAATCGAAGGGGGGCGCGCAAACATCTATTCGGGCAATTACACGGCCTACGTCAAACAGCGCGAAGAGAGGCGGCTCGCCCAACTGCGCGAGTATGAGCAGCAGCAGGAAATGATCGCCCGCACCGAGGAATTCATCCGGCGCAACATAGCCGGGCAGAAAACCAAACAGGCCAAATCGCGCCGCAATATGCTCGAACGGCTCGAACGACTCGAATCAGTCGGGGCGGAGAAGACCGGCAATTTCAAATTCGAACAGGTCGCGCGCGCGGGCGACAATGTGCTCACCGTTTCGCTTATGAGCATAGGCTATGAGTCGAACGAGATCGCGTCAGGCATTTCGCTGCACGCGCGGCGGGGCGAGAGGGTAGGGATAATCGGCGACAACGGGTCTGGAAAGACAACGTTTCTGAAAACCATCACCGGAGACCTGGCCCCTCTCAGGGGCGGATACTCCTGGGGAGCGAATGTCGAAATCGCATTCTTCGATCAGGAGCTATCGGGTCTCGATCAGGCGGCGACCGTGCTCGAAGAAATAGCCTCGGTCGCTCCGCGCGCTTCCGTCGGGGAATTGCGCAACTACCTGGCCAGGTTTCTCTTCACCGGCGATGACATCTACAAGAGCGTCGGCGTGCTTTCGGGCGGCGAAAAGAGCCGCCTCGCTCTGGCCAAACTCATCTACAGCCGGAGCAACGTGCTCGTGCTCGACGAGCCTACGAATCATCTCGATATCCCTTCGCGCGAAGCTCTGGAAGCGGCTCTCGACTCGCACACCGGCACGATAATCACCGTCTCGCACGACCGATACTTTCTCGACAAGATAGCGACCGAGATTCTGCATTTCGAAAACGGCGCGGCCACTTATCATCAGGGCAGCTACTCGGATTACCACGAGTTCCGGGAAAAGATCACGACCCTGGCTAAAGAGCAGGAAGGCAGGAAGCGCGAGACGAAAGAACGGACTAAGCCGCGCCCTGCGCAAAAGAAACCCCGCGCAAGGACTGTGGAAGAAATCGAAAAGGAAATCAGCCCGCTCGAAGCCGAGCTTGCCGAACTCGCCTCCCGGCTGGCCAACCCCGCGCCCGAATGGGTCGCGGAGCATTATCACGAAATCACTCAACGCCAGAACGCGATTTCCGCCCGGCTCGACGAACTCTATAAGGAGTGGGAAGGGGCCGCTTCCTGAGCCGCCTGTCTTTTCATCCAACATATAGAGGATCGATTGTGACCATCTACAATTTGTGGTGTACACTTTTCGCTCGCCTGTGCTATATTCCGGTCGCGCTTTTCGCACAAACTCAATCTGAAAGTTGATCGTCGCAACCAGGTGTTCCGACTCATCGATGTGTTTTTTTTCCCGGACCTGCCATGAACGAAAAAGATTTTGTCCATCTCCACCTGCACACCGATTACAGCCTTCTGGATGGGGCTATTCAGATAAAGCCTCTCGCCCGACGCGCGCAGGAAGCAGGCGCGCGTGCCGTCGCCGTGACCGACCACGGCAATCTCTACGGCGCTATCTCGTTTTACAACGAGATGAAAGCATCCGGCATAAAACCGATCATCGGCATAGAAGCCTACATCGCGCGAGGCAAACATACGGATCGGGGCGAGGAAGGAAGCGAGCGCGGGATGAATCATATAATTCTGCTCGCGAAAAATCTGGCGGGCTATCAAAACCTCGTCAAACTCTCTTCCCTCTCCTTCACCGAAGGCTATTACTACAAGCCGCGAATCGACAAAGAACTGCTCGCCCAGCACAGCGAAGGAATCGTGGGACTGTCGGCCTGTCTTTCAGGCGTGCCGTCGTCGCTGCTGCTCACAAATAAATTCGAAGAGGCAGCGCAGCGGGCTAAAGAGTTCGAAGACATTCTGGGCAAGGGAAATTATTACCTTGAGGTTCAAAATCACGGCCTTGAAGAAGAGGTGCGCACGGTCATACCGGGAATGATCGAGTTGTCGAAGCGGACAGGGATACCGCTTGCGGCTACCAACGATTGTCATTATCTGAATCGAGACGACTGGCGCGCGCACGACATACTCGTGTGCATAGGCGCAGGCAAGACGGTCAACGAGAAACGCGGATTGAAATACAAAGAAGGCGAGTTCTATGTCCGCTCGGCCAAAGAGATGTGGATGATCTTCGGCAAAGATTTGCCCGAGGCTCTGCTCAACACCGTAGCGATATCGGAGATGTGCGAGCTTGAATTGCCAAAGGGTCAGAATCATCTGCCTCGTTATCGCGTGCCTGAAGGCGAGACTACCGAAAGTTATTTCGCCAAAGTAGCGCGTCGCGGACTGGAAGAGCGATGGGAGACGATCAAGGGGAGAGCGGATCGAAAATACGATTACGACGATTATCGCCAGCGTCTCGAACACGAGATCAACATCATCACGCAGATGGGCTTTGCGGGATATTTTCTGATCGTATGGGACTTCATCGATTTCGCGAGGAATAATCAGATTCCGGTCGGTCCAGGTAGGGGGTCGGCGGCAGGCTCGTGCGTAGCCTATTCGATGAAGATCACCGACGTCGATCCGCTTCAGTATGAACTGATGTTCGAGCGGTTCCTCAATCCTGAGCGCGTATCGATGCCCGATATCGATATAGATTTCTGCGTGCGTGGTCGTCAAAAAGTCATCGATTATGTGGCCGATTAT
>CAZPQE010000564.1:0-4170 GCA_964588615.1 uncultured Clostridia bacterium | reverse complement strand
GGTGCTCGATATCACAAAAGGCAGGCAGGTGGAATATGTGATCGAAGCCTCCGGGTCGGGCAGCGTCATCGCTCTGCTTCCGGGACTCATTCGCAAGCAGGCGACAGTGCTGCTCTACGGGCAGGGACACGCGGGACACGATATGAGCCTGCTCAACAACGTGTTGTTCCGCGAGCCTGCCCTGATAGCTTCCGTAGGCGCGTCGGGAGGCTTCACTTCCGAGGGCCGCCCGGAGATTTACGCTCGCGCGTTGAGCCTGCTCGAAGAGGGAAAGGTGCGCGTCGCGCAGTTGATCACTCATCGCTATGACTCTCTCGAATGCGCGCCCGGCGCATTCGCGGGCGATCACCATGCTCCTGATTATGTGAAGGGCGTCGTCTTGATCTGATGCGAGTATCTTTATTCGTCACCTGTCTGGTCGATCAGTTATGGCCCTCGGTCGGCGTGAGCGCCGTCGAGGTGCTGCGTCGCGCGGGCTGCGAAGTCGAGTTCGATGCGCGACAAACCTGCTGCGGACAGCCTGCATTCAACACCGGCTATCGAAGCGAGGCGCGCGCGCTGGCCCGTCGGTTCATCGAGATATTCGAGAGCAGTCGGGCTGAAGCGATAGTCACCCCCTCCGGGTCATGCGCGGCGATGGTCAGGCATTTCGATGCGCTGTTTTCGCACGACGAGCAATGGCGCGAGCGCGCCCGTAAAATCGCCGACAGGACTTTCGAATTCAGTTCGTTTCTGGTCAATGTGATTAAAGTCGAAGATGTCGGCGCGCGCTTTCGCGGGCGCGTGACCTGGCACGATGCCTGTCACGGATTGCGCGATTTGAACCTTCACAGCGAGCCTCGGCGTTTGATCCGCAATGTGCGCGACCTGGAGTTTATCGAATTGCCCAATGCAGATTCGTGCTGCGGGTTCGGCGGCACGTTCTCGGTGAAGTACCCTGAAATCTCGGTCGCCATAGTCGATCAGAAGATCGAGGCGATAGAAAGCTCAGGCGTCGATGCAGTAGCGTCTTCGGACGCAAGCTGCCTTATGCAGATCGGAGGGCGACTTGCGCGCGCCGGATCGCGGGTGCGCGTGTTGCATCTGGCCGAGTTGCTGGCGTCGAGAGATTGACTCGCATTTTGACGGTTGAAAACTATGCAGCAGATGACTCCCGAAAAATTCGATGAGAACGCCCGTCACGCGCTGGCTGATGACCAATTGCGCAAGGCATTGCGCCATGCGACCGGACTGTTCGCCGAGCGGCGACTGACGGCGATGGCAAGCGTCGCAGACTGGGAAGGATTGCGCGAGCAGGCGCGCGCGATCAAGGAAGAGACCCTCGCCAGGCTGGATAAATACCTTGAAGAGTTCGCAGGCAATGCCGAGCGTCGAGGCGCGCATGTTCACTGGGCGCGCGATGCCCGCCATGCATGCGAGATAGTCATCCGTCTGGCAGGCGAACGAAAAGCGCGTCGCATCGTCAAAAGCAAAAGCATGGCGACAGAAGAGATTCATCTCAATGACGCGCTTCAGCGAGCGGGCATCGAGCCTGTCGAAACCGACCTCGGAGAATGGATCATTCAGCTTGCCCGCGAAACTCCCTCGCACATCGTCGTCCCCGCCATACACAAATCCCGAAAGCAGATTGCAGAGTTGTTCGCCGAAAAAGTCGGGATCGAGCCTACGGAGGATGTCGATAAACTCACGGCGACTGCGCGGCGGGTGCTGCGGCAGAGGTTTGCTGAAGCTGATCTCGGCATCAGCGGGGTTAATTTCGGAGTGGCGGAAACCGGAACCATTCTCATTCTGGAAAACGAAGGAAATGTGCGGCTGACCACCAGCCTTCCCCGAACTCACATAGCCGTGATGGGCATCGAAAAGGTGATCCCGCGCTTTGCCGATCTCGAAATTTTTCTCAAGCTGCTTCCGCGATCAGGCACGGGTCAGAACCTTACGGCCTATCAATCGCTGATAACCGGCGCGAAGCGAAGCGCGGAAGATGAAGGCCCGGAAGAAGTGCATATAGTTTTGATGGACAACGGGCGTTCGCGCATGCTCTCTCATCCTGTCACGCGCCAGTCATTGGCCTGCATTCGCTGCGGCGCGTGCCTCAACGCCTGCCCTGTTTATCAGCAGGTCGGCGGCCACGCTTACGCTTCGGTCTATCCCGGCCCGATAGGCGCGGTCATCACTCCGCAGTTGACGGGATTGACAAAAGCTTCTCAACTGCCCTTTGCCTCCAGCTTGTGCGGCGCGTGTCGAGAGGTCTGCCCGGTCAAGATAGACATTCCTGAGTTGCTGCTTCATCTGCGCGCGGAGATCACAGAGGCGAGCGGCGTGGAAGAAAACCAGATGAAGCGCAGCTTCGGAGAGCGCCTCGCTTTTCGCGTGTTCGCCTACGTGATGTCGCATACCTCTCTTTACAATCTGAGCATGCGCGCGGCCCGCCTGCTGCAACGTGTTGTGGCGCGCGACGGGCGCATAGGAGATGTCAGTTCTCTTGCAGGCGAGATGGCTCCACTGCTTGGCGCATGGACCCGGTGGCGCGACGCGCGACAGATTGCGCCGCGCTCGTTTCGAGAGCAATGGAGAGACGGTCTCTCTGAAGAATCGAAGGAGGCGCAGCAGAAAAGTGACGAGCGAAAATGAAGAAATCCGTCGCGCGATTCTCCAGTCCATTCGCGCCAGTCTGAAAGCCAGCCTGCCGCACGACGCTGCGCGCGATCAACACGGCGCGCTTGTATCAAGCCGCAAGCAGGCTGCGCTTCCAGATCATGACGCAAAATCAACACTCGAAAGACTCCAACGGTCGCTCGCCTCCGTGCAGGCGCAGTGCATCATCGCAAGCGACTACAGCCAGGCCACAGAAGCGATAGAGCGAATAATCGAAAATGAAAAAGCTCGTAGAGTGGCCGTATCCGATTCGCCGATGGCGCGGTCTTTGATGCGACAGGTGAAGGCGGATGTGGAATGGCTGGTGAATGCGCCTCGCTCGGAATTATTCGACCTCGACATGGGGATCACTTCCGCGCAGTGGGCGATAGCCGAGACCGGCACTCTGGTTCTCAAATCAGAGAGCGAGCGGCATCGTTTGATTTCGCTCGTGCCGCCCGCGCATGTGGCAATCGTAGAAAGACCGCGCATTCTGATGACGCTCGGAGATGCGCTCACAGCGGCGCGCGGTCAAGGCGATCCCGACCCCGCGATAACCTTCATAACCGGGCCTTCGCGCACTTCCGATATCGAATTGACTCTCGCCATAGGCGTTCACGGTCCGCAATCGCTTTATGTCATCGTTTTAGGCTGATCGGCGATGAGCGTTGCCGCGCGCATCAGAGAAACGAAAGCCGCAAACGGCTCGCGGTCTTCGTCGCTGGCGCAGTAAGCGTAGACGCTCGACAAGGCTCCGTCTGCGCGCGGGCCGAAGGCGCGCAGAGGTTCTGCGGTCAACAATACTTCGCGCGGCATAGGATCGAGCGCGCGCCGGAGGCGTTCGCAGGTGAGAGTTTCCAGCAGCAGCACAGGCGGGCGACGACCGAGCAGCGTGTGGTGCGCGGCGGCTCGTGTTTCCGGCTTGTCGAAGCTCGGGCTATCGATTGCGACGAGTCTGAGCGAAGAGATGCCGATGAGTTGCTGGGCTGCCTCGCGGGTGACGTTGGGATAATGATGATCCGCTCCCTCGTTCATAGGATAGCCGCGATCAATCAACGCGCCGAAGCCGGTCACGAAAAGCGCGGCGTCGTAACCTTCGAGATCATCGGGCAGGTCTTCGATGTCGATGCGGCTGTGGTAGGAAACGCCATCGATGGTTTCGCGCCGCTCGCTGGTGGCGGTCAGATCGATTACGCGAGCGCGCGATGCCAGATAATATCGAGGATCGATTTCATCGAGGCTCGCGCCTTCGGCCAGCAGGTGAAACGGCGCGTCGAGGTGAGACCAGGTGTGATTGGACAATCCCAGGCACTCTCCCAACTCACTGACGCCGAGGACTCCCGACATTTCCCACTCGTTGGTATGATCGCGGGCGAAGATCGCTCGTCTGTGGATGCGGGGAGCCTGCGGCACATGCACGTAATCAGCAGGCGAGAGGTCTACGCGGATGAGTTGAAACGGCGAGGTCGAGAGCATGTTTTTCTCCTCAGAAAAGGTACAGCAGGCTGGCAGCCTGCTGGTTCTTCAAATTTTCAT
>CAZPQE010000563.1:0-4184 GCA_964588615.1 uncultured Clostridia bacterium | reverse complement strand
TTTCCCAAAGGCGTTGGCTTCTTGATTAATCCCACCGCTGTGCAGTATGCGGTTGACACCTGCTCATGAGCGAAAACCGTTCGACGATTGAGAACTGCATAGGGTTACTCCGTTCCTGACCTGTGTTTTCGGTTGAGTTTAGGACTCCACTCTTCGCCGGGTTTTTAGGGAGTGTATCCGAGTCGGTTCCAGAGCCGCTCGGCCCTTATCCTTGCCATTTTGGTCGTAGCCGATAACCCGCGTAGGCTACTCCTCGTTAACGACGATTCAATCGTGGATTCGTGTAGCTGTCCATGTTCAACTATGCTCGACGGGTGTTCTCAAGTCGGGTTCTGAGTTGCCGCCTTTTTATCCCCGCTTTGCGGATATGATGGTCAGTCGCTAGGGCAGGGGATATGCATCAGCCCTACACCAGGGCGGGAGGAATTGCACCTCCACACAGATCAAGTTGTCATAGATCAATGTGTGATCTATGCTCCCTATCCCCCACGACTCTTGAGAGTCGTGGTTTCAGAGAAACGGATCGCACAAGTCTTAAGACGTTAAACTTTCTTCTCCATCTCGTGTTCTCGCTGTGAATTCTTTTCTATCAACGTCGAGCCTTCTCTTCTCGCAGATCGCTCTTTACAACCCATGCCGAGCCTTCTCACTTCCGCCCTGAATTCCTCTCGATTCGCTTTGAGCCTTCTTGCTCTCGCTCTGAGATCGCTTCGATAGCGAAAAGAAGGTTGCCAGTGCAATTTATATCCAGACCAGCGACTGCACCTGCTCCAAAGGCAGGAAAAGTAAAGCCTGGAACAGGTGTCAATGTTCCATCATTTCCGATACTGAACATGGCTACCACATCAAGTGAAAGAATTGCCACTGCCAAGAATTTCCCATCAGGCGTGATCTTAATGCCATCAGGGGCAGGAGCCCCGAGCGGAAATAGAGATCCAGAGATTGGTGTGAGCGCACCATTAGCAGCTATGCTAAGAGCGTGTCTGCAAACCTAAATTCGATAGGCAATCAGAGCATTAGCCAAGCAGAGAAAGGCATATCGACTCTCTATGGTCTTCTCCCAATTTACAACTAAACGACGGAACCGATCATGCCAGGCGTGAGTGCGCTCGACTACCCATCTCCTCGCTTTGCCTCCCGGATGCCAGGGCTTATCTTCCTCTCGCCCTTTTCTAAGTAACCTACCAAAAGTTTCTTTCACCTTTCAGGCAGCCTTCTTGTTGGCACGCCGAACCACTTCGCAATTCGTCAACCGCAAAGCACGCTCCCTCGTCATTTCTGCAAAATACCTCTTGATCGCCTCATCAAGCTCTGACACTTCTCTGAAATTACGATTGGCTGCTATCTTCGCCTTCAAATCCCACCACACCTTTTCTACCGGGTTGAGTTTGTGTCCGCTATAGGTCGGTAGATTCACCAACTTCAATCTCGTATTCTCGCTCAAAAACTTCTCCACCGCTTTCGATCTATGTATCGGCGCATTATCGACTATCAGGAAGATTGGTCCGCGAGCATAAGCCTCTAACAACACTTTGAGAAACTCGATGAACTCCTGACTCCGTTTGCGATCCCTCAACAAGTAGAACCATTCTCCTGTTCTCAGATTCAATGCTCCTAAGACTCCTCGCTTGGCATTCTTCCCAGGCGTTGGAATCTCCTTTTGTTCTCCTTCCTTCTGCCACATCGCTCTGACGACGCTCAACAAATGCATATCGCATTCATCCTCAGCCAGTATGGTCACTTCCTGGCCTGAGTCGAGTATTTCATTGAGATAGCGCAATCTCTCTTCAGCCAGTGGATCGACTATCTTAGCCGGAGAGTGTTTTGGTCTGCTCCATACATAACCCGATTCCCTCAAAGCCCTCCGAACCGTGCTTTCAGAGAGCTTGATGGAGAATCTCATCCACACATGGCTCTGGGGCTGAGAGACAACTTCGAGTACCAAGGCTACGAAGTCGCGGTCGCCGCCGACGGTCAGCAGGGGTTGGATCAGGCCATAAGCGACAGCCCCGATTTGATAGTGCTGGATGTGATGCTCCCGAAAATGAGCGGGCTGGATGTGTGCAGGCAGTTGAGGAGCAAGGGGGTTGATCTTCCGATCATCATGCTGACGGCTCGCGGGCAGGAAGTCGATAAAGTGATCGGGCTTGAAATAGGAGCCGATGATTATGTCACAAAGCCTTTCAGCATAAAGGAACTCCTCGCCCGCGTGTGGGCGCACCTGAGAAGAAAGACCAAACAGGTGGCCGACCTCGACGCTTACAAATTCGGCAACGTGTCGCTTGAGTTCAAAAGCTATCAGGCCATGAAGGACGGGGAGCCTATAGAATTATCCCCTCGCGAGTTCGAGTTGATGAAATACTTCATACAGCATCGCGGCGAGACCATAACGCGCGACCGACTGCTCGATGAAGTGTGGGGATATGAAAACTATCCCTTCACGCGGACTGTCGATAATCACATAGCGAAGCTCAGACAGAAGATCGAACCCACCCCGTCCGACCCTCAGTACATCATCACGGTTCACAGAGTCGGGTATAAATTCCTCGGCTAGAGGATTCAGGCTGATCTTATACATGTCTGCATTCTACTTCCGGGAATCATTCAGTCGCCGCAAAGCGCGCAGGAGTTTTTCAAGTCGAGCGGTTTCATCATCCTCGCGCGACCAGATCGTGAGGTCAGGCGTGACGCCTTCGACTTCGTTGCTGCCATCCCGGCGATAACGAGCGCAGTCCGGCATCCATACCTGCAATCCGCTGTTGGGAAGCGAGAGATTCAATCCGCCATCGGTGTAACCGCACCCCGACCCATAAGTCTTTTCGCCGATGATCGTCGCAGCCCTGTTGTCCTGCAACATCGCCGCGAAATACTCGGCGGCTGATGCCGTGTTGCGATCAACCAGAACTATCAGCGGCAGATTGATCGCGCTCTCCTTATATTCGTACAGGCTCGGCGAGAACAGAACGGATTTCGCCCGCAGGCGAGCAAGCGATCCCTGCGCGGCATAACTCTCGATGCCAGTCGTGAAGATCGGCGTCGCGTTCAACATCAAGCAGGGTTTGCTCTTCGCCGTCTCCCATATCAGGGACTTGTCGCACGGATTGCGGGCTTCAGCGAGCAGGCGGCGCAATTGCTTCTTGGCGCGGAGGAGAAGGCCCGACTGCGCGCGCGTCAGATCTCGTCGCTGCAAATCCGATTCGAGCATCTCCAGTCGGGATTGCAGCGCCCTGACCCAGTGCTGATGGCGAATGAATCTCAGTTGCGGCGCGCGCAGAGGTTTTGCCGCCAGAGTTCTGGCCACAGGTTCCACCCACTGTGTGCCGCCGCCATTGCCTCCTATGTCAACGATCAAACCATCGAGCTTTCGGTTTGCCAACTCGCGGAGTTGCGCGGTCAGTTGCGCAAGCAGGCGATTTGCCATCAATGTGCTGAATCGCTCCTGGCACGCTTCATCGCAATCGCCTGTCAGCGTGCGGCGAAACGCTTCCCATTCCCGCCCGCAACCCAGGGCCATCGCCGCAGGGAAAAAAAACGGTATGCGCAACACTCCATAATTTCTGCCATCATCGAGCGACAAGACGCCGGTGGTGAAAGCATCTTTGCTCGCGCTGATGATTTGAAAGCCATGCGCTTTCGTGAATGGAAGTGAAAAGTCATACTCCAGCGGCGTGAAGCCCATCGACTGACAGGCTTCGGCCCCCGATGTGTGTCGTCCCGGAGATGGATTGGCAGGCGATGAAGGGGCAGGCTCGCGCAGGTTCAAATGCCCGTCGCCGAACGCGGCGAGAAAAGATTCCAGCGCGCGCCTTGCTTCCGCGTCGCTCGTTGACTGAGAGATCGCCTGCCGGGTTTTGGAGTCGAGCGCGATGAGATCGATTCGCCGCGCGCGAATCATCCATTCGAGATTGGCGTATCCGGTCTCTATATGCTTTTTGAGCGCGCGATAATCTTCCATCCATGCCTGACGCGAAAAGGCGGGGCCGGGATTCTGATTTCCTCCGGCCCCGAGCAGAGCAGGCATCAGCAGAAGCAGCAACAGGGCGGTTGTTTTCATATCTCTTTTTCTCGATCTGGCCTGAAGCTCAGGCCAGATCGATGTCGAACGCGCGCCGCGGATTTCTCAGCAACGCGCGTTCATCGCCCATCAGCGACGGTAATCCGAATCCGGACAGTGTTAGAGAAAA
>CAZPQE010000562.1:0-4185 GCA_964588615.1 uncultured Clostridia bacterium | reverse complement strand
TCGACCCCCAGCCTGGAAGAAGTCATTTCGATCATCTGCTCGATGTGTTCGGGCGACATCGGGGAGATGCGTATCATTTCCAGCCGGTCGAAAAGCTCTTCATCCGGGGGGATGAGTTCTACTGCCGGGCGTCGCAGTCCGCACAGCAGATAGGTGGCGCCAGCCCCCGAACCGTTGCGAGCCGAAAGCGTTCGAATCAGTTCCGAATGCACCTGGCGCGCGCACTGTCCCGAGTCTGCCAGACGGTGAAAGTTATCTATCATCACCAGCGGGGCAAGCTGGGTGCGCGCGGCGGCCAGAGCCGGAGACGAAAACGCGCATCGAGCCATCAATGTGCTGTCGTCGGACTGGGCGGCGCGATTGAAAGTATCGATCAGGCTCCTTATCCACAGATAATCTTCGGGAGCGGCGGCCCGCGCGATGACTTCCAGAGGCTCGTCGGCTGCGGCTATGAAGCGCGGATCGCTGCGTCGGAAGGCGATGAACTGCGCCATCATCTGCGAGAGGTAATCGCGGGCCACGCGCTCGGCTTCGCGGCAGGGTTGGCGAAACGAGTAGTAGAGTGGAACTACATCTCCGCTTTCATTGAACAGGCGGTCGAAACTCTTCCTCAGCAGTTCAGTCTTTCCGACTCGCGGCGGGCCGAGGACGAGCGCGTTTGCTGCCCGGCGCAGAGAAGGCCCGTTTTGAGACGAGCGCGCGACGGCCAGTTGATGAATCTGCGCCAACTCGACTGCGCGGTCGAAGAATTCATCATCTGAGAGTCGGCTCAATACCTGCCTCGGATCGAGATCGCTCATCTTCAGTCTGTGGGTCGCTTTCGAGCCGCTGCTGCTTCTTCATAGACCACCACGCAGTTTCGTCCGAGCGTTTTGGCTTTATAAAGAGCGCGATCTGCGGTTTCAATGATCGCCAGGGGGCTTTGCCTCGTCGGGCTGAATGAAGAAACGCCTATCGAAAAAGTGACCTGTCCCATCAAAGCGCCGTCTTCGCTGCGGTACTCGGTTTCCGATACCGACCGGCGAACTCTTTCGGCTATGCGCTCCGCCGAATCGATGTCGGTTTCGGGAAGCACTATGCAGAACTCGTCGCCCGCAAACCGCGCGGGCAGATCGATGGTGCGCACCGAGCGGCGAAGTATCTGCGCGGTCTTGACCAGAACGGAATCGGCGTTGGTGTGGCCGTAGAGGTCGTTATATCGCTTGAAGTGATCGACATCGATGAGCATGAAGGAGAGCGGCGTATTGTATCGCTTGCTTCGCTCCACCTCTTCGAAGAGACGTTCTTCGAAGTAGCGCCGGTTGGGAAGCCCGGTGAGCGGGTCGGTCAGCGACATGCGCTGATAGGCTTCGGCCTTGCGATGCCACTGGGTGCGCTCGACTATCAGGGCCAGATGCGGAGCCATGATTTCTACAAGCGAGAGGTCTTCGTTGCCAAACGGAGTGCCGTCGGCGCGGTCCGTGAGATTGAGGACTCCGACTCTGCGCGCGCCCAGGGTGATGGGAAAACTTATGAATGATTTCGTTTTGTATGAGCCGCGCCCGGCCTGCGGGACTCGCGCGTCGGTGTCGGCGTGACGGACGATGAGCGGAACGCCGCTGGCCATCACCGCTCCGGCCACTCCCTCGCCCAGCCGCATGCGCACCGACGCTTCGGGCGTGAGATCGGCTCCCACAGCCGCTTCCAGGACGAGCTCTTCGTTTTTTTCATCGAAGATCATCAGCGAACTCCGCTCAGTCTTCATAATCTCGCAGAGCTTTTCCATGACTGCCGAGTAGACGGTTTGAGAATCGAGGCTCGAAGCGATGCTGCGCAGAAACTCGAAGAACTGAGCTATGGCGCGGTTCTTGGATTCGAGTTGATCCGACAGTCGAATGATTTCAAGGTGCGCGTCCAACAGATCAGGCGATGCCTCATCCTCCGAACCATCAGCGCCGAGCGAACGCTGTCGGGTCTGGAAATGGCTCTCAGCCGCCGAGACTACCAGTTGAGCCGTCTCTCGCAATTCTCTGGCGTCGGTGAATTTAATATTTCGGAGTCCCTCGCCGCTGCGAACCGCTCCGAGGTCGTCATAGCGGGTGAGGAACTGCGAGTATTCGGAGGCAGAGGTGAAAGCGCGGCCTCCGAGCACGACCAGCCGCTGACGGTCAACGCAGATGGGGGCAGCGAAGCAATGCAAACCGGCGTGACAACGAAACTCGAAGGGCCGGGCCTCGGCAACGGCATTGCTGTAAGCTTTGGCGCATTCGGCGGCGCACATTCGAGAGTGCTCCGGCGAAACCCGCATCGCCTGGCAAATGCTGTTGTCGTTTTCAATTCGCCCCACAACCGCTCCATCACGACTGAGCGTCATCAGCGCAATGCCGTTTTTCTCGGCAAGCGAGCGCTGAAGACCGAGCCACGACGCGAGCGGACTTTGAACCTTCGCTTCGGCCCTTATAGTATCTGTGGCAAATTCTTCGCTCAAGAGTTTTTCAAGCCCGCTGGCTCTCTACTCCCATCAAAAATGTGGCCGGATTGAAAAGGGCATTATACCCCAATCTCTTCAATCGGCGATTAAATTGTTGAGGTACACCCCGGGGCTATGCCTGACTATTACCTGTACCCAGCCTGCCGATAGCCGAGAAACTATCACAGAGTCAATCAGTTTGCAACAGAAACTTCATGTAATTTGTTAAGTATTTTCGATTCATCCTCCGGTGTGGAAATTTATTGAAAAAACAGGCGGAAAAGGTTCCCCATAGTTGCTATAGTCCAAAGGCTGAAGGCTCACAAACAAGGGTCTTGCTAAGGGGAGCGGCATGGCATAAAATCCAAGCCGCAGATAATCCATAACGGCACCGATCTTCTGAGCAATGCTCCCAGGATGAAGTTCAACGGCATCGCGTTTAGTCAGCGACAAGGCATTTTTGATTGGGTTTGCTGGCGACAAAACGGACATTCTTACAATTGGAGTGCGGCTTTATTCCCCATTTCTAATGACACAACAGCCTCTGTTTCCGGCTAAGTGGTGATTCTATATGAAAGACAATATGGCACAGGATTTGTCCTTATCTACTCCGAATAAACCGGCGGGAGAGGATGCAATGAAAGTACTTGTGATAGATGACGAAGATTTTGTGCGAGAATTGGTCTGCGATGCCATGATGGAGCAGGGCTATCAGGTATTTGCCGCTTCGAGCGGGAACGAGGCATTGCAGCTTGCCGCCCGCAACGAGTTCGACCTGATCTTTTGTGATGTGGTGATGGACGGATTGAGCGGGTTCGACGTGCTCAAGGCTTTTCGCCAGAACCTCAAATCGGAAGCCGAGATGGTATTGATGACCGGCCAGGCGTCGGTCGAGTCGGCCATAGAAGCGGTTCAGCACGGGGCGAACGATTACATCTGCAAGCCGTTCTCGATCGGGGTGCTTCAGGCTATAGCTTCGGCAGTCGAGCAGCGGCGCTATCCGAGCAAGCTCATAGAGGTGCAATCGGCAAAAGGGCCGCAGCACGAAATATTGGGCAACAGTCCGGCGATGATCGAAGTGGTCAAGACCGCTGCCCGCGTGGCGTTGACCGATCTTCCCGTCATGATCCGGGGCGAGTCGGGAACCGGCAAAGAACTGGTCGCGCGACTGATTCACCGCAAGAGCCCGCGCTCGGAGCGCCCGTTCGTGGCCGTCAACTGCGGCGCGCTTCCCGACACGCTGCTCGAATCCGAACTCTTCGGCCACACTCGCGGCGCATTCACCGGAGCCGATTCGGCCCGAAGAGGACTCTTCGAGGAAGCCGATGGCGGAACTCTTCTGCTCGACGAAGTTACTGAAACCAGTCCCGCGTTTCAGGTCAAGCTGCTTCGCGTGCTGCAGGAGGGAGAGTTCCGACCGCTGGGAACCAACACCAAGAAGCGGGTCAATGTGAGAGTGATCTCGGCAACCAACCGCGACCCGCAATCTCTGGTCGATCAGGGCCTCTTCCGCCAGGACTTGCTCTATCGCTTGCAGGGCGTATCGATCATGCTGCCGCCGCTCAGGGATCGTCAGGAAGACATCCGCACGATGGCCATAGCCTTCCTCTCTCAGTACAGCGTCAGCGGCAGAAAGCTGTCGATCACCAAAGACGCGATGCTGGCGCTGGAGCGATACGGCTGGCCGGGCAATGTGCGCGAGCTCAAACATCTCATGCAGCGATTGGCCGCTCTCA
>CAZPQE010000561.1:0-4192 GCA_964588615.1 uncultured Clostridia bacterium | reverse complement strand
GCCAAATCCGCCGCCGCCAAATCCGCCGCCGCCTCTGCCGCCGCCACCGCCGCCACCGCCACCGCCGCCTCTGCCGCCCCTATCGCCGCCTCTGTCGCCGCGCGGCTGGTTCTGGCCCTGTTGATTCTGGCCCTGCTGGTTCTGGCCCTGTTGATTGCCGTTGCGCGCCTGGCCGGGAAATCCGCCGCGTTCAGGGCCGAACCCGAAGGTCTTCGACACATTGAGGTTGAGGCTGACCGATCCGGGACCCTCGCCGAAGTTGCGTGGGATTATCACATCGCCCGGTCGGGGATTAGGGTTGAACACTCCGAAGCGAGTTACTACCGCGCCCGGATCGCCCGGATTGGCGAACGCCGGACGGTCTGAAAACGACAGGTCAAGGTTGTTGTCTCTTCCTGTGGTGATGTTGAACGGCCCGCCCGACCGCACGTTGAAGTGCGGGCTTATGCGGAAGCCGTGAGGAAGCGTGAACGATCCGCCGACGACTGCGAAATGACGCGAGTCCTGGCTGGCTCGACCGTACTCGGTCGAAAGGTCGAAAGGATTGGCTGGCTGTGTGCCTGCTCCGTCAGTGTCGCTCTTTGTGAACGAGAGCGTGTAAAAGCCGAACAATGTGAGTTTGGGATTGATCCCCGTTCGCAGATTGAACCTCAGTTCGTTTCGTTTCGAGAAGCCCGTCGATTCGTAGGCAAGAATCGGCCCCTGGCCCGGAAACGGGAACACCGCGTCCCCATTCCCGTCGCGGGTGGGCGCGTTGATGTTGCGCGTGCGCAGCAGGTGAACTCCGCGAGTCCAGGTGTAGGCGACCGATCCGACCATCTTCCAGGGCAGTTGCCGGTCGACGCTCACGGTGGTGTTGATCGTGTAAGGATCATTGAGATGAGCGTCCTTGATGCGAATGGTCGGCTGGCGCTGGCTCCCCCCTGATGTCGGAATATCGGGGAAGAAACTGGGGAACGGGATCGTGTACTGAAGCTGATGCTGCCCGTCGAACCGAATCGTGTCGAATGTTATATTGTCAGACAGGTAGTTGTAGAAAATGCCCGCGCCCAACCTGAGAGTGGTGCGCTGTTTCTTGTCGGCCCAGGCCAGTCCCACTCGCGGAGCGAAGTTCATCTTGTCATCAAGGTTGGTCTGGAACTCGTGGCGCAGTCCATAAGAAAGAGTCATGCGCGGGTTGATGCGCCAGTCGTCCTGAATGAAGTATCCCATCTCCCACTGCGAGAGGCTCACGAACGGATCGCCGCGATTGATAGAAAACTGCGACGGGCGCGCTGAGGTGTCGCCCTGCAACGCGCGGCGATACTGATCCAGAGACGAGAAGGTGAATGTGCCGCCGAAGTTCGAGCGATTGATGTATTCGGTGTAGTCGGCCTCGGCGCGAAATCCCAACTTTATGACGTGCTTGCCGTGCGTGTAGGTGACATTGTCCGTAAAATCGATGCTCTGTTCCTTGTTCTGGTTGAAGAGCGATCCCTGATTGCCGCCCGAGTTGAAAGCGTCCAGGACGATGATGGCCGGAGCGTCGCTTATGGCCTCAGAGAGGTTCGTCCTGCGGCTCAACTGGAGGCGGAGTTCGTTGACTGCATGCTCAGTGGCGATGGTCGTCAGCGACAATCTCAAGGTGTCTTCGCGTCTTTCGGTGTTGTAGGCGCGCTCAGGCAGATCGAACGAGCCGATGCCTTCATTTTCAGACTCTCTCTTCGAGAAGCGATAGCCCACGCCGAGGGTGTGCTTTTTGGTCATCAGGTAATCGGTGCGGAAATCGAAGTTGGTGTTTCGACCCGGATTGAGCACCGTATCATTGAACTGAGTGGGCTGGAGCGTGACCGGATCGAGAACTACGGCGTTGATGAAAGAGTTCTCGTCGCTTGCGCGGCGGTCGAGGTTGAAGAAGAAGCCCCAGCGATTGCGAATGATCGGCCCGGTGAAATTGCCGCTGTAGTTGCGATTCTGCGTCGGCGCGCGGAACGACTGCGAAGGGTTCCGGGCGTTGAGCGATTCGTCGTTGAAGTTGAAGCGGAAGCTGCCGTGAAAAGTGTCCGCGCCCGGCTTGGTGATGATCTCTATTCGCGCGAAACCCGGCTCGGAGAATTCAGCCGAGTAAGGGTTGGCGTTTATGCGGATCATCTGTATGGCTTCCTTGGGAGGAAGCTGCCCGCGCTCGCGGAAGCCTCCGACGTAGACGGTCGCGTCTCCGGTGGCTCCGGCCATCTGGCGCAGAGTTTCGAGCAACTCGTCCGGGTCGTCGGGCAGAGCTTCGAGGTCTTTGCCTGTGAGACGGATCGCAGTGAGGTTCTGGTCCGGGTCGGAGGAAATGGTGGCGTCATCGTTCCTCACATCCACTTTTTCAGCCACCGTCACTTCGAGCGTGATATCGAATGGGGTCGTCCTTCTGGCGGTCAGATCGATCTGACCGGTGAAAGTGGCGAACCCTTCGGCTTCTACGGTGATGGTGTAGACGCCGGGCTTGATGCCGGTGAAGCGGTACTGCCCTTTTTCATCGGTCGTGGCGGTATATTTATTGCCTTTCTGATCATCGAGCGTGACCGGAACCGCAGGCAGATAAGCGCGTGTTTTATCGATCACAGTGCCGCGAAGCTCCAGTGTGCCCTGCGGGTCTGCGTCTTCAGCCGCAAGCGCGGCGTTGTTCATAAACAGTAGAATCAAACTGAGCGCAACGGCAATCTTCTTTTTCATGAGCGTCAACTTCTTTCAGCTTTGATTCGCCCCCTCGCCTCCACTGGCTGATAGGGGAAAGCCCTCCTCCGGGCGTTCGCTGGTAAAATCATTTCTTCCGTTTTTCTTCGTGCCTGGCGCGTTCTTCGTCTTGTTCCTTGAGCATCGCTTCGAAGCCGGGCAACTGCTCTGCGGTCAGAACAGCGCGTATGCGCTCGCGCCCAGCCTGCTTCGTTTCCTCGAAACGAGGCGTGTATTTTTTGACTTCCGGGTCCTGATCCATCTGAGTCCTTATTTCTCTGTACTTCCCGAAAGTTTCTTCGAGAATCGCTTTTATTTGATTCTCCTGCTCGGGCGAAAGGTTGAGCCTTTTATCCATTTCTCTGGTAATAAAATCAGGTGGATTTCCGCGTGACCCTCTTTCCGGTCTGTCGTTCGTGGTGCGCTGATGATAGAGGTTCATCGTCAGCGCGCCGGCTGCGAATCCGATGACGAAGATGGCCAGTATGATGATTCGCGCCTTTGTCTGGCTTGGAGTCTTAGCGTCCATTTTCTTTTTCCTCCACCGCCACCAGAGATTCGAATATGTCATCGGGCGTCGGGTCGGGATAATCGTCGATGCTGTTGGACACCATCGTATTGCCGTTGGGCGTCGAGGTGTCGAAAAACAGGGTCATTCCGATTATGAGCAGCAGCAGCACGGCCATGGCCGGGATCAACTGTCGCGCGGTCAGCCACAGCGCGGCAGTCCACGATTGATCGGCTGCAGGCCGGATGGTTTCCTGGGGGCCGCGATTGATCCTCGCGCGAAGGGCGACGAAGAAATCCTCCTGGGGTCGGACGGGTTCGCGGACGGCGGCCAGATCGAGCGCGGCGCGGCTCAACTCAAACAGGCGATATTCCTGCGCGCAACGCTGGCATGATGCCAGATGCCGCTTTGTGCGCGCACGGTCTGGCGTCTCCGTGCCGAATGCCCGGCGAGCCGCCCGACAACTGATTGTTCGTTCCTCGTTCATTTCCTGCTCCTTTGCTTGCGCTCGGCGCTCACGAGCAGCCTATTCATCTCGGCCCTCAGCGCGCGACGCGCGCGGAAGGCGCGGACCTTGACTTTCGACTGGCCCCACCCGGTCATCTCACTTATGTCCTTGACCGAATACCCGTCGCGGTCCATCAGCACCAGGACGAGCCGGTCTTCCGGGTCGAGCTTTGCCAGCAGCCGCTCTGAAACCTGCGCGGCCTCGCGCTGTCGCTCCTCGCTCGCGTGGCGGTCGCGGGCGACTTCGAGCATCTGTAGTTCGAGCCACTCGTCTTCCTGATCGGCAGATCGCGGCATGTTGTACTCGATCCTCCTCCGCTGCGCGCGAAGATGATCGTAGCAGGCGTTGACGGCGATCCTGGCCACCCAGGCCTCGAACGAACGACCGAGAGTGAAACTCGAAAGCGAAAAATAAGACCTGGCGAAGACTTCCTGCGCTATATCCTCTATCATATCGCGACGCCGGAAGAAACTGCC
>CAZPQE010000560.1:0-4196 GCA_964588615.1 uncultured Clostridia bacterium | reverse complement strand
AGCTTCATGCCTCAGCAGTTCAACAACCCGGCTAACCCTGAGATTCATCGCCGCACGACCGCCATCGAAATACTCGAAGACACCGACGCGCGCCTCGACGCTTTCGTCGCGGGCGTAGGCACGGGAGGCACGATCACCGGTGTGGGCGAAGTTCTCAAAGAGAGGCTTCGCAGCGTCAAACTTGTCGCCGTCGAGCCGAAAGATTCACCCGTGCTTTCAGGCGGCCCGCCTGCCCCTCACTTGATTCAAGGCATGGGAGCAGGCTTCGTGCCGAGAGTTCTCAACACTGAAATCATCGACCGCATCATCCCGGTCGAGTACGAGGACGCAAAGCAGACGGCCCGTCGTCTGGCGCGCGAAGAAGGAATAATGTGCGGCATCTCTTCAGGCGCGATATGCTGGGCCGCGCTGGTTATCGCCCGCGAACTCGGCGAAGACAAACGGGTGGTCGCCCTCCTTCCCGACCTCGGCGAGAGATACTTGACGACGGATGTGTATGCTTGAAAGACCTTCGAATGCGGAATGCGGAATGTGGAATGCGGAATAGGGGAAACACTCTTTATTCGGCTCTCCGAATTCCGCATTCCGCATTCGAACTTTAGGTCAGCTTGACTTCTTCCAATCCCTGCGGCGTCAGGTACAGTTCTTCGAGCCTTGAGGTGAGGTATTGAAAAGCGTCATCGACGGAGTCCGTGCGATGGAAGATATCGAGGTCGCGCGCGCCGACTACTCCCCATCGAACGAGCGCGTCGAAATCGATCACGTCGTCCCAGAATTCTTTTCCGAACAACACCACCGGCATCGTCTTGCTCGGCGTGCGAGTTTGGATGAGAGTGAGCACTTCGAATAATTCGTCCATCGTTCCGAACCCGCCCGGAAAAACCACCAGCGCCTTTGCCGGATAAACGAACCACAACTTGCGCATGAAGAAGTAGTGGAAGTTGAATATGAATTCGCGCGAGACGTATTCGTTGACGTACTGCTCAGTCGGCAGCTTGATGTTCAGCCCGATGGTTTTTCCTCGCGCCATCGATGCGCCTCGATTCGCAGCTTCCATCATTCCGCCCGACCCGCCGCTGCACACGATGAAGTGACGCGACCCCGTAAGGCTCTTCGACCATTCGGTCATGCGCCGGGCAAGCTCTACGGCGTCGTTGTAATAACGCGCAAGCCTGACGGCCTGCTGCGCCCGCGCGCGTTCTGCTTCAAGCTCTTGCGTCAACGCGCTCGACTGGCGGATTTTTTCTTCTACCTCTTCCATCCCTTTTGCAGCCACTTGGGGAGAGACAGAGCGGGCCGAGCCGAAAAAGACTATCGTGTCGCGCACCTTGTAGTGACGGAGACGAGCGGCAGGCTCAAGGTATTCCGAAAGAATCCTGAGCACTCTGGCGTCGGAGCTTTGAAGAAATTCTTCGTTGAGATAAGCGACAGGCGGCGCGTTGAATTGATCCGAATCAGACATGTTTGACCTTGTTCGTTTTAAGACATCGTGATGGGGAAAGGCATGAAGCAAAGCAGGAACACGATCACTGCCAGAACTGAAAGCGCGATTCTGGCCCCTCCCAATGGCTCCTGCTCGCTGACCGGAGGATGACCTACTCGCAGCATGAAAAGCAGCACCAGCGACCATATCAACCACACGGGTGATTGATGCAACAGAATCGAAGCGACCGTCAGAGTCAGCACCGAGACTGTCACGGCGCGGGCTATCCAGCGATGGGCGCGCGCTCCAACGACGGCGTAAAGCACGTGTCCGCCGTCAAGCTGTCCGACCGGAAACAGGTTCAGGGCCGTTACCAGCAGCGATCCCCAGGCCGCCCAGTAGACCGGATTCCACTCGATGAATTTGGGCAGACCCATGATCTTCATGATGATTATGAACAGCAGTGGATCATTGAACTGAAGGACATCTCCCGGAGGCGGAGTCGTTGCTTTGGCAAACATCAACCCTATGATCGAAGCGGGTACGGCGAACACGAACCCGGCAAGCGGCCCGGCAATCCCTATGTCGAACAGAGCGCGTCGAGAATAGATCGGCTCTTTGATTTTTATGACCGCGCCGAATGTGCCAAACGGCGTGATGACGGGAGGCGCGGGGATGAAGAACGGAAGCGTCGCGCGAATTCCATAGTATCGACAGGCGAAGTAATGGCCTAGCTCATGCGCGCCTAGTATAGTTAGCAGTGTGAAAGTGAAAAGTAATCCGGAGGCAAGGGCAGCATGGTTTCCCGATGCGGACTGCTCGGCTATTGCGATGAACGGAGCGAGCAGTCCTCCGATGATGGAATCGGGGACAGACTCCATCTCTACAGAAAATGCCGCGCCCGTGAGCGTCGTCGTTACAGCAGTGACCATCAGCAGAAAAACATGAAACAGCACGCGGGCAGTCGAAAGCTCGCTCTCGACTGCGCGTTCGGATGAAATTACGGGTTGAGACTGCTGGAGTTCAGGAAACAGGTAGGGCTGATTTGCGCTTTCCACGATTCAAGGATACAACTGCCCGGCGATGGGCTGTCAATGCAATATGGCCTGCAACCGACAGCGGGCCGCCGACAAAGGGCGCTATGACTGAAGCTCTTTGCCTGGTTTGAATCTGATTGTCTTGCCGGGCGGGATGTCGGTCACTTCGCCTGTGCGGGGATTGCGTCCGACTCCGCGTTTGCGCGGCTTGACGACGAACACGCCGAATCCGCGCAGTTCTATGCGCTCGCCGCGCTGAAGGGGGTCGGCGGGCAGGCGGTGGAGTCGATCGCCGCGCTGCATAGCTGTTTTCATGGCGTCGAACAAAGCTTCGACTGCGACCTCGGCTTTGATCTTGGGCACGCCCGTTTTGTCGGCCACCTGATTTACAATGTCGAGCTTTATCACTTTTGCCTCCGTTTCACAATTGCTTGTTCGATTACTTCTTTATTGCTCTGGAAGGCTGCCATTATAGGAACCGCTCTGAGCACTGTCAAGAATTAGCCAACCGGCAGGAGAGTTGGCAATGCGCCCCGGTTTTGCTAAAAGTGTAGCCAGCGACACCGACATTGATCGAAGGAGGCAGAGCGTTGGAAACCAGAGAAGCTTTCATACCGCTCCAATTCGAAAGGCTCTCACTGGAGAATCAAAGCGAGCGCGCCAGAGAATTTCTTGCCAACCTGCAACGACGGCGCACAGTGAGAGATTTTTCTTCCGAGCCGGTTCCGTTCGAAATCGTGAGTATGGCAATAGAGACCGCCGCCACCGCCCCTTCGGGCGCAAACCAGCAGCCCTGGCGCTTCGTCGTCATTAGCGACCCTGAAATCAAACGACAGATTCGCCTGGCTGCCGAAGAAGAAGAGCGCCAAAACTATGAGCATCGCTTCCCACAGCACTGGAAAGACGCGCTCGCCCCGCTCGGAACCGACTGGCACAAAGAGTTCCTCGAAATAGCTCCATACCTCATCGTCATCTTCGCCATCGTCTATGGCGAAACTCCTTCGCCGGTCGCTGACGGAACTTTCGTTCAGTCGAAGCATTACTACGTCAACGAGTCTGTTGGCATCGCTGCCGGGATGCTGATTGCCGCCCTGCACAATGCCGGGCTTGCTACGCTGACTCACACGCCGAGCCCGATGGGATTTCTTACGAGGATACTCGGTCGCCCGAAAAACGAACGTCCCTACCTGCTCATCCCCGTCGGCTACCCGGCGCAGGGCTGCCTGGTGCCGAATATCAAAAAGAAATCCGTAGATGAAGTCATGATAAAAATCTGAAAGGAGTCACTGATGGCCTGGATAAGAGTGATCGATGAAAACGAAGCCGAGGGGTCACTACGCGAGATGTATGACCGTATGCGCGATCCGCGCGGGCCGGTCGATAACATTCTCAAGGTTCACAGCCTCCACCCGGAAAGCCTCCGCGCTCACTTCGACTTCTACAAGACGGTGATGCATGGAAGATCGGAGCTTTCCCGCGCCGAGCGCGAAACCGTAGCCGTAGTCGTCTCCGCCGCCAACCACTGCCTCTACTGAGTGCAGCATCACGCGGAGGGTCTCCGCCGACTCACTGACGACGACGCGCTTGTCGAGCAACTCAAAACCGATTACCGCTCGGCTGATATCGACAGCCGCCTCCGCGCCATGCTCGATTACGCAGTCAGGCTGACGCTGACTCCTCACGAAATAAAGCAAAGCGATATCGAAAGGCTGCGCGACGAGGGATTGTCGGATCGA
>CAZPQE010000559.1:0-4199 GCA_964588615.1 uncultured Clostridia bacterium | reverse complement strand
CGTCTCCATCCACACGAGCGGCTTGTCGTAACCGTTGCGATATCTCATGCGCTGAATCGTCTCGTCCAGATTGTATGCCCGACCGTCAGGATAAACATCGATCAGCTTGAGGGTGAAATCAGTGTCCTTCGCGTCCGACGACACATAGAGAGTCACTTCTATTGGGCCGCTCACTTCGATGCCTTCTTTCAGCGGCTCGGTGCTGTAAACCAGAATGTCTGCGCGTTCTTCCATCCGACGCTGATCGAATGCGCCGCCCTGAACAGCGTTTCCCGTGCAGCAGACATTTCCTCCATAAGACGGCACGGGATTCATCGGATCATATTCGAAGCGATCAGGCGCATCCTCTGCCGGAGGCGCAACAGTGAGCGCGCCATCGCCATTGAGGGTGTTTGCTTTTCCTCCGCTCGACAAAAAGAATGTCATCGGCTCGGCTCCCTGCGGCGGCCATGTATCGGAAGACTGCCACTTGTTGAGTCCCATCGTGTAGTAGCGCACTCGGGGCATTTTTTCGAGGATGCCGTTTCTCTCTCCCTTGAGGAAGTGATCGAACCAGCCCCAGGTGAGTTCGTCGTAATTCAAGCGCGCATCTCCGAGGTTGCGCTCGCCTACGACGGTGTTTTCGGAGGCTCGCCTGTAAGCGCAATGCAGAGTCGGCGCGATGATGGCGTACTGCTGATTGGCAATATCGGGCCGCGCAGTTTTTCGAACGTGATTGTATGCGGCGAGGTTCGGCCCGACCGACACGTCGTACCACGACATGAACCAGAACCCCGGAATGTTGATCTTCATGTTGTCGTGCCAAAGTCCTCCCTTGTACCACGCCGGATCGTTCGGCTCTCGTTTTATCATCGCGCCGCCTGTGGCTACCGGCATCGAATCGGCGAATATCCCATGCGGCCCATCGACGGCTTTTATGATATCCATGACAGGAAGATGACGGAGCGCCTTCGACCAATCGACCGACGGCAACTGCTGCGCGAGATCGAATGACTTCGACGCGCGAATCAAATCCTCCTGCGACATGCGGGAAGGAAACATGGGCCGCACCTGATTCTGCTCTCCATAGAGCCAGGCTATGAAGAGCATCTGCACTGCTCCTCCGCGATACCAGTTGCCCTGCTCCCAGTACTCGCCCACGCGCCCGACCCCCGCGCCGAACCCCTGCGGGATCATAGCCGCAAAGGCCGGATGGCCCTGAGCGGCTACGGCCATCTGCCACTCGGCGGTCGAGGAGCATCCGATAGTCCCTACCCTGCCGTTAGACCACGATTGTCTGGCTATCCACGACAGAGCGTCATAACCGTCGGTGAGCGGCGGGCCGAGTATGTCGTAGTTTCCTTCGGAGAAGAAGTGGCCGCGCTCATTCATCTGGATGAAGGCGTACCCGCGCCTGACGGCTTCGAGCTCGGCGCTCATATCGCGGGGCGCTCCATTGCGCACATCCCAGAAGTTGAAGTTGTAGGGCGTGCGGACGAAGACGGTCGGATATTTTTTAGACGTGTCTTTAGGGCGATAGACATCGGCCGCCATGCGTTTGCCGTCGCGCATGGCGATCATCAGCTTGCGCTCGACTATTGCGATTGACTGAAGTTCGTTTTCAATCGCGTTTCTTCGGGCGATGAGTTCAGGGCTTGCCGAGCCGCGCCCCTGCCCGTTGGCGATTGGATGATCGAGTGATCCGGCAAAGACAAAAACTGCTCCGGCAAGTATGAGTGTGAAGAGAATTTTTTTTGGCATGTGTGTGCTCCCAGGATGAAATAATCGCGCGCCGGGTTCGAGCGCCTGCGGCAAACTCAGGCATTTTGCCAACTGCGATCAGACCGCGCAAACCTGTGTCAGTAGCCCGACCGTCAGGGAGAGATTGCTAAAGCCCCTGCTCACGCTGCCGACACGCTTCTCAGCTTGCAGACGCGCTTTTCCACTGGTCTCGAATGAAGTTCATCACTGTGTCAGCGAAGCGAGCGGTCGTCTCGCCGTCTCCCGTGTACTGGCCGAAGACCGGGCCGTGCCCTCCATTGGGAATCACCCACAGGAAGGAATCGGGAATGGCGGCGTACATCTCCAGGGCCAGAGAGACCGGATAAAGCGGATCGCGGTCGCCATGCACGATCAGCGTCCGGGCCCTGATCGTCGACAGATAAGGCGGCGTGAAGTTCATATCATCGTAACTGTCCTTCATCGCCTGCGCCTGACGCCAGAGTTCGATTATCTGCTGATCGCCGCGAGGATGCCATTGCCGCATTCGCTGCCACTCTTCGCCGGATCGCGTCTGAGGCGTCATCGCGCTCATCGCCCCTCGCGCCTGTTGAGGAAAATAAGGCGCGGCGCTGACAAGAACCATCGCCAGTATTCGATCGGGCTGCTGAGTTGCCATGTGCAGAAGTGTTTTCGCGCCCATGCTCAGGCCGATGGCTTTGAAACGCTCGACCTCAAGTCGGTCGAGCAGCGCGAAGACGTCGAGCGCGCATTGCCGGAAGGTAAACTGCGCGGAAGGATTGGTCGTTCTGCCATGCCCCCGCAGATCAGGGATGATGAGCCGGAATCCTTCGGGCGGAGAAGCGAAGACGAGTTTCCAGTTCGCGCCGATGCCGCTTCCGCCGTGAAGGAGAACCAGCGGATAGCCTTCGCCCTGTGCTTCATAATACATCTCGATATCGTTGACCTGTTCGATATGCCCGAAAGCCGGATCGCTCATGGCCTTTCCTCTGGAAGTGTGCTGCCGTCGGACTGCTGCTTTCTTCTTTCGGTGCGTCAACTGTCTGGCCGACGGTTGTGCATCCACCACTCTTCAATTCTTCCTCGTTGCCGGCTGGCGGAATGATCGCTCCACCATATCGTTGGGGTCGGTCGAGACAGGCCCGTCGCGCCACAGCCAGCGCATCATCTCAGGCATGATCGCGCCGCCGAACTTCTGCCCGTGCAGGTTCATCCCCCACGTGTAGTTCACATCATAGCCCTTATGGGTGAGTGCCTTCATCAACCGGACGTTCTGATAAAACCAGTCGCGCTTTTCATCGTAAACGCCGTCGCGGATGCCGCGATTATCGTTCCGCCCGTCGCACAAAAAGATGCGGATCGGTTTCTTCTCGCTCGCCAGCACCCGTTCGGGATAAACATGCCCGCCTCGAATGTTGACGAAGCTGCCTATGTTGCTCAACACCTTTCGGAAATGATCGGGACGTTCCCAGGCTACGGTGAAAGCGGCAATCGCGCCGGAACTCGATCCGCCGATCCCGTGCATATCCGGGTGCTTCGAAATGTTGTACTGCTTGTAGAGCGCGGGCAGCAGTTCTTCGGTTATAACCCGCGCATACCTGTCATCGAGCGAGTTGTACTCGGTGGGGCGGTTGGTCGTGCGATCGCCCCAGTTCTGCGGCGTTGGTTCGGGCTGTTCGGGAGTGCGGCCCGGATTGATGAACACTCCGATCATCACCGGAATCTCGCGCCGGTAGATCAGATTATCCATGACATTCTGAGCGCGAATATCTCCGTTCTCGTCTTTGAAGGCGTGGCCGTCCTGAAAGACCATCAGAGCGGATGGAACCGCGCTGTCGTACTGAGCGGGGATATAGACCCAGTAGGTGTGCTGAGTGCCGGGATAGACGTTGCTGGGCAGAGTGAACGGCCCGCGAATCTCGCCTTTTGGGACGCCTTCCTGCGGGAGAGAATCCGGCCCCAATCGATATTGAGAATTCGGATTCGGCCCCGGGGGCAATGCCTGCTGCGCTGGAGCCGTCTGCTGCGCGGGAGCCTGCCCGAAAACAATTGCCACAGACACTGCAAACACCAGACCGATTATGCAAATCACTGTTTCTCTCATTCAGCGCCCTCCATTCCTGCTGAGTTTTTCATCGCTCGCCTTGTTTGCTTTCTCTGTCCGACCTTTGTCAATAGCTAGCGCGTGAGCAAGGGCTGAGACTGATCCGCCCTGACGGTCGGGCTACTGACACAATTTTCGAATCTCAATTTGTGACCGCGCGCAGTATAACTCCGCAGCAGTTTACTCTGTTTTTTCTGCCCTGGGCTTTGCCGCCCTGGCCCAATCTCCCGGCAAATCCGCCGCGGCGAAGGAAGGCCAACCGACCATCTCGCCCGCCGGCGCCGCCGCGCGCGGCCGCGCCGTTTACCAGCGCAACTGCGTCATCTGCCACCACGCCACCAGCACCGCCAAAAAAATCGGCCCCGGCCTCAAGGGC
>CAZPQE010000558.1:0-4211 GCA_964588615.1 uncultured Clostridia bacterium | reverse complement strand
CGACGCCCTTGCCCGATCCATTTTCGCCCGTGATGAGCACGTTTGCGTCCGATGGCCCTACGCGCGAGATGACTTCAAGCACAGGTTGCATGGCCGGTGACTCGGCCATGAGCGCAGGCATCCGCTCATTGCGCAGCAGTCGGTTTTCAGCTTCCAGTCTCTGACCCTGACGCAGCGCCTGAGCAAGCTCGGACTGCGTGCGAAGTATGGTGATGAGCCGTTCGTTCTCCCACGGCTTTTGTATGAAGTCGCGCGCCCCTCGGCGCATAGCTTCTACGGCAAGCCCCACGCTCCCCCACGCGGTCATCACTACGACTGGAATCGCGCTATCGATGTTTTGAATGCGCGTGAGCAGGTCTAATCCTTCCTGCCCGCTCGTTGTGTCGCGCGTGTAGTTGAGATCGATCAGGGCGACATCGAAATCTTTTTTCTCCAGCGCCTCGATGATCGATTGCGGCGTCGAGACGGCTTCTATGCGAAAGCCCTCGCCCTTGAGCAACAGTCTCAACGCCTCAAGCACGTCAGGCTGGTCGTCTGCTATTAGTACCCTCGGATTCACTCTTTATCCTCGGAAAAGGTACAGCAGGCTGCCAGCCTGCTGCTTCCTCCAATTGTCAGGTTTTCAGGCCAACAGGCTGGCAGCCTGTTGTACATCCGTGACTCCTGACACATTCGAGAATCCAGGATTCTCCATTTACGTTTTATCAAGCTGCGCCTCTTCATGGCTTAGTCTTCACGGGCGGAGCGGGGCGCGGCGGAACCTTGAATGTCCGGCCCGCGAGTTTCTTCATCACTTCCTGCACCGCGCGCTCAAGCTGCGGGTCACGGCCTTCGATTTCGGATTTCGGATCGTTTTCAACCACGATGTCAGGGTCGACGCCGTAGCCTTCGATGATCCATTCGCCTTTCGTATTGGCGAATCCGAACTCAGGCACGTTGACCACTCCGCCATCGATCAACGTCCCGCGATTCGTAATGCCTACGACTCCGCCCCACGAGCGTTTTCCCACGAGAGGCCCGAGGCCCGCTTCGCGAAACATCGCGGGAAAGATGTCTCCATCAGACGCCGAATTCTCATTGAGTATCGCCGCCATCGGGCCGATGAAAACCTGATCCGGGTAAGTCGATCCCTCGGCAATCGTGCGCGAATAGCCCGTAGAGAGCCACTTGCGGCGGAGCCTTTCGATCAGCATCCGCGATACGTTCCCGCCGCCGTTGGCTCGCACATCGACGACCATTCCTTCCTTATCGATCTGCCCGTAGTACCACTTGATGAATTCGCGTATGCCGTTCGCTCCCATGTCGGGAATGTGAATGTAGCCTATCCTTCCTCCCGACATCTCGCTCACTCGCCGACGATTCGCGTTGACCCAGTTGAGATAAATGAGATTCTGCTCGCTGGCCACAGGTCTGTAGGAAACCACTCGCGCGCCTTCCATCGTCGGACGGCTGTTGACAGTCAGCTTCACAGGATTCGCGGCTTTGCCCTTGAGCAATCGATAAGGGTCTTCGTCAGGACGGAGTTCCTGACCGTCTATCGCAAGCACGTATTCTCCCTCCGAAACATTCACGCCCACTTCGGTCAGAGGCGAGCGATAAATGTCCTCTTCGTTCTGGCCCGCGAGTATCTTCGATATTTTGTAGCGGCCCGATTCTCGGTCAAGAGTGAACCTCGCACCGGGCAAAGCAACCTGCGGGCGAGGGGGTATCTGAAAATCTCCGCCATCGATGTAAGCGTGCTGCACGGTCAGTTCGGCTATCATCTCGTGGATGACGTAATTGAGATCCGAACGATGCGCGACGTGCTGAAGCAGCGGGCGATACTGTTCGCGCAGCGCCTCCCAGTCATAGCCGTGCATGTTCTCGACATAAAACCAGTCGCGATAGCGCCGCCATACTTCGTTGAATATCTGATTCCACTCTTCAGCCGGGATGACGTTAGCGACAAGACCGGCAGTCGAGACCGCTTTCCTCGTCCGCTCGCCCTGCGGGTTTGCGTCATAGACGCTGAACGCGCCGCCCTGAGCGACGAGCATCTTCGCGCCATCGCCCGACAATGCATAACCGCCCGCGCCTTCCACGAGCGTCGTCTCTTTGCGATCCTTGATCGAAAAGATTTTCAGTTGAGGAGGTCGGTCTCCTCCGCGTCCGTAATAAAACGAGGGCGCGACGGTGTAAATCAAGTGACCTGTTTTCGCGGAAAGACCGGCGTAGTTGTCAGGTGCGACAGGCACGCGGGCGACTCTCGACGCGAGGCCGTCGAAATCGATCACGAGTTCCGTCGGAGGCTTCGCGGCGGGCTTGTCTCCCGGTTTTTCGCCCTCTTTAGGTTTTTCGCCTTCCTTCGCCGCTTCAGTTTTTTCTATGGTCACTTCATCGCTTTCAGGCGGGAAGGGATGAGGGACATCTTTTCTCAACGCGAGCGCGAATATAGCCGAGTCGCGATTAGTCGCGTAGTTGAACTCGATGTTTGAAATCTGGGGAGCGAATTCGCGGGTGCTGAGGAAGTAGAGATAATTGCCCGCAGGGTCCCACGCGGGGCTGAACTCGTTGAACATTTCATCACTCACGCGATGAAGCTTCTGATCACTCCAGATGTAGATCGAAGAAAACCCGTTCGAATCATTCATACTAAAAGCGAGATGATTGCCCTTCGGCGACCAGGTGTAATCGCGCACCTGACCGAGGCGCGAGCTTGCAACCTCGGTCAGCTTTTTATCGGCGACCGAAAGCGCGTAAACTTTTCCGTCCTTGTCGCTGAAGGCGAGATACTTTCCGTCCGGCGACCATTCGGGCGCATACCGCATGGCTTTTCCGCCTGTGGTCAGTTGCACGGGCGGCTTCGATCCGTCCTGCGCGACGAGATAGATTTCCTCTTCGCCCGTGCGATCCGAGATGAAAGCTATCTGCGATCCGTCGGGAGACCAGCGCGGCCATTTGTCGTGGGCCGAAGATGAAGAGGTCAAATTGCGCGTCGGCCCTTTTTCAATAGGCGCGGTGAAGATGTCTCCCCTTGCGCAGAATAAAACGCGCTCGCCCTTCCAACTGAGCGAAGCGTCCTCTATGAATGAAGCCACAGAAATCGACTTCGCTCGTTTGGCCAGTCCGTCGTCAGGGACGTTGATCGAAATCGCCGCGCTCTTCTTCGAGCGCGTGTCGAAGACCTGAAGCTCGCCATTGAGTTCATACACTATTCGGCTTTCGTGATCCGTGCCTGGCCATCGCACGTCCCACAATCTGCTTGTTGTCACCTGCGTAGTCCTGCCGCTCGGAACGTCGTAGGCGAACAGGTTGAAATGGCCGTCGCGATCGGAGGTGAAATAAATCGTCGAGCCTATCCACATAGGATCGCGATCGGCGCGCGGATGATCCGTTATGCGTTTGGTTTGATAGGTCTTGAGATCGAAAATGAAAAGGTCGTTGGCCTGTCCTCCGCCGTAGCGTTTCTCTGAACGGAAGTCGCGCGCCATCGGAGAGTAGACCATCTGAGCCGCGTCAGGCGAATAATCTCCCGCGCCGGATGCGGGCATAGGCAGAGGTTCGGCGGGGCCGCCCGCTGCCGGGACCGTATAGAGTCGGGTCACGGTCAGCGTCCAGGAATCGCGGTGCGAGCGGAAGAGAATATTCTTCCCGTCCTTCGTCCACCCGTACACCTGATTGTCATAGCCCCATCGCGGAGGGAACGGGCCGCGCGCAGGATAAAAGGTTAATTGCTTAGGTTCGCCGCCCGTCGAAGGAATCACATAAACCTGCTCATCGCCGTCATACTGACCGGTGAAAGCGATCCATCGCCCGTCGGGCGAAAATTTGGCGAAGAGTTCTATTCCGGGGTGAGCCGTCAGCCGTGTCGCCGTTCCTCCCTGAGCGGGAGCCGTCCACAGATCGCCCCCGTAGGTGAAGACGACTCGATCGCCGTGAATGTCAGGGAAGCGAAGCAGTCGGGTTTGCGCCGATGCTTCCGAGGGCGAAAAAATAATGGCCGCAAGCAGCGCGGCCACCGTTTGCAAAATAGATGAAGCGAAAGCTCGTTTGATATAAACTCGTCGTTTAATCAAGGCTAAACCTCCTTAAAAGGTACAGCAGGCTGCCAGCCTGCTGCTGCCCCAAATTTTCATGCCGTCAGGCAAACAATCTGCCAACCTGTCTGCCTGACGACTCCTTAACGGATGATCCATCTGCTACCGAGACGGGAAAGATATTGTTTACCTTTT
>CAZPQE010000557.1:0-4221 GCA_964588615.1 uncultured Clostridia bacterium | reverse complement strand
AATAGCTGACGCATCACATCAGCCATTCCACACCCACAAATTCCAGTGGCATCAGGAATTTTGAGAAACGACAAGTCTATGACTCGCTTGCGACGGGAATCACGATAGACGCCATCCTGCGTTATGGAAGCTGCCAGGCGTCCTGTATGGCAAAAATCGATACAGGCTCTCAAATCTGTTAGTTCGAGCGCGATCTCAGCGAGCTTTTGGGAATAGTTGTTGAAAGCGGCCATCCAAAACAACTTTCGACATTGGCAGGAAGTTTGATGGCTTATGGCCACGAAGTCGAATTGGAAACGCTGGGCCTGCGGTTCCAATCTCTCATTTACTTTCCCGAATCATACACAGTGCGTCGCAACATCCTCGGCAGGCAAGGCTGGCTGCAACTCGTCAAACTCGGCCTGATTGACTACGACTGCGAACTTTATCTCAGCCTTCAGGACGAGTAACCCGACGCGGATGCCACTCCAGAGATGTTCCTACTTCATCCACTCGCCCACGATCGAGTCCTGGCGGATGATAGTCTCCGTTCGCTCAGGCCCCGTTGATATCATCGCCACCGGAGCGCCGATGAGTTCTTCTATTCGACTGACATAATCTTTGGCTTCAGCGGGCAATTCCTCATAGTCAGTCACGCCGCTCGTGTCTGCCTTCCATCCCGGCAGCGTTTCATAAACCGGCTCGCTCTCTTCAAGCAGACTCGCGCCGTAGGGCATGCCCTCTGTAATCTCTCCGCGACAGCGATACGCGGTGCAGACTTTTATCTCTTCGAACTCATCGAGCACGTCGAGCTTCGTGAGCACGAACGCATCGATGCCGTTGATCATCTGGGAGTAGCGCGCGACGACCGAATCGAACCAGCCTGTCCTTCGCGGCCTGCCCGTAGAGGCTCCGTATTCGTTGCCTCGCTTGCGCAGGTACTCGCCCGCTTCGTCATTTAGCTCGGTCGGAAAAGGGCCGCCGCCTACGCGGGTGGTGTAGGCTTTGGCTATGGCCAGCACTCCGGTGATCGATCTGGGCGGAAGTCCCGTCCCGGTAGCCGCGCCACCTGCGGTCGCGCTCGATGAAGTCACGAAAGGATAAGTGCCGTGATCGATGTCGAGCATCGTTCCCTGCGCGCCTTCGAGCAGCACTGAACGGCCTTCGCCAACAGCCGAATTGAGCATCACTGCGGTGTCGCAAACGTAAGGCGCGAGGCGAATCGCTTCGCCGATGTAGTGATCGATTGCCTGCTCGGTCTCAATCGGTTCTGCGCCCATAGAAACAAGCTCGCGGTTTGCGTCTTCGATATTTTTTCTGATGCGGTCGCGGAGCAGATCAGGGTAAATCACATCGCCTGCGCGGACTCCGGTTCGCGCGGCCTTGTCTTCGTAGGCGGGACCGATGCCGCGCAGAGTCGTCCCCACGCCTTCGTCGCCGAGGGCAGCTTCGCGGGCGCGGTCGAGCGCGACGTGAGACGGGAGTATGAGGCTTGCGCGACTCGACACGAACAAGCGGCCTTCGCCGCTTACGCCCATCACGCGAAGCTCTTCGAGTTCGGCGTTGAAAGCGCGCGGGTCTACGACGACGCCGTTGCCGATGACGCACAGGCAGTCATTGTGAAGGATGCCCGAAGGGATCAGGTGCAGGACGAATTTGCGCTCGCCTATGCGGACGGTGTGGCCCGCGTTGTGTCCGCCCTGATAGCGGGCAACGATGTCGAAGCGGGGAGCGAGTATATCGACCACTTTGCCTTTGCCTTCGTCGCCCCACTGTGCGCCAATCACCACGATGTTTTTCATAATCTCGTTCCGGGACGGACGACCGCAAACCGGCCCCAGGAGCCTGTTTCAGACTCGCGGCGGTTATGGCTGGCGGTTCCGTCGAGTCAGTGTGAGCAGAAGTCAGGGCGCTCTGACGCGCCCTGGCGGGGAAGGTTCAGGGGGCTCCCAGCGCGCGGTTGAGCATCTGGCTGATCCTCTCCTTCGACTGATTGCCCACAGCGCGGTCGGCCTCGTTGCCGCTTTTGAACAGAAGCAGCGTCGGTATGCCCTTGACTCCGTAGCGCACCGGAACCTGAGGGCTGCTATCGATATCGAGTTTGACGAATTTCACCTTGCCGTCGAATTCCCTGGCTACCGCCTCGACCGTCGGAGCCAGCGCCTTGCACGGCGTACACCATTCGGCCCAGAAATCGATCAGCACGGGTCTGTCCGATTGCAACACTTCCTGTTCGAAACTTTGATCGGTTACTTCTTTTACAAATTCACTCATAACTTTACTCCCTCAGTAGTTTTGGAACATAAGACGTAAAACGTAAGTCACTGCCCGGCCCTTGCATCCGCGTCAGCGGCGAGATGACTGTAGCCGCTCTTTAGCTCACGGACTCGACTCACAAACCGCTACGCGACTAAGCAGCTACAAATGTGAAACGTAAAATTATCGCTGATGATCGATCCGGCTGAGGATGCGTCAAGCCTCCAACTCCGAAAGTTACGTTTTACGTTTTATGTCTTACATCTTTCAAACAACGATTGCCGCGCCGCGCCGCGACAGCATTTCGTAAACCTCGACGTAATGACGCGCCGACCTGTCCCAGGAATAATCGGCGCGCATGCCGTTCAACATCACCGTCCGCCATAGGTCGCCTTCGGCGTAGACCAGCAACGCTTCGTAAATCTTTTCCAGAAGACGCGACGCCGTGTAGTGCCGGAACTTGAACCCGTTGCCGCTTCGCGTCGAGCGGTCGAAATCTTCAACTGTGTCGTCAAGCCCGCCCGTCGCATGCACTATGGGTACAGCGCCGTAGCGCAGCGAGTACATCTGATTGAGACCGCAAGGCTCGAAACGCGAAGGCATCAAAAACATATCGGCTCCCGCTTCGACGCGGTGCGCCAGATCATCGTTGAAATCCAGAAAGACTCCGACCTGATCGGGCCTTCGGTCGCGCAGGCGTTGAAACTCGCGCTCATAGTGGTGTGCTCCCGAACCCAGCAGTATGAAAATGGCCCCGCGATCCAGCACGAAATCGATCACTACGAGTATGAGATCGAAGCCCTTCTGATCAGACAGACGCGACACGCAGCCGATGACCGGACGGTCAGTGTCGTCGGGCAGATCGAAAGCTCTCAGCAGATCGCACTTGCATTCGCGCTTGCCGCCAAGGTCGCGCGCCGAGAAGTTCGCCGCTATGCGATGGTCTCGTTCGGGACTCCACGTGTCGTAATCGACTCCGTTGAGTATACCGAAAAGGTCTCTACTGCGCGCGCGGAGCAGGCCGTCGAATTTGCCCGCGAATTCCGCCGTCTGAATTTCGTGGCTGTAGCGCGGGCTTACGGTCGAGAGCGCGTCGGAATAAATCAATCCGGCTTTGAGCGCGCTGGCCGCGCCATAAAATTCGATGCCGCCGTCTGAGCGATAGAGCCAGTCGGGAAGCCCGAACCGGGAGAGAGAGTCTCGGTCGAACAATCCCTGAAAAGCCATGTTGTGAATCGTAAACAGCGTCCGCGTCCGGGCGAAAAACGGATCGTCAGCGTAGACGGTTTTGAGAAAAGCGGGCGCAAGCCCTGTCATCCAGTCGTTGAGGTGAATGATATCGAAAGGCTGGCCCAGAGCTTTAGCCAGTTCGAGCGCGGCGCGGCTGAAGTAAGCGAACCGCTCCACATCGTCGTGTTCGCCGTAGATTTTATCCCGCGAAAAATATTCAGGCGAATCGATGAAATAGACAGGCGTCTCGGCTGATCGGTCTATGAAGACAAGCGAGCGGCGCAGTTGAGAATCGAACGGGACAGTGATGTCGCCGGGGAGGAGTTCGGAGCAGGCGTGAATCAGATCGATGTTATAGCGGGGCATAACGACGCGGACTTGATGTCCGAGTCGCGCGAGGGCTTTTGGCAGCGCGCCAGCCACATCGGCCAGGCCGCCGGTTTTCGCGTAAGGGACGACTTCCGAAGCCGCCAGCAGAATATTCAAAAACGCTCTCCCCGGACGAGAATCTTTCGCCTCATCGAGACGAAAAATAGTAAGTGACCGAAAAGAACATTGTCAAGAAAGCGCGGATTCGAGAGTTTGTTGCCAGGGCGCAATGACTTCAGCCTGATGATTCAAAGAGCCAGAGTCGCCCCCAACCATAACTGTCATTCGTCCTTTGTCATTTACATCAGAGCAATGTGATTTTCCGCCGAAACCCATCGAGTGAGGAAAATGTAATGTATTTCAACACCGGTTGTAAAAAAACTGCTT
>CAZPQE010000556.1:2723-4222 GCA_964588615.1 uncultured Clostridia bacterium | reverse complement strand
GTCGACCTGGGGTGGATGTTCGTCTTCCCGCTGAGTTATTTGGTGTCGGTCGAGTTTGCTGCTGCGGGTCATTGATTCAAAAAGGCAAGCTCTGAGGCTTGCGATGGAGATTGCGATGGAGCAAACGAAGGGAAAAGAGTTGACGGCGCTCAACATGATTCAGTTGCTTCTTGCGGGAGGCAGCCTCGCGGTGGCCGTCTGGGCGGTGGCCAGTGACGGATTCAAGTCGGGCACGGACACTTTGTTTCTGGTCATGGTGTGTTTGCTGCTGGGACTGGTCTTTTCGATTGGCCCTCTGATGTGGGCCGCCCAACAGGGATGGATTTCCAATCCGTTCAATGAAGAAAAGGCCGACGAAGATGAGCATGCGCACGGAGGAAGCAACCGCGAAAACGCAGTGATATGGATCGCGCTGCTGGCGATGACCGGCGTCGAAGTCCTGCTCGCTTATGTGCAATTGAACGTGACGCTGATGCTCATCATTCTGATGGGGCTTTCGATAATAAAAGCGGCGCTCATCGTCTCCTACTTCATGCACATGAAGTTCGAGCGGTTGAGTTTCATACTGACAGTCGTCCCCATCCTAGTGGCGCTGTTGTGCCTGTTTGCGATCTTCTTCCCCGACGGCAGCCGGGTGAACAAACTCAGATCGACGCATGTTCCGTCGCTCGAAGAACAGCAGAAGTTGGAGAAGTGATGAAAAAGGCAGGCGCAATCATTGTGTTTTTGATCTTCGTGATTCTCATCGCGTCGGACACTTCTCTGGCTCAATGCGCGATGTGCAAGGAATCGGTCGCCAATTCGGAAGAAGCCGCAGCCCTTTCATCGCGGGTCAACCTCGCCGTCGCTGTACTGTTGTTGCCTGCGGTGGCGATGTTCGTCGGATTGTTCGGCGTCATCTATCGCTACCGCAATCCGCAGCACTGTCCGCAGGAAAGGTAAAAGTAAAAAGGTAAAAGGCAAAAGGGAAACCCGCGCGGCGACCCTCCTGCTTTTTCATTTTGCCTTTTTACTTTTGCCTTATTCTTTATGTTCATCGATTTCATCCCCACGCTCAACGCGATTCTCAACGCCACGAGCAGCGTTTTTCTGGTCACGGGATTCGTGATGATCCGTCGCCGCCGAGTCGAAGCCCATCGATTCTGCATGCTCGGAGCAGTGACGGCTTCGATTCTTTTTCTGATTTCTTACGTGACATATCACGTGGGATTCGCAAAAGGGGTGACGCGGTTTCAGGGAACAGGCTGGACGAGACCGCTTTATTTCTTCATCCTCACTTCGCACACTATCCTTGCCGTCACCATCGTTCCTTTCGTCATACTCACTCTGAGGCGCGCGTTCAGAAAAGAATTTCCCCGCCATCGCAAAGTCGCCCGCTGGACTTTTCCCATGTGGCTCTATGTTTCCATAACCGGCGTGCTGGTTTATTTGATGCTCTATCAATTTTATCCATCCCGATGAGGCATTATTGGCGCGCAGGCAATCGAACACCAGCGATC
>CAZPQE010000556.1:0-2713 GCA_964588615.1 uncultured Clostridia bacterium | reverse complement strand
AAAAATCTTTCATAGCCGCGCTCTCGCTTCTGCTCATCGCTTCAGCCGTCGCGTCTGTTATCGGCGCGGTGTGGTTTGCAAACTACTGGCTGCTTGCCGCCGTCCCGATTCAGGCCGCAGTTTTTTATCTCGCTCAACCGGCTCTCAAATTTCAACGCTGGGCGACCGTCGGCGGAGTCGTGTTGATATTCGTGTTCATAGAATTTCTGTTGAGCGGACTGATCACCCCGGCCACGCTTGCGGCTTATGCCGCGCTGACTTTTGCCTCAGTGCGCGCTTCGGGCTTCGTCACCAACTCGGCTTTTCGCAAGGCTCTCGTCGCTGATGAAAGCCTGTTCATCGCGGCCTACTCTTCCCGCTTATGCTCGATCCGCGAAAAAGAGACGAAAAAGGTCTACGAGCATCGAGATTGATATTGACCCCAGGTCATCGGCATTCATAGAATCCTCGCATCACAGGAAAAGGAGTCACAGCTTGGCTGAAGAAGTCAATCTTGAGCAAACCCAGCCTCCCGCTCGCCGCAAATTCCCATGGGGCATGGCGGTAGTGGCCGCGCTGTTCGTGATCGTGCCGTTTCTGTCGTGGTACGGAACGTGGTTCGGGCGCGGGCTTTCAGACGATCAGATCGAAACATATATCAACGACGACGAAAAGCCTCGTAACATCCAACACGCTCTCAATCAGATAGTCGAGCGGATGGAAAAAGGCGATGAGTCAGTCAGAAGATGGCATCCGAAAATCATCTCTCTTGCCAGCCACCCGATTCCGCAGGTGCGAGAATTCGCGGCCTGGGCCATGGGCCACGACAACACCTCGCAGGAATTTCATTCGACTCTGCTCTCGATGCTTGAGGATGAAAACCCGACAGTGCGCGGAACAGCGGCTTTGTGGCTCGTAAGATTCAACGACGCATCAGGCCGGAAGGAACTCGCTCGCATGCTCAAGACCACAACGCTGGTGGCCGAAGAAAGCGGCGCGGTGGAGTTTCTGGTCAGTGAAGAAGGTCTTCCCGTCATAGCTGGCGCTCCTCTGGCTCGCGTAAAAAAAGATGACGGCCAGACCGTAGAGATTCGCGCGCCGCAAGCAGGCCGCATCGATTCGCTCAAAGCTGTGGATGAAAGTCGCGTCGAAGCGGGGGCGGAATTGATCGTGCTTTCGCCTGCTACAGAACAGGTGTGGGAATCTCTGCGCGCGCTTTACATCGTAGGCCAGGCGGAAGATGCGCCCTTCGTCGAACGCTATGCGCGCCCGCTTCCCGGCGTCCCCGATCATGTTCAAAAGCAGGCCGCCGCGACTTTGGAAGCGATTCGCTCCCGTGCAAAAAGATATTGAACCTTACGGATTGAGCGTAAACCCCGTCCTCGCTTCCCACTCCGACACGTCCATCATTTCGATGGCGTCCCAGGGGCAGCCTTCCAGAAAAGTGCCGTCCGGCCCTTTGCTTGTGCAGAGCTTGCAGCCTATGCACATATTCGGATCGACTTCTATGCGACCGAGCGGTGGATGCTCGATATCAGGAACCCAGAACATGCAGGAATCCACCGGGCAATACTCGACGCAGGCCGGAGACCCCGCGCAGCCGGTGCAGTTATCGAGTATGACGGCGATGATCTTGGGTTTCTTCTTCCTCAGATCGGCTCGGCCATGAGACATCGGCTCCATCTTGTAAGTGGATTCGACCGCTTCTTCGAGAGCTTCCATCAATGCTTCCCCTGTCGGTTGGAATGATTGTTGAAAAACTGCGCCAGAAAATCTATCACAGTATCCGCAGATTTCACAGATTGATCCGCAGATTTGAGGAAGGATTTTCGCAGATGGTTTTCAGTCTGCATCAATCCATATTCAATCTGCGAAATCTGCGGATTGTGAATTCATTTTTTTTGCTTGTTGGCGTCTCGCTGCCGCTTGACCTGCTTGAGTTCCTCTTCGAGATTGCGACGGTCTTCGGGGTTTAACTGCGAGGCGGCCAGCGTGATGAATTTCTGCAAATGGTCATAAGCCTTCGCAAACTGCTGGTCTGAATTATGCACCTGATAGAGCGTGTAGTGCGCCTCGTAGAAATCCTTCAAATCGGGAATCGATTCGGCGAGTTTGAGCGACCGCTCCGCGTCCTGAATCGCGCGCAGTGAATCACCTTTGAGGAAATAGTTTTGCGCGCTGGTGTCCAGCACGAGCACGAGCCTTCGTTTATCCGTAAGGCCCTCGGCCAGCTTCAACGCTTCGATCAGGTGCGCGCGCGCGCGGTCGAGATACTGATCCGGGTTGGTTACTGTTTCGTCGCGCTCGACCATTCGAGTCAGGGTCTTTGCGGCTATGTGACGGGCTTCGGCCATGGCCGGAGCGTTGAGGTATTTGCCTCCGCCCAGGACGACGTGGCTTATCGAAAGGCGGCTCAATCCGCGAGAAGAAGTCTGCTTGCGCGAGATTTCGGCCAGCAGCACCACCGCCTTTTCAGCTTCTTCGACGGCGCGGCGCTGCTTCTCCTTCGATTCCTGATAGGTCAGCGCGTCGGCCAGTATCAAATGGGCGGGAGGCGATTTCGGGTTGATGAGCACAGCGCGGCGCAGTTCGAATTCGGCGCGCGCGAAATCCCTGCGCGACAGCAGCACATCGCCGTAGACGACCCTCGCATAGTCGAAGTTCGGGTGGCGACGGATGTCGCTTCGGAGGTCTGCGATCACTTCTTCCACGTTGTATCCCGCGTTGAATTTCG
>CAZPQE010000555.1:3856-4241 GCA_964588615.1 uncultured Clostridia bacterium | reverse complement strand
AGCGCCAGGCTATCAGCCTGCGCGCCGATGATCGCAAGCTCTGGATAGGGACTGCCGACGCGGGAGCGTTCGTCTTCGACGGCAAAGAGACGACGACGATTCAGGCTCTCGACCCGCTTCGCAACGCGACTGTCCGATCAATCGCAGGCGCGCAGGACGCGATGTGGCTCGCCACTTCTCGCGGATTGTACGCGCTAAGATCGAATACTCTCACGCCGATAATCGAGGGCATAGACGCTCGACAGGTGATCGCCATCGGAAAAAACCGGGCGTGGTGCGCAAGCGCCGACAGCGGGCTTTACGCTGCCGTGATAGACCCGCAGGCGGGAGCGGTGGTTTCACGATCGAGCGCCGAGCAGGGGCTTCCATCACAAAGCTCTTTTTC
>CAZPQE010000555.1:0-3846 GCA_964588615.1 uncultured Clostridia bacterium | reverse complement strand
TCTGATATCAGACGCGGGTGAGTTGTGGATCGGCACTAACCGGGGAGTTGCGCGCTATCGGGCCGGGCAGGTCGCTCCATTGCTCCGAGTGTCGCGCGCGCTGGGCAAACGCATCTACAGCGATCAGGAAGCGAAAGCGGGAATCGTTCTCGAATATCCGCAGAACAGTTTTTCAATAGAAGTCGCCGCTATCAGCAGTCGAACATTTCCCGAACAATTCCAGTACTGGTTTTCTCTCATCGATTCTGATGGCCGGGAAGTGCATCAGAAGCTTTCGCGCGAGTCGCAGATGCTTTTCGACAACCTCAGACCGGGCCGCTACCGGATCGAGGTCCGCGCCTTGAATGGCGATCTGACTTCATCCGATCCTCTAACGATCACCTTCGAAGTCGGAAGCGCCCCTTTTCCTTTTACTACCGCCGCGCTGTCTCTGCTTCTGGTCTGCGCGCTCATCGCCATGTGGTGGGGCTACAGGCAGAATAGCAGTTTGAAGCATACCAACCTTAGGCTTGCCGAAACGCGAATGCAGTTGGCCAGCGAGACGGAAGCCGAGCGCCGAAGGATAGCGCGCGATCTTCACGATCAGACTCTTGCCGATCTCCGCCATCTGCTGATGCTTTGCGATCAACTGCCCCGCGATGGCCCGTCGGCGGAGAGCGATCCTGCGATCCTGCGCCGCGAGATAGAAGCAATCTCGACCGAAATTCGCCGCATCTGCGAAGACCTCAGCCCGTCGGCTCTGGAAAACGTCGGGCTTGCTGCCGCACTCGCTTACGCGGTGGCTTGCGCGGTGGCTCATTTGCCGGAGGAGAGCAGATTCGAGTATGAATTCGACTGCGATGAGGGCATCGATGAAAGACTCCATCTTGCGCCCGCGATTCAGATTCAGATTTATCGCATCGCTCAGGAAGCCATCAGTAACATCTGTCGCCATTCGGGAGCAAAGCGAGTGAAGCTATCGGTGGCGGAATCCAATGGAGGATTTTCGCTTGCGCTCGAAGATGACGGCTGCGGATTCGATATGAAAGACAAACGCGCGAGAAAGGGCCGGGGCATTGCCAACATACGATCGCGCGCGAGCCTGATCGAAGCTGAAGCGGAATGGACAAAGCGCGAAGGCGGCGGCACGCGATTCATTTTGCGGAAAGGGATGTAAGGATTACAAACGGGTGACACCGGAAATGTGAGCGGCGACGGCCCGCCATTGGCCTCTTTGTTTCACGAATACGTTGGTGGAAAAGTACTGAGTGTGAAAGACGCCATTCCTGTTTCGCCCTTTGAGTGTGCCTCGCCCGGCCACTATGGCTGTGTCGCCATAGACGCGAACTTTCACATCGTCATAAGAAGTCGCCTCGTAGATGACATCGCCGGATTTCATTCGCTCCAGTTCCTGGGCCTTCGCAGGCGTATCGCCGCGATCATCCGTCACAGTGTAATCGTCAGCATAAATCCGGTCGAGAGCCGCCACATCCCTTCGCACATAAGCCTGCCCGATTTCGCGCTTGAGTTGAATCAGCGTTTGTTTGACGCTGGTTTGTTCGGTCTTCGCTGTCTGGCCCGATGAGAGCAGGCCCAGCGGCGCAATCAGGCAAAGAGCAACAACGACTTTTTTCATCACTTTCCTCACTCATCTCCTGCTGCCGTCGTCTCGAATCGCAGCCTAACTTTCGCCTCTCGATCTGAAGAAACTGGCTTCGACCGCTTCAGGTCGTTGTCGAACAAGTTCTGAAGACTGTTGCCCGCGCGGTCTTCGAGGCGCGAGTCGATTTCAATCATGTAACTTCCCGCCTTCCACTCGCCTGCAGGCGCAAACCGCCACTCCGTTTCATCGGCGATGATCTCGACCGCGCCCTCGACTCTGTTGCCGTGATCGTCAAGCAAAACCAGGCTGCTTTCGAGGAGGGCGCGGTCGAGAGGCTCGGGAAGAATCAATCGCACAGGCTGGCGCGTGGCAACACGGGGAGCGATGAGCTTCCAGCCTTCAACATCTATCGCAGACCGATCCGCCCGCGTGACGGTGTATGTTTTCTCGAAGCCCTCGATGAGCGGATTGCCGTTTTCATCTTTCAACGCGCTATCGATGATGAGCCGATAACGGTGGCCTTCGACGAGCGGCGCTCCCATCTCAAGGTTGGGTCTGAGTCCGCGCTTGATCCTGCCCGGATCGAACCACAGAGTCAGCCGCCTGTGATTCTCATCCCACAACTCCTGCTCAAGTCGGAGAAAAACTTTCTTCGCTTCCCTGCCCCTTTCATCGAGAAGGCGAATGTGATTGTAAGCCTCGCCTTCGCTCATCGGCGCAGAAAATTCGATGTAGAGCTTGAGTTGGTTCTCAGGAATCTCATCGCTGCTCGGATAGACAGCGGCGACTCTTGCCACTCTGGCCGCCTCTTTCTTCGCCGGGATGTAAGAAGCAAGAATGATCGCTTGAGTTTCGCTCTGCTCCTGCCCTGTCACGGAAGCTAGTCGAGCAGGGTCGAACTTCGCGGTGTAGGTCAGCCCTGCGACGAGTGGGAATCGCGGGGTGAAAATGATCGCTGCGTCTTCCACACTATAATCGCCAAGCATCGGCGGCGCGTCCTGCGGGATTCTCTCGCCCGGATAGACCGCAAAGACCAGCGACCACTCGACGGCGGAAAGTTTTTTCTCTTTCAACCTGTCGAGGCTCTCGCGGCTCGCTCCTTCGATGGCGATGACAGACTCTTCGAAGCGGATAGCCGGTCGCGCAGGAGAGGCTTCTCCTGAGTGACCGGCCATCAGTCGTCGCGCGAAATGAGAGAGTGCCGCCCCGGCCTGACTCCAGATGAGCAGACCGGCGCAGAGGACTGCGAGGGCGGCGATTATTGATCGAGCGCGACTGGTCATCATCTCTCTACAGCCACTTCTTCTGAAGCGAGCGCAGATTGAGCGAGCCGTCATCGATGCTGCGCTGGATGATGACCGCGTGCGCGGCATTGAGGTTGTCGAGTTGAAGCACTCCGACTTCGGCCACCGCGATGTATTTCACGCCTGCGGTCATATAGGCCGCGCCGACGCCTGCCGTCAGCGGCTGCGCTCGTTCGATGTCTTCGGCACTGATGCTCATCAGAGTGCGGTCGGAGTTGGAAATCAGAATGTAGTCTTTGCCATTTTTCTGATAACTGATCATATCCAGCGGGCGATTGCCGCCGCCAAGCTCGGCGATGGTCGCTCCGCGAACGAGTTTCTTTTCCTTGAGATCAGCGAGCGGAAACGCGGCCAGCGGCGTGCAGGTGTAACTTGCAAGCAGAACGGGCTGGCCTTTCATTTTGAAGGGCAGGAAAGTTTCCACCGGCGCTTCGGTCTCGAAGCGGTTGTGCGCGGTGTGAAATACTTCGAGCGGAGTCGCTGCGACTGTAGAGTTGAACGGGAAAGGAATCCTTCGCAATGTCGATTGGAATTCCTCGTTCGAAAGGCCAGAGACGAAAAGTTGCCCATCCACGAAAGCCATGTCGGTTATGCTCATCGCGCGCTTGCTTGCGCCCCATCGCGTCTTGTCATCGAGGCCGGGAAGATTTGCCAGAGCGGTTTTAGCAAACTGCGCGCGCGACAAACTGACTTCTTCTATTGCTCCGCTGCGGTTTGCGCGAATGAGCGCGGGCAGCGCGCCCGCTCCGCGACCGCGCATTACCGCGAGATAAATATTCTGCGAAGCCGCGTGAACGGCCATGTCGTTTATCGCTATCTGATCAGGCGTCGTTCCCAGCAGCGAAGCGATCTTGCGGTCGATTTCCTTTATCTCGATCGGCTCCGCGCTTGAGTCGCTCGCGGTGTCTTTCAGGGCGTCTTTCAAATCGATGGCAAACACCGCGCCGCACCCGCGCAACC
>CAZPQE010000554.1:0-4243 GCA_964588615.1 uncultured Clostridia bacterium | reverse complement strand
CAAACCCTGGGAGCATCCCGACTGGTATGACCTCCACGACACGACCTGGACTGCCGGGCCAGAGCGCGAGCCTGAGCATTACCGCGAGATGATGCTTGCGCTCCCGCCACTGGACGCAGGCGACCATCTGATCGATGTCGGCGCAGGGACGGGCAAGCTCGCCGCGCTCGTTGCAAACAATTATCCGCGCCTCGGTCGCGTCACACTCATCGAGCCCAATGCGCAGAAGCTCGAACGCGCGGCGGCGAAGCTTGAGAAAATTTTGCCGCAGGCAAAGATCGAAGCCCTCGCTCTCTCGCTCGGAGAGGGTAACGATCTTCCACGATCAGAAGCCACTATCGTGAGCATCGGCAGCGTGCTGATGCCGATGATGGAGCTTCGCGGCGGCACGCTTGCTGACGGACTCAGGTGGCTGCGCGATTCGCTTGCCGAGGCTCTTTCAATGCTCGCGCCCGGAGGATGGGTTTATGCGATAGAGACTCTTGCTGCTCCCTGGGCGCAGGGCGATGCCAGCGCCCCGGTGAGGCGTTTGAACATGAGGGAACTCATCGATGAATTCGAGCGAGCAGGCTTTCAATCAGTCGAATGCGTTTATCGCTTCCGTGATCGGGTCGCCCTGCGTTGTTTGCGCGCGAAGCAGTGAAGGCGCAGTTTCTCAACGAAATCCGCTTCAACTCATTTGCCGTTTACTACAAAACCAATTCTCTGATCATGACCAGTGATTTATTCAGGCTGCGTCGAAGAATCTCTGTCTAAACAAACATGTAATGAATTTGTTTGACGGAGAGTGTCCCATGAAGAGAAAAAAAACAGACAGCCTTCTAATGAAATCAGGTTATTTATCAGTGATTCTGGCGTTTTTCTTCGCGTTCCCGCAGCTTGTCCCCAACTCTGCTGCGCAGGCCGCGACGGAAAACTATCTGGTGTTTTCAATCAATGTTCAGGACTTCGCTTACCCTGAGCAAAGCATTGCGACAGTCCGCCGCCTACTCGACATACACGAACGCTACAGCATCCCTGTAGATTTTTACCTCACAACCACGATGACCGATCTCTACGAAGAGCAGGCTCCCGATCTCATCCCTCGACTGCTTTCGTCGCCTGTAGCTTCGGTCTCCTATCACGTGCGCCCGCCAAATCCTTACTACACGGGATTCGACTGGCTGGGGCTTGCAGGCATGTCTTACTCGCAGCAGTACACGACCATCATGAATTACGAAACGCATGGTCTCGATCTTGCGACAGGGCAAACGACCGGCGAGCCGGGCGGATATCAGAAGCTCAAAGACAAACTCGGCTATGCGCCCTGGGTTGCAGCCAAACAATCCGATGCCGCAGTCGGGCAGGCGGTGAGCGATGTTTTCAAAACGCTCGGCGCGAAATTCTTCGTCGTTCACGGGCGCGCTTCGAATCTCGGCGACCGTCAGGACGGCGTTTATATAAGACCGGAGCATTACGATCTCAAGCTGTTCGAGCACGTCGGCGAAAAACCAAAGACGCTTATCAAAAATGCATTCGCAAGCGCGCAGCAAGCTGAGGGCGCTCGCGCGCCATATTTTGTCGGCGTGAAGATGCATGACAACGATTTCTTCGCCGTAGATTCCGCGTGGGTCATGGTCTATGTCAACGGCCCGCGCCGTCCTCCTTTCGACATCAGCAAAAAATCGCCGCTGCTTTCTGACGCGGAGCAGCAGTCGGTTTGGAATCAGTACGAATCGACAGTCTCTTACGCCGCTTCGAAGAATAAGAAGTATACATCCGCGAACGCTCCGATGATCTGGGAGATGTTGGAAGGAAGCAGCGCGCCGCCTTCGACGACGACGCTTTATCTGTCAGGGACGATGCATATCGAAAGCAATCGGGCGAGTTGGCCAAACGCGGACGCGCTGATAGCGTTCTTCGCGCGCGCAACAGCCGCAGGAAAAGTCGGCGCGCAGACGACCGCGATGCGATGGTCTGTCGGGGCAGACACGGGATGGCTTACCGGCGAGCCTCGCGCTGCTGAAGTCATCCGCGCCACAGAAGCGATGGGCGTCGAATGGGACGTTCACGCGCACGAACATGCAGACCGCGCAAACTGCTACGCGCGAATCACTCAGCTTGGCGGGCATCCCAACCATGTGACTTCAGGCTTGATCTACACTGAAATCGACGCGCTCCGCTCGCCTGTCGCGGGCAGCGGCGTAAGCTGGCAGGCCGAGGTTTTGTGGGGCATAGTCCGCCAGCCCAATCACGGGCCGGGATCGGATGACAACGCCATCGGAGTGTGGCGTCCGACAAGCTCCGCGCGATGGACTGAGCATGACGCGAGCGGGAACCTGATCGCAGTCGGAGGAGGAGACCGGGGGCTTCAAAACATAGAAGCGTTCGTCGCAATTGTGAGCGGGCAGAGTTTGCCTCCGGTTTTGAGCGCGACCGTCATGGTCTCGCCCCGGACTCTGACGGTGGTAAATACAACCGACGACATAGCCGACATCGAAGCGTGGGCTGCGCGGATAGGCGCGTCGAGCGCGGTGAGGTGGGCCAACATTCGAGAGACTGCCGCCGCGTGGGTGGCCGCCGGTTCGGTGGCGTCGAGAATTGAAAACTGGACCAACTGAATCGGGCGATGTCTGGAGTTCACACTTTGGCGAGCCGATAATGGTGAACTCCAGGCTTTGTTCACTATCTCAATCCTGCGCGCTTTGATTCAGATGTCCATCGCCTGTTCCCACTCGATGAGGGTTTGATCGAATCGGTCGATGAGATCATCAACCTGCTCGCGGGTGATGCACAGCGGCGGAGCGATGAATATCGGGATGCCGCGTTTGAGCGCGCTCGGACGGCGCGGGCCGTAGAGTGTCATGTAAAACGCCAGTCCGTTTTTCAATGCGATGCCCTGAAACTTCTGCTCGGCCTCGGCCTCCGGCGGGAAATAATCCATCTGCTCTTTGTCGCGCACCAGTTCCAGAACCATCAACAGACCTTTGCCGCGCGCATCGGCGATGGTCGAATGAGCGAGGAACCGCTCTGCTTGCGAGTGAAGGTACGCGCCGACTTCCCGGCTGTTTTCGACCAGATGATCGGACTGCAAAACGTCGAGCGCGGCAAGGCTGGCGGCGCACCCCAAAGGATGCCCCATGTTCGTAAAGCCGTGAATGAACACTTCTCCGTTTGCAAACGGCTCGTTGATGCGGTCGCTGACGGTGACGGCTCCCATCGGGGCGTAGAGGCCGGAGATGCCTTTGGCCGTAGTCATAATGTCGGCCTGCACATCGAAGTGCTCCATGGCGAACCACTTTCCCGTCCGGCCAAATCCGGTCACTACTTCATCGGCGATGAGCAGGATATCGTACCGGTCGCATATCTCACGAATTGTATGCCAGTACTCGGCGGGCGGAACCAGCCCGTAATCTTTGCCCGCGCCGACAGGCGTTGCGATGAACGCCGACACCTGCTCAGGGCCGACGAAGTAGAGCATCTCTTCAAGCTCGCGGGCGCACAGGAGGGCGAAATCGACTTCGCTCATTCCAGCGGGGCGCTCCCTCGGCGAGCGATAGTGGCGTATGTGCGGCCAGTCGAGCAGCATTTGCGAAAACGGTTTGCGAAAGCCCGGCCCTCCGGCGACCGAAAGCGCGCCCAGCGACATGCCGTGATAGCTGTCCCACGTGCCGATGACTTTGTGCTTTTGCTCACGACCACAGGCGAGGTGATACTGGCGGGCTATCTTGATCGCCGTCTCTACGGCTTCCGATCCGCCTGAGACCAGATAGCTGGTGTTGAGGTCGCCGGGGGCGAGGCGAGCGAGGCGGGCGCAAAGCTCGGCGCGAAGCGGATTCGACAGCACCGGGTGGCAATAGGTGAATTTTTCTGCCTGTCGCGCGATGGCCTCGATGACTCGGCGGTCGCCGTGTCCTATGTTTTGCGCTATCGGCCCGCCCGACGCATCGATGTAGCGATTGCCTTCCTTATCATAAAGGTAAATGCCTTCGGCCCGCTCCAGCGCGGGCGTGAATGCATGATGAGAGAAGACATAAGACCAGTCGCCGTCAGGCGTCCTGGGCGCGGGTATTTCTCTTTCAGGTGTCGCCATAGTTCCCTCCTTGCCTGCACACTCAGGTTGATCTGTGAGCGGGAACTGTATCTGACTCAGAGCCTCAGAGTAAAGACGTTAGAATCCTGGTTTCGTCCTTTTACCTGCACCTGATTGTCGCCCGTTCTGAGCTTGAGTTTTTTCGCGCTGCCTTTGAGTCGAATCCTTGTA
>CAZPQE010000553.1:0-4249 GCA_964588615.1 uncultured Clostridia bacterium | reverse complement strand
GGAAGCAGGGGGGGGCGAATCTGATTGCGGCAGATATCTATGAGTTGTTGTTCGACCTGTTCGGGGTCATCTAATCCTTCGACCCTTCGCTGGTCGGTCACGCCGAATATCATAGCCCCGCCTCCGGTGTTTGCCAGCGCGACAACTCCGGCGGTGATCTTTTCGGTGTTGACCAGACGGACTTTGAATTCGACGTGCGTGTCTTCGCCGCCACGCACCAGATTGAGCAGATCAGTTCGGTCGAGCGTGCGCCAGTTTCGCCCGGTGATTTTTTGTTCGAACATCGAGCGCTCGCTTTCCGGGTGGCGACGCGCTGAACGATACTTTCTGCTGCGTGTCATGGTTGATCCTCTTGGCTTGAGATGTATAAAACTGCGTCCCTGTGGTTGGGCGCGAAAGTCGGGCAGGTTCTCGGCGGAGACTGTGAGTCATAATCGCGCCCCCCTGTGTCAATATTTTCCGGCAATGGCCTGGTCGAATGATAGCACACAGGCGGCGCAGGCTGTCAGCTTATGGCATTGTTTTTTCAATCGTCTGGTTTACATCGAGCGAATCAGCGCGCTCGCTTCCCCGGCGCGAAGATGCGAGGGCAGGTCTCGGTGAGTCGACATCAGGAAGGCGTAGCTGGTCGTCTTCAGCGCGCTGCCGTGAGTCGCAAGCATCGTGACTATGCGGTCAAACAAGGCGCTGCCATAACAATATCCGTCTTCGAAGCTCACCAGCACATCGGCCTTCGATTCGACGTGATCGCGCGCCGAAGACCAGAGGTTGCGAAGCGCATCGGGATAAGTGTGATCCTTCGTCGCCTCGAACCACGCGCGATCATCCGCATACCCGCGCTCATCGATCAAGCCCCGCGATCGAAGATCAGAGACGATCGCTGAAAGCCTGAGAGGATCGCCTTCGATCTGCTCGTAGCCGAAGCGGTCAGACTCGCAGTGAATGCGCGCGCGACCTCGCGGGCCTGTGATCTCGGTCGTGTTGCCGATGGCATCGTTTATCGGCAGGAAGGCGGAAAAATCCACGCCCTCAAGAGTCGTGAGAGCTTCGGCCAACTCTCTGCGATTTTCCATCGCGGTGTAGACCGGCGCGTAGCTGCACAGCCCGAAGCCGGGGACGATTACGGAGCGATGATGTTTTATGCGGCCCGACAAATCGAAGCCGAACTCGGCCAGATGCTCTTTCATAGAAACTCGTTTGAAAGGAACCAGCGCGTTTCCGTGATCGGAGAAGGTGAGGATTTCAAGCTCGCCCCGATGGTCTTCGTAAAGTTGAGAGAGAGCCGCATCGAGTCGAGCGAGAACCGACATCAGTTTCTCTTGCCCTCCGAGATGAATTATTCCGTCGGTTGATTTGAGGAAGGCGATGAACAGAGGCGCGGTCGATTGGTTGAATTTATCGATCATCCGCGCAAGGTCTGAGGCAAAGATTTTTTCAGGCAGGACGTAGACGAGGAATTCGTACTGCATAGGTTCTTCGTAATCGAGCAGGCAGTTATAGCCGCGACGCTCGGCATCCATCGAGCGGCGTTTGATATATTTCACTGCGCCTCCGCGCATGCGGCCATGCTGGCGGTCGAAGAAGAGGTTTTCATAACCGAGCGTCTTGCGAGCGCCAAGCATGGCGTTCATGCCGATGTTGGTCATTGTGGGAAAAGGTGAGATGACGCGGGCAGGTTCGCGGAAGAATTGAAAAGCGCCGTTGCGACGTATTTCATCGATTGCCTGCCAGGGCACTCCGTCGAGCGCGAGAGCAAGTCGGCGAGTCGCTGCTTGTGATGAAGGAGAATCGGACATGACTTCTTCAGATGGCGAGCAGAGATTTTTAGGTACGCGATTGAAACGCTGGTTGAATAACTTGTTATGATCCTGTCAGCAGTTTCACATAAGTATAGTTGAGAATCTTTTCATCTGCGGTCAGCAGCGGGCAATCATATACGCGTGCTGTCGCCACTATGATCTGATCTGCCGGATCACGGTGAAATTGTCCGGGTAGTTGTGTGGACTCGACCGCAATGCGTGGAGTCAGATTGAGCAACTGGACGCCCGGATACGCCAAGGCTTGATCGAGCCATTCGGCCACAGGAGAAGGCAATATCAGCCGATTGTACTCGACCAGTTTGGCAACTTCCCAGCACGATATGGCGCTGATTCCCAGCCCCTGCTCTTCATTGTCCTCAAGCCAGTTCTTCTGTTGCTCGCTGAGACGCGCGTCGCCGTGAATCCACCAGACCCAGATGTGTGTATCAAGCACGATCATCGCAGGGCTGCCCAATCCTCTTCAGCGACAGGATCAGTCGGATCGATGTACTGTATCGGCTTCCCGTGAAGAGGGTAGCGGTTCTCGGCTGCCGGTTTCTTCGGACGAGGCAGTATGATGACCTCAACCGTCTCGCCTGCGTGAAAAGGCAGATCGGTCAGCGTCAGTGTTCCATCTTCGCGCAAAGTTGTTTCTATATGGTGTTCGCTCATGCGTGTTAGCTCCATCATTTATGATTTTCCATTGTTCCCCAGCAAATTTCTTATAGCAGTATTCAATTAACGGAGCGAAGTCTTTAACCTTCGTGCTTTTTGGATCAATGTAGTAAATCGCTCTGCCGCGCTGATGGTTATATTGGGTAATTGGAATCCTGAATTTCTTTGCTTCTCTCTCCGGCAGTTTGAAGGAAAACGCAAAGGTTTTCGACCCTATCCATCTTATCGTGAATGCGTTGAAAAAACCTGTTTTGAATGCACAGTAGCTTCGATTGAGTTTTGTTTCCAGCGGCCATCCTTTCCTTTCGATTAATTCCTCCACTTCGCGGATATATCGCAGAAAATGTTCAACGCTTATTTTATTGCGCTCTGCCTTGTAAAACGATTCATCATATATCGGAAGACCTCTGGCAGGGCGTACTTTTGACCTTTTCTCGTCTTGCTCAAGCTTGTTTACCGTTATGATTTGATTGTCACTTTCCACCCACCTTTTTACTTCGACCAAATCAACTGGATAGTTGATCTTCTCAACAAATTGGAGCGTTGCACGGTGTATGGAAGGGGCAAGAACAATAATTCTCACCCGTATGTTTTCCCAATTGATTTCGAGGTCTTCTGGTTTATTGTCGCGTTCCAGCCAGAGAGATCTTATTGAATCAGGATTGGTCTCTGCCCATATAGCATATTCCAAAACTTGAGGTATAACCGAAGCGCTAACCGAAGTGTTCTTCAATTCAAGTATGCAAATATTCCCATCAGTGTCTATTCCGATTATGTCCGGAATCCCTGGCTTACCGCCTCCTCTAACCTGCCTCTTGAGAAGAAATATATCTTCGAGAAGTTCAGCGGTACTGAAGATGGTTTTCTCGAATTCCTCTTCGGTCTTGAAAGGGGTTTCAACAAGGCCCCTCGTTGAGTTTTTTGTTTTCCAGAATAAATTCGCCATGTCTTAATCCCTGCCTGCTGGATGCGTCTAACCATCGCTGCGCGGCGGAAAGAGTTTCAGCAGAATCCATCCGAGCACCCAAAGCCCTGCGGCGACCATCAGCGTCGTCAAGGCCCAGAACTGCCAGTACTCGCTCACTATGTTTTCATAGCCGCCATAAATCCTGTGCGCGACGTTGACGTTCCAGTTCGGATCGTTGTCGGGCCGGGTGAACATGCGGCTCGCCTGCTGCATAAAGAGAAACCACACGAGCGCGTGCAGCCACGTCCTGCGGTCTGCGCGGACTTTGTAGAGGGCGGGAAAGCCGACCATCAAAACCCCTATGTGCGTGAGGAAAGATGTCACCAGCCATCCGCCATGTAGCACTACCTCGAACAGCCAGAGCGGAAGTCCGGGAATGGCCCAAAGCACCGCAAGCCTTATCATCCACTTCACGCCCATAAACAGCCCTGCGGCAAGCACCAGGTTTCCGATGTTGCACATCCAGAGCATGTTTTCCACGCCGCAATCCGAGCAGACGGAACTTCACGGACAAGCTTTCGCCTTTCGATTGCGAAATACTGTTCAATGCTTTTGAGTCTGTGGTCATTTTTTCAAAGAGCTTATCACAACTCTCTGACAGCGGATCAAAAAATTACCGCTCAACTCGCCGGAACGAACGGTTTCTTCACGTACTCGCTGGCCTGCTTGTGCGAATCGAATACGTTTTCACGTTTGAGCACCGCCTGATATTCAGCCACCGCCTCGTCGCGTTTGCCTAAAGCGTCGAGCGATTGCGCGGCGTGCAGATGGGCCAGCGAAACGAGGCTGGCTTCAGACCTGGCCCATC
>CAZPQE010000552.1:0-4250 GCA_964588615.1 uncultured Clostridia bacterium | reverse complement strand
CCTTTTTGGTCCAGGCCGCTGCAGCCTCGAGGCCGACGTACCCGCATCCGATGATGACGATGTTCATGAGACTCCTGCGAGCGATCCGAGTTTTATGAAGTTCTCTTTCAGAAGAGAGTTCTCTTTTTTATCGAGAGCTCCGCTTTTGGAAAGCCATTCGACGTAGTCTTTGGGGATTTCGGAGAGCATCTTCCCCGCGTGCTTGCCGAACGGCATCCGAAGAATTTGCGGGGTCTTGTTGATGAGATCGAGGACGGCTTCCCACGACAGGTCGTCGATCATGCGGCTGAAGACTTTGTGGAGGACGATCACGTCGTCGAGCGCGCGGTGAGCTTGGTTCGCCTCGATTCCATAGACTTCTCTCAGCGATTGGAGGCTGTGCCTTGGGAGATCGCTCCGGTATTTGCGCGACCATTTGAGCGAGTCGAGGTAGGTCCAAGCGGGGATCGCCATGCCAGCCCTTTGGAATTCCGCTTCGAGGAAAAGCTTGTCGAACGAGTCGTTGTTGTGGGCGATCAAGACGATCTCGCCCGCGCAAAATTCGGCGAAGGAAGAGAGGGCGGAGCCGATCAAGGGGGCGTCTTTCACCATCTCGTCCGTGATATTCGTGATCGCGGTCGATTCGGCGGGAATCGGCATTTCGGGGTTGACGAACGAGCAAAAGGTCCGGTCCTGCTCGGGGTCGAAGGCGGCGATCTCGATGATCCGGTCCTTCCCAGCCTTCACTCCCGTCGTCTCGGTATCGTAGTAAATAGGTCGTTTTTTCATAAAATCGAGGTTTCATAAAACCCGATTTTGACTTTTACTTCAATTTTTCTCTCCGCTCGGCTATGATCTTCCTCTCAAGGAGTTGAAAATGAGACGTTGGATCTACATCGCCCTTTTATCTTTAGCGGGTTGCTTCCAAGCTTATAACGAAGATGACGATCTAAGGACAGTGCCGATCACGAACAATCCCCACGTTGTCCCCAGCCATGGGTCGGGTCTTCCGATGATGGGCGGCGGCCAGCAGGGACCCTATTGACACTTCGTGTTGGCATAGGTTAAGCTCATGACAGGGGTCGCTCTAATGAAAAAGAAGAAAGCGCGCGAAGGTCTCTACCATTTTTTTCCCTCAGATCCTGACCAAGTCGCCAAGGAAGTCGGCAAAAAGGGGCTTCTTCACGCCCTTCGCGAGATGCTGATCATACGCAACCTCGAATTGCGCGGCGAAGCTGCTTACCAGCACGGCTTTGTCGGCGGCTTTTACCATTCGTACATGGGACAGGAGGCGATTCAGACTGCCTGCATCGCCGCCTGCGGCGCAAAGCACTGGTTCACGACGACCTATCGATGCCATGCGTTGGCGTATCTTCTCGGAGCGACGCCGAACGAGATCATGGCGGAGCTGTATGGACGAACGACGGGGAACGCCATGGGGCGGGGCGGGTCGATGCACCTCTACGCCGATCGGCTTCTTGGCGGACTTGCGATCGTCGGAGGGCATATCCCCATTGCGACGGGCGCCGCCTTCTCGATCAAGTATCTGAAACAGAAAGGACTTGTTTCTTTCTGCTTTCTCGGAGACGGCGCCTCGGTTCAAGGGGCGTTCCACGAATCTCTCAATCTCGCGGCGCTTTGGAAACTGCCTTGCATTTATGTGATCGAGAACAACCAGTGGGGCATGGGAACGCACGCCGAACGGGCCGTCTGCGTATCGCCGATCGCCGATCACTTTGCCAAGGCGTACGATATCCCCTCGGTTAATTTCGACGGGATGGACTTCTTCAACTGCTATGCCGGATTCAAAGAGGCATACGCGCAGGTGCTCAAGACCTCCCGCCCTGTTCTCATCGAGGCGGTTACGGAGAGATTTCGCGGACACTCGATCTCCGATCCCGGCCTCTACCGGACGAAGGAACATCTGCAAGAGAAGATGGAGCGCGATCCCATCCTCCATTTGAAGTTCGATCTGATCAAGCGGAAAATGTTGACTGAGGAACAATTCAAAGAAATGGACAAAGAGGCGCGGGAGATCGCGATCGCCGCGATGAAATTCGCCGAGGAAAGCCCCTTCCCCGATCCGATCGTGCTTGAGCAAGGCGTTTATGCGCCTGAGGAGAAACTCTGATGGGCTCGCAAGTAGTCGAAATCCGAGAAGCGCTGCGTCAAGCGATCGATGAAGAAATGACGCGCGACTCGAGAGTGTTCATCCTCGGCGAAGAGGTCGCTGAATACAACGGCGCATACAAAGTGACCAAGGGAATGCTCGCCAAGTGGGGTCCTGAGCGGGTGATCGACACTCCGATTTCGGACACGGGGTTCGCGGGGCTTGCGATCGGCGCGGCGCAGACGGGACTGCGGCCGATTGTCGAGTTCATGAGTTTTAATTTCTCGTTCGTCGCTTTCGATCAGCTCGTTTCTAACGCTGCGAAAGCGCACTACATGTCAGGCGGCCGTTTCAACTGCCCGATCGTTTTCCGCGGGCCGAACGGCGCTGCTGCGCAAGTCTCTTGCCAACACTCCCACAACGTCGAGGCGATCTACGGCAATCTTCCCGGCTTCATCATCATCTGCCCGAGCAACGCCTACGATGCGAAAGGGCTTCTCAAATCGGCGATCCGCTCGAACAATCCCGTCCTCTTCTTAGAAAACGAGCTCTCTTATGGCGATAAGATGGAGATCCCGACGGAGGAGTATACAGTCCCCATCGGAAAAGCCAAAGTCGTCAAAGAAGGGAAGCACATCACTGTCGTTTCCTACTCGCGCGTCCTCAAATTCTGCCGAGAGGCTGCCGACGAGCTCGCAAAGCAAGGGATTTCCGTCGAGTTGATCGATCTTCGCACCATCAAGCCGCTCGACATCGCCACGTTGGCCTCGTCCGTTCGGAAAACGCACCGGTGCGTCCTTGTCGAAGAGGGGCATGTCTTTGCCGGCATCTCGGCTGAGGTGGGCTTCCAGATCCAGCAGCACTGCTTCGACGATCTCGACGCGCCGCTTGCGCGGGTCTGCTCGCGCGAAACGCCGCTTCCCTATTCAAAACCTCTCGAAAGGGAAACTCTCCCGAACAAAGATCGGATTCTCGCCGCCATCCAAGAAACGCTGAGATAAAAAAAAAGACGCGCGGAAGAGTCCCGCGCGTCAGATGTGCTATTACGACAACAACCAAGTGACCGATTTATATCCTTCGGTGACAGCGCTATATAAGCCGTTCAGCCCAGAGCCGAAGAAACCACCCGTCATGGCTCCGCCTGCTGCGCCAGCAAATGGAGCTGAAATGCCCTCTACTGGAGCCATCAATGTTCCAATAACTCCGCCTGCGGAGGCTCCCCAGAAGCCGCCGGTCTTGAGTCCAGACCATGCGCCCTGCAGACCGCTAGACGCTACATCGTATGCGACTTTCACTGCAGCAGCAGGAGCTTTTGCAACGTATGTTCCTACGCCTGGAATCTTGTCTACAAGGGGAAGGCTGTTTAAAGTCTCGGTCGAAGAAGAGACGCTTGCGCCAACAAACTCTGCGGCTCTGCCGAGAAGTGTTGGAGTTTTCGTGGTGGTGGTCGTCAACCAACCGACTTGCGAAGCGGTCGTCGAGAGGTCGAACGCGCCGTGGAAATACGCCCCCGCAACTGCGGTTGCAATTGCTGCGGCCGTGGCGAGTTTTCGATTCTCGCTGATGGTTTCGACTGCTGTTTTTCCTGCTGAATACACTGCGTCGCAGGCTGATTGAGCGAAAGAATAAATTGAGCTACCCATAGTTTCTCCCTTTTTATCATGCGGCTAGTTTACTTCATTCTCGAAAAAAAGGCGCGCATTAAAATAATTTATATTAATGTTTTGATCCCGTTATTCAAGAAGTGTTTTTATGTTTAAATGGATAGTTGTATAATCGTCGCAATAAACGTAGGAGTTTTTATGACAAATCCTGTTACTAACGGCAAACTTATCCCCATATATCTTGGAATGGAGAAAATTGAGGATCCCGACAAGTCGATCAACTTGAAAAGGATGAAAGAAGAGTTTAGAGGCGCTCACAATCGTCCAACCCTGAAGAAGTGGGTATTCAAATTTGGAGAAAGAGGTTTGGAATCTTGTTATCGGACCGATGAACATGGAAAGATTCGAAACGAAGGGGATCTCTCCCCAAAGCATGTCTCTTCAGGCGATTCAGCGAAAGAGGCGCCTCTGAAGCAGGACGAGCATTCTTTGGCCCAGAAGAGCGATGCACGGGTGAATCAGGCGATGAAGAAGACCCTTTTGGGCAAGAGACCCCT
>CAZPQE010000551.1:0-4253 GCA_964588615.1 uncultured Clostridia bacterium | reverse complement strand
TCGCCCGTTTCCTCTGCGTAAGGGTTGTTGCCTTTTGCAAGCTCGGAGATATCGGATTCGATCTGCTCAAGCTGATCGGGAACGATCACTTCGGTCTCGCTGGGGCTGTCTTTGAGCGGCGCGAGGCGTTGACGCTGAAACTCGGCTGTCGTGATGAGCGGGGCTACTGTTCTGACCTTCTCTTCAGTAGAGCTTTTTATTTCGGCGATGCGTTTCGATAGCGCCTGCACCCGCTCAGTGAAATCGCTGATCGCGTAGATGAGTTTTTTAACCTCGCCAGCTTTCTGTCCGCCTGATTCCACGCGCGCTGTCACCCAGTAAGCCCCGTCGGGCATCTTCAACCGGCGACCGGCTGCCGCGCCCGTTTCGGACACAGGCAGGCGTTGAGCGATCACCACCGGATCGGGAGAACTTCTCGTCGAAACGGTTTCAGGCCCGGACATTTCAAGAGGAGCGATCTCGAATGTGATAGTTGGCGCGGAAGCGAACGCTTTGACTGCGTTTGATGGAAACATGCGAATGAGCGAGACCTGCAACTCGGCGTTTGGTTCTATCACCGCGCGGTTGACTTCGATAGCGAGCGAGGAAAGAAACCGTTCCTTCTCATCCCATTTCCTCGATTTCAGCGATGAAATGCTTTCGCTCAAAAGTTCGAGAAGGGCGGTGATATTGCCTCGTCGAAACGCTTCTTCGCCGCGCACTCTGAGCGGCTCGATTGCCGAAAGATTCGCTCCCGCGCTCTGACGTTCAGCGCGCAGGCGATTGAATTCTTCGAAGCGAGTGAGGAGTTCATCCAGGTAGGGAACCTGTTGCGCTCTTGCGAGGGGAAGCGGTTGTGAAACGAAAACGAGCGCAAGCATTGCGATGAAGCATTTCTTCATGGGCGAATCCTCTCGGTTGAAAGATCGAACTTCGAACTTCCATCAACCCCAACCTGACCCGCTACTCGACCGGCCTGAGCGCCGATTGAAGAAATCGGCCTGTGTGCGACTCAGCGCACCCGGCTATTTTTTCGGGCGTCCCTTCGGCCACTATCTTCCCGCCCCTGTGGCCACCTTCAGGCCCGAGGTCGATTATCCAGTCCGCGCTTTTTATCACATCGAGGTTGTGCTCGATGATTATTATCGATCCGCCCGCTTCGATCAAATGATGGAATGCGCCAAGCAACCGGCTGATGTCGTCGAAGTGAAGCCCCGTCGTAGGCTCGTCGAAAATATAGAGAATCTTCTCGCCCGCTTTGCGCGTGAGGTAGGAAGCAAGCTTCACTCTTTGGGCTTCTCCCCCCGAAAGAGTCGTGGCCGACTGGCCCAGCCTCAAATAGCCGAGGCCCACCGCATCGAGCACGCTCAATCGCGATGCGATTCGATTGACGCTCGAAAAAAATGTAAGCGCCTCGCGGACCGTCATATTCAAAACATCGTTGATCGATTTGCCGCGATACTTCACATCCAGCAGCGCCGCCTTGAACCGCATGCCCTTGCACTCTTCGCAAACCAGTTCCACGTCGGCAAGAAACTGCATCTCCTTGACCTCGACGCCGTTTCCTTCGCATCGCTCGCAGCGGCCTCCCGGAACATTGAAGCTGAAGTGCGAGGCATCGAACCCATGCGCCTGCGCCTCGCGCGTGTGCGAGAACAGATCGCGTATCGCATCATAAGCCTTTATATATGTCACAGGGTTCGAACGCGGAGTGCGCCCGATGGGAGATTGATCTACGAGCACTACGTCCTGAATGTACTGGCCGCCTTCGAGTCTGGAAAACGATCCGACCCGGCCCGTCCATTCGCCTCGCTGCTTCTTCAGCCCGGCATAGATGATGTCATGCACCAGAGTCGATTTGCCCGACCCCGACACGCCCGTTATGCAGACCATCATACGCAACGGAATCCTGACATCGATTCGGTCGAGGTTGTGCTCGCTTGCGCCGAGGATTTCCAGAAAATGCAGGCCGGGCTGTCGGCGCTGCCTGGGCGGTTTTATCTCCAACTCGCCACGCATGTATTTTCCGGTCAGCGAATGAGACTGGCTCATAAGCTCACGAGCGGTTCCGGCAAACACAACCTCGCCACCAAGCTCTCCCGCGCCGGGGCCAATGTCGATGACTTCATCAGCCGATGAAATCATCTCCGGCTCATGCTCTACAACAAGCACTGTGTTGCCGATGTCGCGCAGGTCGCGCAGTATCCGAATCAATCGCTGGTTGTCTCTCGCGTGAAGCCCTATGGATGGCTCGTCGAGCACATAAAGCGCGCCTACGAGCGACGCGCCCAGACTCGTCGCCAGATGAATGCGCTGCGCTTCGCCTCCGGAAAGAGTAGAAGCAAGACGATCAAGCGTGAGGTATTCAAGCCCCACGTCGTTGAGAAACTTCAAGCGACTGCTTATCTCATGAAGCAGCCGCCCGGCTATGCCGGTTTGTTCCTCAGTGAGTTGAATCTCATCGAAGAAGCGGGCCGCTTCTGCTACGGTCATCGAGCAGACCTGGGGAAGCGTCCTGTCGCCGACTCTTACCATTCGTGCTTCCGCCCTCAGACGCGATCCCGCGCAGTCGGGGCAGAGCGTGTAGCCGCGATACTTCGAAAGAAAAACCCTTACGTGCAGTTTGTACTTCTTGGTTTCGAGGAAATCGAAAAAGCCCTTCACGCCGCCGAATCCGTTGCGTCCTTGAATGATCGCCTTCTGTTGATCGCGGCTCAACTGTCGGAACGGCACATCGGTCGGTATGCCTTCCTCGCGTGAAAACTTCAGCATCTCTTTTTGCGCCCACTCGTATTGAGGCTTCATCCAGGGATCGACCGCTCCTCGTTCGAGGCTCAACTCGCGATTGGGAATGATCAGATTGATATCGAGTCCGATGGTGTTTCCGAATCCCTGGCAGGTAGGGCACGCGCCGAATGGCGAATTGAAGCTGAAGAGCCTCGGCTCAGGGTCGGCGAATTTGACGGAGCATCGCTTACACTCGAATCCCTGAGAGAAGCGCAGCCTCTCAGCTTGCTCGGCAGCGATTTCGATTACGGCCTGTCCCCGGCCTTCCTGGTAGCAGACCTCTATCGAATCTGTAAGACGCGATCTATGATCGCTTCGCACGATGAGCCGGTCGACTAAAACGAAGGTGTCGTCGAAAGAAGATTCTGTGAAGCTGTCGGGAGTCGCAAGTTCGATGATGCGCCCGTCCTTGAACAATCGCGTGAATCCCCGCTGCATGAGGCTCATCAGATGGGCCTTGATGCGAGTTTCCTGTTTTGCAGGAGCTTCTTTTTTCTTTTTCTTTTTGCGGTCTCCGTTTTCGCTCGCTTCGGCTTCTTCCATTCCGGCTGAGGCGGGGAAGAGAACATAGAAGCGCGAACCTTCGGGCAGTTGCAGTATCCGGTCTGCGATTGACTGGGGCGTGTCGCGCGCGACTTCCTGTCCGCAGCCTGAGCATAAGGTCGCGCCGATTCGGGCATAGAGCAGGCGCAGGTAGTCGTATGTTTCAGTCTGAGTTGCGACGGTCGAGCGTGGATTGCGTGTCAAGTTTTTCTGACGGATGGAGATAGGCGGGCAGATGCCTATGACTTCATCGACGTCGGGCTTGGTCATGCGTTCGAGGAACTGGCGCGCATAGGCCGAGAGCGATTCGACATAGCGGCGCTGGCCTTCGGCATAGATGGTGTCGAAGGCGAGAGAGGATTTGCCCGACCCGCTCACGCCTGTGACTACAGTGAGCTTGCCGATGGCGATATCGACGTTGATGTTTTTGAGGTTGTGAACTCTGGCTCCCCTGACGCTGATTACTTCCTGGGTCATCGCACTCCGTTTCAATCAATAGATGAGTTCTTCATGTGAGGAAGAAGTCTCTGAATCGAATCGAAAATATTATCACTTGCGAAGCGGGGTGGGCAATTTGAGCGCGCGGAAAATCAGGGCTGTTGCGAAGTCGATTGACAGGCTGGGAGCCGAGAGCTTCTCTGTAACAGTCTTGCGTTTGCAGGAAGGATCATAGATCGCTATCGGCCTGGCAGTTTCTCAACACGCAAACCGCAGAAGCGGCAGCGAACGATTCAGATTCGACCCCGTTCTGTCCCGCTGCCGCTTGGTGAACCAGTTTTGTAGTGTCCCGCCTTCAAGAGCGAAACACGATGAGCTTGTTGCTCAACTAACGAATCCGAGAGTATAAGAATTCGTTTCCTCGACCTGCTTCTACGATCTCAATCCAAAGATAGCGGTTGTAGTCTGGGTCCTTATAACTCGACTTTTTCCAATTAAGCAGCAAG
>CAZPQE010000550.1:0-4261 GCA_964588615.1 uncultured Clostridia bacterium | reverse complement strand
CCACGACGAACAGGCGGAAGATCAGGGTGAGATAAAGGGCCATCATCAAGAGTACGCCGATGAGTCCGGTTTCTTCGGCGACGGCCGCGCCTATGAAATCCGAATAAGCATAAGGGAGAAATCCGAGTTTTCCCTGCGTGCCCTGACCTATGCCTTTGCCCAGCACGCCGCCTGATCCGACGGCGACCATCGATTGAATGGTCTGAAATCCGTAGCCCCTCGGATCGGCGTTTTCCGGGTGCAAAACTATATCGATGCGTTTCCTCTGATATTCCTTGAGGTAAGGGTACACGGCCACAAGCGCCAGGGCGACGCCGATGACGCCAGCGGCGATCCACCGCTTCTTCAACCCTCCGAGGAAATAAAACGCGCCTAAGATAGCGCCGAAGGTGAGCATCGTGCCGGTGTCGTTTTCGAGATGGATGAGAAGTACCGGAGGAATCACGATTGCAGCCATCACGGCCATATCGCGCAGAGAAAGCGGCCCGCTTCGAGGCCGTGCCATGTATCGCGCAAGCATGAGAATGGTGGCGAGCTTGGCGAACTCGCTCGGCTGAAATCCGAACAGCCCAGGAATGCGCAGCCACGCCTTGTTGCCGTTTATCTCTTCGCCGACAAACAGCACAAAGACGAGCAGCACCAGGACGAACCCGTAGAAGAACGGCGCGATGTCGGCTATTACCCTTCGGTAATCGGTCAGCATGGCGACAGTAGCCACTACAAGGCCGATGACCAGAAAGATCACCTGCTTTTTCACGAAGTCGAGATTGGGCGCGGTGCTGTAGATGCCCACGCAGCCGAACAGAGTGAGACCGACAGGCGCGATGATGAGCGCCCAATCGACGTCTTTCAATGTTCTCCGTTTGATCTCAACCATGATCGATTAAACAATCTGATCCGAATCGAAAGAGCATCTTACCACGCCGATTCCACGCGCGAAAATCGACTCTACTGCCGCGAGGCGGGGCGAGCCGCTGTCGGATCAGATTGAACGGAGGCGGAAAGCTCACTCTTCGCCCCTTCGAGGCCGAAGCGCCCAGCCATCTCAGGTATGACCGCGCGGCCAAGCTTCTTGGTATAGTATGCGCCTATTATCATCCTCGCTCGCGGCGCAGACACCTTGCCGCCGAATCCGCTGTTGGGCGAAAGGACTACGACTCCGATTTCAGGCTTCTCCTGGGTGTGAAGCGGAGCGAAGCTTATGAACCAGGCGTGGTCTTTATGCTCTTTGCCGCGCGCCTTTTCTTTGGCGATGACCTGAGCCGTGCCGGTCTTTCCGCCGACGTTGAGATCGCGCGGGAATATGCCGCCCGCAGTTCCGCCCTCGTTGCACACTCCCCAAGCGCCGTAGCTAAGGATAGCGGTGGTCTCGGGGGACAGCTTCACTTCGACCGGGTTGTCGGCATAAGGCTCTGCCGGGTTGCGCAATTCTTTCATGACGTGCGGCGTGTGATACTGCCCGCCCATCATTATGCCTGAGACGGCGCGCAACAACTGCAGGGGAGTTATCGCCACGCTTCCCTGCCCTATGCTTGCCATCACCGTGTCGAAATCTTTCCACTCTGGGTCTTTGGGATTGAGACGCCGCTTCAACTCCCGGTCGGGAATCCAGCCCCGGACTTCGTTGGTCAGATCGATCCCTGTCTTAGGCCCGGCCCCGAATTTGATCACCCACTTGTGAATCATATCGACGCCCATCTTGAGTCCGAGCCTGTAAAAATATCCGTCGCAGGAACGAACTATTGCCGGGTGAATATCGGGAGCGCCATGATTGCCCATGCAGTGGACGAAGCGATTGCCCATCTGAATTCCGCCGCCGCAAACTATTCGGGATTCTTTCGGGGTAATGATTCCTTCTTCGAGAGCGGCTGCCGACATCAGTAGCTTCCAGGTCGAGCCTGTCGGATAACGGCCCTGTATGGCATTGTTGTAGAGAGGGTGATCAGGATCGCGTATGAGGGCGAGCACCTCTGCCCGTTTTTCTCCTGATGAGATTACGTTCTGAGCGAAGACGTTGGGATCGAAAGCCGGGCGTGAAACCATAGCCAGCACCTCGCCGTTCTGCGGGTTCATGGCTATGGCCACTCCCTTGTCTCCGGTCGCGTCGAACTGCTCTTCGGCCACCTGCTGAAGGTCAATGTCGAGAGTGGTGACTATATCGCGGCCTCTTTCGGGAAGTATCTCTTCGAGCGTATCGATGGCGCGCCCGCGCGAATCGACTATAAGCCGCTTCATCCCATCCTTGCCGCGCAGTTGCTTGTCGTAGTAAGCCTCAAGCCCGGTCTTCCCGATTATGTCGCCGGGTTTGTAGTCGGCGTATTTCGGGTCTTCGAGTTGTTTGGGGCTTATCTCACCGATATAGCCTATGACGTGGGCGGCAAGGTGGTTGTGAGGATAGAGACGCTGCGGCTGCTTTTCGATGGTTATGTCGGGGTAGTCGTAGCCATGGGCTGCGATCCAGGCGCGGTCTGCGTCGCCTGCGTTCTGTTTGACCAGAATGGGTTGAGACCTCGCGCGGCGGGAATTGTAAAGTTCGGAGACGATGCGGTCGCGGTCTACTCCGAAATAGCGAACCAGCGCATCGATGGTTTCGCTCACGGTCGGCTCCTTGTTGTTCAACACGTCGGGGGAAAGCACGACGTTGAAAGCCTCGCGGTTATCGACGAGGAGTTTCCCGTTGCGGTCGAGTATCGCGCCTCGCGGGGCAAGTATGGGGATTTCGCGTATGCGGTTGTTCTCAGCCCTTTGTTGAAAATCCTGATGACGCGAAACCTGAAGGAAATAGAAACGGACAGTGAGCGCCGCAAAGATCGCCAGCGCGATTATGAGAATCGCTTTGAGGCGCTTTTCGAAATCGAACGCTTCATCCGTGCCGGTCGCTCTGCTACTCATAAAACCTCTTCTTGATCTCCATCCGCGACGCAGCAGGCTGGTCGGGGAAGATTTTGTCGAGGGCTGCAAAAACGAAGATGCAGGCCAGGGTGTCGGCCAGAGCCTGCCAGCCGATGGTCTTTCCGAACTCGACCCAGGTGGAGATGTAGGGCGGCTCTCTGTCAAGCATCAGGTTAAGGCCGATGTAGAGCATGGTGTTGAGGACTGAAGCGACGGCCACCACGCCCAGCCTCATGAGCGGGTTTTCGAGCGGGAACTTGACTGAGATGACCGCAATCACGTACCCGATCAGAGTCTTGGAAAACCCGCCTACTCCGAGTATCCCGCCCTTCACCACGTCGGCGGCAAGCCCTGCCGTAGCGCCAGTGAGCATCCCCAGCAATGGGGCGCGCTGAAGTCCGAAGTACACCGAAATGATCAGAGTCAGATCGAGATACTGAAAGAACCCCAGCCGTTTCGAGAGCAACATCTCCAGCAAGAGCGCGACGAAAATTGTCAGAGCGATCTTTAGTGCCTGCACTCTCACCTCGGCCCGCGCCAGAGCGCGGCTACTTAACCACCTCGTCTATCTTCAAATCCTTCTCTTCGACCAGCAGCAAAAGGACGAGTTCCACGCGGTCGACGCGGGCCGAAGGGGCGATGGTTATTTTCTGCGACGGGGAATTCGGGTCTGTCTCGACCCGCTCGACCACTCCGATGAGCAATCCCTTGGGGTAGATTCGATCCAGTCCCGTCGTGACTACCGCTTCTCCGACTTCGACCGACTGGCTGGTGGAGATGTTTTTCAACTCGCAGCGATCCGTGCCCAGCCCGCGTATCTCGCCCATCGCCCGCGAGGATTGAAGCATTGCGCCCGCGCCCGCCAGTTTGTCGGTGATGACCTGAACCTGCGCCCAGTTGGGACCCACCTTTATCACCCGCCCTACTATGCCTGTGGCGGTGGCCACCGGCATGTCTTTCTTCACCCCGTCGAAAGAGCCTCGGTCGATGATCAGAAATCTAGACCACCAGGCCATTTTCCTCGACACCACGTTGGCGGCAACCGAGTTGATGGGCTGGCCAGAGGCGAGGCCCAGTTGTTGTTCGAGTATTTCCAGGCGGGCCGATCTTTCAATCGCTTCGTTGCGCTCGGCTGTCAGACGGTCTACTTCGTCGTGCAGGCGCTGGTTTTCCTCTCTCACCCCCCGCAACTCGACATAGCCTGCGACCCAGCCGGCTACAGCCGAATAAACCCTGTCGGCCTTGTCAGCCACAAAAGTGAGCGGGGTCATCACCCAGGAATGAAGCACAGATTCTCCGCTCTCAGGATTTCGCGCGCTTGCGGTCATCAAAACTATTTGCGCCAACAGGAGAGCCGCCAGCAGCCAGT
>CAZPQE010000549.1:0-4278 GCA_964588615.1 uncultured Clostridia bacterium | reverse complement strand
TGTTCATCGCCAGCGCCGTCGTGGGCCATGTCTTCGGAGACCTGCAGGGAGGCAAGGTTGATCTGAGCCTGCTGTTTATGGCTGCCGGGCTGCTTGCGCTCATTCATTACATCATCAATTCGGGAACGGTCAGCGCGGTGGCCGCTCTGCGCCGCCGTCGAAGCCTCGTTCATACCTGGAAGGAGTCCTTCCTGTGGACTTCTGTTTCCTATTTCGCAGGATCGATTGCCGCCTGCCTCATCATCAAACTCATCGATATAGTTTCCTTCTACGCCTTCATTGTGGCCGTTCCCATTCTGGCGATAACTTATTTTTCATACAAAGTCTATCTGGACAACCTCGACGCCTCCAACCGCCACGCCGAGCAGATAACCGATCTTCACCTTCGAACTATAGAAGCTCTGGCCATAGCGATAGACGCCAAAGGCGAAGTGTCTCACGATCACGTTCATCGCGTTCAGGTCTACGCCACAGGGCTTGCCCGCATCTTCGGCCTGAGCAACGCCGAAATAGAAGCCCTCAAGGCCGGGGCGCTGCTTCACGACATAGGAAAGCTGGCCGTACCCGATTACATTCTCAACAAGCCGGGGCCGCTGACGACCGCCGAGTTCGATAAGATGAAAGTTCATACCATCGTGGGCGCTGAGATTCTGGAGCGGGTGAGTTTTCCTTACCCGGTAGTTCCCGTAGTCCGCCATCATCACGAGCGATGGGACGGGCGCGGATACCCCGACGGGCTGAAAGGCGAACAGATTCCCATCACCGCGCGCATACTGGCCGTCTGCGACTGCTTTGACGCCGTGAGAGAAGACCGGCAGTATCGCAAGGCCATGACGCGCGAGCAGGCTTTGCAGATTTTAAGAGAGGGTAGCGGAACGGTGTTCGACCCCAAGGTTATCACCGCGTTTCTCGATCACCTCGACGAATTCGAAGCCGAGATTCGCAGCCTGCGGGTCGAGCCGCACAAATCCCATGACCGGCGGGCCAAAAAAGCGCCTGAAACCGCGCGCATCGAACACGACCACCGAGCTTTCGAGCGCATCCGCAGCGCCAACCGCGAACTCATAACTCTCTACTACATAGCCCAGACCATAGGCACGAGCCTCGACCTCCGCGACACCTTCGCAGTGTTTTCCGCCAGGCTCGAAGATATTGTGAGCTATACGACTTGCGCGCTTTATCTGCAAAAGTCGGATTCGACCGAAGTCGAAGTCGCTCATGTAGCCGGGCGCAACGCGGATCGCTTCAAGGGCAAGAGAATGACTTCGGGCGCGGGAATAGCAGGCTGGGTGGTGGCCAACGGCCATCCCATGCACAACTGCGACCCGGCTCTCGATTTCGACGCGATGAAAATCGAAGTGCCTGAAACCTACAAGACCGCGACGGTCGTGCCTCTGATGAAAGACGACGAGGTTCTGGGCGCGCTGGCTCTCTATTCCATCGAACTGGCTTCCTATGACACTGATCATCTGAGATTGATGGAAGCGGTGGCCAAGCTGGCTTCCGACGCCATAGCAAACGCGGTGCATCACGAGCGGACTGAAACCAGCGCGCTGACCGATGTCATCACCAGCCTTCCCAACGCCCGCGCCCTGCGCTATCGCTTCGAGGAAGAAGCAGACCGGGCGCGCAGGCACAAGGACGTCTTCTCGGTGGTGATGATGGACCTAGACGGATTCAAATCGGTAAACGACAGGCTGGGCCATCAGGCGGGCGATCATCTGCTCCGGGAACTTGGCCGTGTGCTTCAGACTCAGGTGCGCTCGTCGGATTTCATCTGCCGTTATGCGGGCGATGAGTTCGTGGCCATACTTCAGGTGGGAAGCGAAGAGGTTCACGAACTGGTCACGCGAATTCAAAAGCTCATCGATGGTCACGATTTCGGGTTCGGCAGCACTAACATCTTCATCGGCTTGAGCGCAGGCTGCGCTACCTTCGGGATCGAAGGCAACACGCTCGACGAGTTGCTGCTCTCAGCCGACCGCGCTATGTATACCGACAAATCGCGGCGCAAGAGCCTGGCCCAGGAGACCGGCTCTTTCAAGACCTCCGATCTGAGTCAGTACCGCGTGATGTGATCGAGCGGCGGGATCAAAAGCGTTTCGTCAACATCGGGCCCTGCTCACGCAGGGCCTTTCGATTTCCGGGGCGAGACTTGTAAAAAAGTTGTAATGAGTGCGAATCCCGTTTTTTCTTTGAAACCGGAAGTCTTAATATTTCATATTAGCGATAAAAGTGAGATGATGACCGTTGGTTGAAGTCATGGATGCACAACTGTAGGCCAGACAGTTGGCGCCCTGAAAGATTGAGAATTGAGAGCATCAGCAGGCTGGCAGCCTGCTCTACATTTTCTGAAGAAAAGGTGAAGTAAATGGAAAGCAAAGTAGCGCAGCAGGCCGAAAGACAGACAGCAGAGGAAACCACTCCCAACTCCAGACCCGCTTCCTACTCGATGATGGACCCCAAGATGCGCCGCATCTACGGCGAGTTCTACCGCGAGCTTTATTACTCGGAGTCGAAAGTCCTCGACACCAAGACTCAGGAGTTGATTTCGATAGCCGCCTCGCTCGTTGCCAAGTGCCAGGGCTGCATCGAGGGCCACATCAAGAAAGCAATGGAAGCCGGAGCGACCCGCGAAGAAATCAGCGAATCGCTCTCGATCGCTGCGGCAATAAACGCCGCTGCCATAATCGATCTTTCAGACAGGGCCGCCGCCAGCCTCAACCTCAACCTCTTCCCGAGTGAAGGGCCCCGTTTCAAGGCAAAGCAATGAAAAAAACACACCTCATAGCCGCGCTGGTTCTCATCGCGCTGGCAGGGCTGGCCGCCTCGGCTCAGACTGCTCCTTCCGCCAATCGAGTCGAATACGGCTCGTTTATGTCGACAGCCCTCGGACGCGATCTGAAATTCGCCATCCAACTGCCACCCTCTTATCAAACCGACTCCAAACGCAAATACCCGGTGCTCTACTTCCTGCACGGCATGAACGGCAACGAGGCGGAATTCGACCGTCGGGGAGTGGCCGCCGCTGCCGACCGTTTGCGCGAAGCGGGCAAGACGGGCGAGATGATAATAGTCGCTCCGGCGGGCGAAAACAGCTTTTACCTCAACTCCAAAAACGGAGTGCGCTACGAAGACGCCATTATCAAAGACCTCATCCCGCACATCGAAAAAAACTATCGCGCGATAGGCTCTCCTTCGGGCCGCGCCATTCAGGGGCTTTCGATGGGCGGATTCGGCGCGCTGATGCTGGCCTTCAAGCACCCGGAGATGTTCACTTCGGTCACGGCTCACTCCTCGGCGCTGTTTGTCGAACTCCCCAATGCGTCAGGCTCAGATCGCCGCGCGCAGTTCTTGAGCAGGCTCATCGGCAACATGTTCGGCAATCCTCCCGATGAAGAATTCTTCCGCGCCAACAATCCGATCCATCTGGCCGAAACCAACGCCGCTGCGATCAAAAAATCGGGGCTGAAGATTTATTTCGACTGCGGCGAGCAGGATCGCTATGGCTTTCAGGAGATCAACAAGGTCTTCGACGAGCGACTGACCAAAGCGGGCATCCCGCATGAGTTTCATCTCTTCCCCGGCAATCACGGCTGGGAGTATATGATCTCGGTCGCCGAGCACTCTTACTCTTTCCTGTGGGCCAGTCTCAAGTCAGGCGCGACGCCGACCAAAGCCGCGTCGTCAAAACGCTGACCATAGCATCGCCGCTTTTTGCGCAAAGGGCTGAGTATTGACATGCTCGGCCCTTTTTGATTTGCTCCTGATTGTGTCAAGGCAACCAGCACAAAGCGCCCGCAGCCGATTTCGCCAGGCAGTCTCGCTTCCCGATGAGCAGATCGATCTTGCCCAGGCGGCTCTGCTCCTCGCCGCTGAAGAATACCCGCAACTCGACATCGAGCGTTACATAGAAAAACTCGATCATTTCGCCGACCTTGCCCGTGAGCGCGCCCGCGACGCAATCGACGCCGAGGATGTAATATCGGCTCTCAATGAAACTCTATTCGACTATCTGGGCTTTCACGGAAACCGGGAGCATTATTATGATCCGCGAAACAGTTTCCTCAACGAAGTCATCGACCGTCGCATGGGCATACCGATAACGCTGACGGTCGTTTACATGGAGGTGGCCCGGCGCATAGGATTTTCTGTCAAAGGCGCAGGACTTCCGGGTCATTTCATCGCCAGGCACACAAGCGACACGCAGGAGATATTCATCGATCCGTTCAACGGCGGGCGATTGCTCGGCGAGTTCGGCTGCGCGGAACTGCTCCT
>CAZPQE010000548.1:0-4289 GCA_964588615.1 uncultured Clostridia bacterium | reverse complement strand
GCCATTGAACCTTTTGACCTGCGGCGAGCAATCGATTCGTCGCCGTTATCGAGACGTTGCGATCATGCGGCAGAAGATAAGCTGCTTTGGCCTGACCTCCGGTGATCGAAACTCGCGGCGCTGAAATAGAAGAAACTTTTGTGAGATTCGCCAGCAACTCTGCCGCGGGCTTCGCTTTCATCTCTACGGTCGCCACGCCCATCTGTTCCGTGAGCGTATAGCCTGCGATGTCGTAAGGTCGGACGGGAGGACCATTGGGATACTGCAATCGCATGGGGTGTTTTTGCGGAAGAGTCATATCCAGAAGATGAGGGCGATAAGGCTGCGAGGCGAGTATGACGGGCGTGCCTGCCGGATAAGACACTCCTTCATAGGTGAAGGCGGTTTTTGCTGCATGAACTTCGAGACCGCTCAAAATCATGCGTTCGAGAAAATCTACAGCCGTGTTCGGATCTCGACAGTCGAGCGGAAATATGAATCCGTAGGGCGGCTCCGACGCGCCTTTTTCAATTGCCCACTTCGCCATCAGATAGATGTTGTACTGAAAAGTCTCGGCGAGATCAGCGGCGATGTTCAGCACGCCCATACTTCCGGTGTTCATGTAAGCAACGGTATCGCGGAAATGCCACTCGCCTCCGCGATACGGATTCGGATACCAGGTCGAAGGCTCCATCTGTTTTTCGTTGAGCTTGTAGTTTGCCGGATAAGGCGAAGCGTGTCCGGTCTCGGTCAGTATGCCGATGATGTTGTGAAAATAAGGCGTGGTGCGCATTCCGCCGTTCCACCACGATGAATAAGTCGCCTGAGAAATCACGCCTGATTTCCCCTCCGCCTCGAATCGCAAATGCATAGCCGTTCCGACTATGTGAATGCCTCGCATCACGAGCGGCGGAATGTTGGGATTCATCGGCTCGTCGTTGGGGGGAACGAATATGCGGGCGGGGAAGGGCGCAGACTGATGATGGTTGTAAACGATCTGCGGAAAGTATTCGTGATAAAGCAGACGGGTCACGTTGCGCGTCTCGGCGAGGTTGAGCATATACCAGTCGCGGTTGTTGTCGTGTCCGGCGTACTTCTGATAGAGCCAGGGCAGAGGAGTTCCTTCGCGCGGCGTGCCGTAGTTTGAGTTGAACCAGTCGGCGACCATGTTCTGCCCGTCCGGGTTGATCGAAGGCATAAGCAGCAAAACGACGCGGTCTCTGATCTTGCGGTACTCTTCATCCTCGCGGGTGATCACGTCGTAGGCCAGATTGATCGTATGCTGCGCGTGGCCGACTTCGCTTGCGTGCATTCCGCCATCGATCCAGACTATCGCGCGGCCTTCTTTGGCCAGAGCTTTCGCCTGCGAGTCAGTCAGCCCTCGCGCCTGTGTGAGGCGTCGGGCTATTTCTTTGAGCCGGTCGAGACGGGCGAGATTTTCTTCCGAAGATATCGCGGCAAGCAGCATCGTTTCGCCCATGGCGGATTTGCCCACTTCGAAGAGTTTCATTCGACGGGTCTGCGGAGCGATCTTTTTGAACCAGGCGAAAGATTGCTTGTAGTTTGCGAGCTTGTAATCATCGCCGGGAGTAAATCCCAGGAATTCCCTGGGTGATGTTACCTGAGAGCGCGCGGTTGTCGCGATCAAGGTGACGACAAGCAGAGATAACAGTGCGAATTTTTTTCTGAACATGTCGAATCCTCACTGAAGAAATGTCCACTGGCTCAGGGCAGCGTGACGCTCAACTGGTTCGACTGAACCGGCAGGCGAAGCGCCCGTATGCGAATGGTCGCGCCCGAAGGCGGCGCATTCGAGGAACTGATCTTGGCCTGAAGCTGCTCGCTGGAAATGAACGAGGATGATCTGACCGATACCGGCGAGCCGTTTTGATCGATCACGCTGATAGTATCGCTCGCCTGAAAGCCGCTGCCGCTGATGCGCAGTATCAGAACTCCCGACCCTTTCCGCTTGGGGCGAACCGAGGTTATCTCAGGCCCGGTGAGCCTACCTGCGTTGATCTCATTCGACAGACTCGACGGAGGGTTGGTGTTTTTCGCCCTGACTGTAAGAGTTCCAACCGTGTTGCGGATCGAAGGATTGTCGTCGAGTTCGACGATGCGCTGCGTCGCTTTCAGCGCGTCGCTCGGAATGCGCGACACCACCGCCTGATTGTTGATGGCGATTTCAGTGTCATCGCGGAAGTTCATTCCATTCACAACCACTCGAATCCCGCTTCGCCCCGCTTCGACCTGCTGAACCGTCTGCCCATTGAGGGTGAGGCTGGCTGAACCGAGTTCAGGCGCGGGCGGAGGATCGGTCGGCAACATGTTGAGTCTGGCCGAGAGCTTTCTGCCGCTGAAGACGTACACATTGCCCGCGTTGACCAGTCGCGTGTTGAAGCCGTCCGCATGCATGGCATTCGATATGTAATCGACGTATCCATCGCCATCGACATCGCCGCCAGTCAATCGATATGAAAACTCGTCGCCGCCTTCGAGTCCCTGCGCTTTCCCGTGCGCTCCGGCCAGGCGAAACACTCGCAGCCCCGGCGGAAGATCGTAGAGTTTGATTATCGGGGGCAGAAATCCGGCAGAGCCGAATATGAACTTGGTGTCGCCCGCATCCTCGCGCTCTTCGCCGTTTATGTTGAACGTATGTTCAGGGCTGCCGATGAAAAGATCGCTCCGCCCGTCGCCGTTGATGTCGAACGAGCGCACCGAGTCGCCCGCGCAGTCGAGGTTGTTCTCGCCGTAAATGGTCGTGATATGAAGGCCGGAGGCTTGGGGGTCTGCAAGATCGATTGTTTTTCCCATCACATCAGGCGAGCCGTAGATTATATGCACCGTACCGGTTCGACCGCGATTGTCGGGCGCAAGCCCCTGAAGCGCGCCAACGATGAGTTCCGTTCTACCATCGCCGTTGAGGTCTGCGCTGTGAATCTGCGAGCCGAGCAGGTCGCGCTCATTGGCCCCGATGACCCGCGTGGAACCGGCAGGAGGATTTCTCAGATCGATTCTATCGGGCCAGTTGCGCGAGCCGTAAAGCACAATGGCTTCGCCGCACCGACCGCGCGTCCCTCCGAAAGAAGCGCCGAAATCGTTGTGGCCGCTGACCTGATCGTCAGGCGTGACGTAAGAGCCGGAGTCGCGGAATATCGAGCCGCCCACGATCACGTCCTTGATGCCGTCGTCGTTGATGTCGCCCAGATGCAGGGCCGCGCCCCAGTGCTCTTCTTCAAATGATCCGTCGAAGCGAAGCATCCTGACTCCCGGCGGAGGAGAGGCGAGATCGATCACCTGCGGCAAACTGGCCGAGCCGAATATGATGCAGCCTCCGCCCGAGTGCTGACCGTCGGCGCGATTGAGTTGGTCTGCGCCCATCACCAGGTCGTCCAGTCCGTCCCCATCGACATCGCCGAGGTCGGCCCAGATGCCCGTCCTCCCGCTGACCTGCGCCCCGTGAAGGACGATCACTCCCGGAGGAGGAGTTCCGTCGACGGTCAGCAGGTCGGCGTTGAGCGTGAAGTCCTGCCTGCCGAAAACCAGCACCGCGCCGCCGCAGTTGAACCGGGAGTTTTCGGGGCCGTCGTTGCCCGAAGCGCCTATTAGCACGTCTCGAAAGCCATCGCCGTTGACATCGCCGTTTGCTGAAACCGACGTGCCTAAGAGGTCGCCCGAATCTGCGCCGACCAGAGTAGAGAATCTTTGCGGCTGCGAGGATTGATCGACGAAGCCGCTGTCTGAGCCGTCGCTCAGATAGAAATTGACCTGGCCGTTATTGCGCCGCGTGCCTACGCCCGCGTTGCCATACATTCCGCAGAATATTACATCGGCCCGGCCATCGCCGTTTATGTCCCCGGCGGCCACAGGAAGCCCGACTTCGCCCTGAAGCCGAAGGCCGCCGAAGAGAGTCAGCAATCCGTCCTGATTGAAATTCGCCGTATCGATTGCAAGCTCGACGCCCGTCTGCGCGCGCATTGAAAACGAAGCTGCTGAGATGAGCGAAAACGAGATGAGACTGACTGACAGAAGAACACGGAGCGACTTTTTATTCTTTCGCATACAAACCTCAAAAATAATCTCATAAGGAGGGCCGTTGATTATATAATGCGCGTGGTTGAAATGGCGACCTGCGACGCGGAAGAAAAAAGGAAGAAAGCCCGGAGCATCTCCGTCTAAGAGTCGGAACGAACGAGATAATATGGAGCGGCTCGCGCCGATGGATGAATATAAAACAGAAGCCCGGCTCATCGAGGCATGCAGGCAGGGAGACCGCGGACGGCCGTGCCGACGACGGTCCACTGCGATCA
>CAZPQE010000547.1:0-4295 GCA_964588615.1 uncultured Clostridia bacterium | reverse complement strand
AGGTTGGTTATGATCAGTATCTGAGTGAGCGCGACTGTCGCAAAGACTGCAAGCGCCGCGCCCAGAGCCAGTCTCGCTCTGGCCCGACGCGCGGCGCGCTGTTTTTCCGCATGGGTGATGATGAGGGGGATCGAAGCCAGCAGCGGCAATCGCGTGTAGTGCTCGACATCCTTTGCGTCCTGAAGCGAAGAGAAGCGACGAAATTCGAGAAGGAAGGCAAAGCCCGCGCCGAGGGCAAGCCCGGCGGCGAGCGCAAGGGCGGCCATCAGTCGGCGATTGGGCCAGACGGGGAGTTGAGGCAGGTTGGCCTGGTCGAGCACGCGGAACCGCTCGACCTTGTTGTTGCCTACGGTCTGTCGTTTGAGCTCGGCGTCCTGAAGTTTCGACAGCACTTCCTTGTAGGTCTGCTTGAGTCCGAGATAATCCTGAGCGAGCCGGGCCGAGCCTGCGCCGCGCTCGATTGGCGTCGAAGAAGCTATGGCAGGAGAGGCGGCGGCGGGAGGGTTTGCGATCTGTCGCTCGATGGCCCGGTTGGTCACTTCGAGCTCGGCCTTCAATCGATTGCGCTCGCTTTCGAGCGAAGCCATCTCACGCATCTCTGCCGTCTGAGCGATCGCGCCCGAATCCTGATGGCGGAGTTCGGCTACCTGCCGGTCGATGGCCTCGATCTGATCGTTGAGGGCGAGGACTCGCGGGTGTTTGTCGGTCAGTTCCTGTCGATTGATGAGGTTGTCGCGCTGGCCCTGAAGTTCAGCGCGCTTTGCGATGAGCGCGGCGTAAGTGGGATTGTCGCGCAGGTGCGCGGTCTTCTTCTGCTGCTCGACTATCTGTCGCTGCTGGGCTATGCGCTGGTCTGTGTCGGCTATCTGCTGCTGCAATTTGTACTGCTGGTCTTTCAATCCCTCGATGGTCATTTTGCTTGCGCGCAGGGCTTCGAGGCTGGGGCCTGCGCTGCGCTGAACTCCTGCGGCGGGAGCCAGCGGGGCGTCTTCCTTGAGCGAGAGCAGCCAGGGCGATTTGTCTTCGAGGTTGCGCAGTTGAGAAGAGATTTCCACCGCGCGTTGTCGGAGCACATCGGCTTCGCCCGAAGCATAAGACTGCATGGCGGCCACGTTGTCGGCTATGAGTCGATCGGCAAGCTCGCCCGTTACAGTCTGCGCCATTTCCGGGCTGTCTGCGCGATAGGAGATCGCGAATGCGTCGGTCGAGGCTTCGCGGCTCGAATTGACATCGACGATTATCTCGCCGCGCATCCGCGCAATCACGTCATCGATGCGAGCGCCTCTGTCGCGCGACTGGCGATAGAGATCGTGACGGGTGATTATTTCTTCGAGCCGGGTGCGGCTGGTCACCTGCTCGCGGATGGTCGTAAGCCTTCGGGAGAGGTCGAGGCTGACGCGTTCGCCCGCTGCTTCGCCCTGGGGGGATTCGACGATGATGAAGGTCGAAGACTCAAAGAGGTTCGGGAGCCGTTTGATGGCGATGACGGAAGCGACGGTGACTATGAGCGCGGTGGCCAGGATGAGCGATTTGCGGCGGCGCGCTATGCGAAGGTAATCGGCGAGGTTGCGGGGCCTGATCGAGTCCATGCTCTTTTCTCTTTCGCTCAGTTGTGTCAAGGCAGCGCGAGGCTTTGCGCTGTTTCAGGTAAAGAGACAATGGCGCTGCGTTTCCACTACCGATCCAAATGGCTAGCCGAGGGCTGAAACGGGCGGTCGAAACCCGCGCGCAAGCAAGGGCTTTGCTGGATCGGGCATGCCTGACGGTCGGGCTACTGACACAGCCTCACCTTCCAGAGTTGGCAGACACGCTCTTATGAGCCCGACGCTGCGGGGCAGAAAGCCGCCGGGAATTAAACTGTTGACATGGGTCATCACGTGATTTATAAACGGGCCGAAGCTACATTCTGCCCCATCTGCTTTAATCAAACGGGCCTCAGCCCCGATATGCGAGACAAACGGCCCTTTTCTCTTTGCCCCTTTGGCGCAACTGCGTTGCCCGCAATGTGAGACTGATCTGCTGGACCGCGCGCGACCGTTTCGGCCTCCGCTGGCAAGCACACTAAAAGGAACTTCTTATGTTCGCTCAACACACATTCGCATCCGCGTCCGTCGAGCCTCCCGTGCCGCAGGATACGACCAGATTTTACAGCCTCGCCGCCGCGCTCAACGAGATCGACGAGGGAGCGATTTTTCTCAACTCCGATGGCCAGTTGATATGGCACAACAAAGCGTTTGATAAATTACTGGTCGAAAACCGCGAAGGACACCTGCTGGTGGCCGCCGTCCTGGAATTCGCCGCCGATTGCTATCACGAATTATTCAACTCCCCGGAAGACCGTCTCGATGACATAAGCTCGCTTGTCCGCGAAGTGACCGTAGGTCGCATAGAGCACGAACTTTACTCGACCATGCTGCCCAAGGGCATGCTCGGACAGGACTCCTTCATGCTGTGCATAGTCAAGCGGTCGGCTTCCCGATGGTCGAGCTATGAAGAACTGCTGCGCCAGACCTGGGGACTGACCGAAAGAGAATCTCAGGTGGCTGTCGAATGCCTGCGCGGCAAGAAGAATCTTGAAATAGCCGAACACCTCAGAATAAGCGTCGAGACGGTCAACAAGCATCTCGACAAGGTTTATCAGAAAGCGGGCGTTCGAGGTCGCGCCGAGCTTGCCAGCCGATTGCTCGACAACAGTTTGTGAGGCGCACTTTATGCCTTTCCTTTCGCTTCGCATTCTCCCCTTCCTCTCTCAGGCGCGCTTTCGCTTTTGTCAATGGACGAGCGCGCCTTGCGCGTCGGCAGGCAGCGACTTATTTTTAGTGCGATGATTATTGAGAAATCAGCCTCGACCGTTTTCACTCCTCTCGAAGACTCCAATGCTGTGCTGCTCAATCTCGACACCCTGGCTTACTACAAGCTCAACACTACGGGCGCAGCAATCTGGGAGCAGATCGAAAAATGGAAAGTGCTGGCCCTCGACGACCTCCTCCGAGTCGTAAGCCAGAGGTTCGAGGTTTCCCAGGACGAAGCCCGCCGCCACCTCAGAGCATTCCTCTACAACCTGGAAGACCTCAAAATGGTTCGACTCGGCTAATCAGTCACATTATTTGTCACCAGATTAGCATCAGGATTTGTCACGCCTGCTTCTGCGCCTTTTCTGAAAAGACAGGCATTCTAATGATTTAGCATCACCCAAACAGGTTGCGCGCTTACGGCACGGAGATTGCTGTTACTCAGGGCGCATCCCAAAGAGATGCACGGCAATCAGGATCACGGGGGCGATGCTGGTTGCCGTAAACAAGAAGCGACAGAAAAAGTTGAAAGCCACAGGGATCGGGGTTAAGGGGGCAATGCCGATTCTTGTGGCTCGCTTCGTTTCAGCGGGAAATTCACCCTCAGTTCACGCCGTTTTAAGACCATCGCGTTAGACTGGGGAAGAAAGTTCAAAAGGCGGTGAGTCGTTATGGCAGCGTCTTCAACAATCGAAGCTTTCAGCGCCGGTCAGAGAGTCCGCACAGGATTCGGCACGGGAATAATATCGGCTGTCAGCCATATCGATTCAATAATTTACGTGGCGCTCTCCAGAGAGCCTTCCGCGCTCTACCTCCTGCGCCCGGAACAGGTCGAAACCCTCGACAGCGAAGCATAGCCCCTGAGCCATAATCAGACCCTTGCAAGGAGGCCGTTATGGAGTTTATGACCATCACAGGCAAGACCGAGGGGCGACGCTACATAGCAATCTATCGCAAGTCGTTTAACGAAAGACTTGGCGCCTGGGAACTGGAAATAGTACCCGGCACGCTCCGATGGATAGACCAGGAAACGGCTGATTCTTAACAGCTTACCTCGAAACTTAAATCCCAAACCGCCCGCTTTCTACCCCCGTCCGGGGGATCGACGCTCATTTTCAAGAAAAATCTTCGATGCATTTTTCCTTCAGAGGTTTCTGTAAGTAGAGCTATTTCAACGGTTTAATGGAAAAGGCAGGAGGGTGTCGAAAAATCTTAATGCTTTACTTTAACTTTTTTGTTGCATCCTATTGAAAGGTATGATATAACCTCCGCCCGTAAACAGTACTGCTTCATGTTCCTGCCATAAAGCGGTACTGTTTAAGCGGTGCGCTGGGGTAGGAACATTCAGCAAGGGGGCTACTGGATGTTCAAGGGGGCTTGTCGTTCAGACTGCCTGGCGCACCGCATCATCATACTCAGGTCATCTATCAGAGTCAACAACTTTGGCCCCAGCAATTCTCGGCGAGAATGGAACAAAGAGGTCAGCAAACCAGCGAGAGAATC
>CAZPQE010000546.1:3758-4304 GCA_964588615.1 uncultured Clostridia bacterium | reverse complement strand
TGCCGCGCATGAAAGCCAGCGGCGCGACTTCGATCACTCGCTTTTCGAGAAGCCTGGTGACGCGCTCGTAATCGACTAAATCGAACAGCGCGTCATAGAGCGGGCGCAGATAAGGATCGACCTTGTCCTGAAGATCGCCCGGAAGAAAACCGAGCTTCTCTCCAGCCTCGACCGCAGGGCGCGCGAGTATGATTCTGTTGACTCGCTTCTGCATCAAGGCATGAACCGCCATTGCCACCGCAAGATAAGTCTTGCCCGTGCCGGCGACTCCTATTCCGAAGGTTAGATCGTTTTTTTCTATCGCTTCAACATATTTTCGCTGGTTGGCCGACCGGGCCGTGACCTGTTTTTTGCCCGAAGGATTGAATCGCGCTTTGGTGAAGTAATCGCGCAGGGTGTAGGCGCGGTCTTCGGCTATCTGACGGAAGGCGGATTTTAGTTCCTCGTTCGACATCCGTCGCCCTTCGCCGAAGAGCGCGGCATAATCTTCGATGATCGCCTGCACGACGGAACTGTCCGGCTCCTGGCCTTCGATGATGAGTTCGT
>CAZPQE010000546.1:1450-3748 GCA_964588615.1 uncultured Clostridia bacterium | reverse complement strand
GTTCGTTGCCACGCAGCCCCACCCGCACGCTGAGAAGGCTTTCGAGGTGCTTGATGTTTTCATCGTAAGGCCCGAACAACGCCCTTATGCCTTCTTCGGGCAACGTCACTTTCCTGATGGCTTCCGGTTTGTCTCCCATATAAAAAATCGCGCGACAGAGCCTCGCGGCTCCTCAGCGCGCTATGTTCAACAAAAACTTATCTGATTTTCGTCATAGGCCGGTCATCGTCCGACGCAAAGCTACTACAGCGGTGCAGGCGTGTCAATGAAGTTGATGGCCGCGTGTTTTCCATCTCACCAATCGCCCTGCTTGATGCGCTTGCGGATTTTTCGGCGGATGAGGTCGCGCTTGAGCGGGCTGAGGTATTCGATGAACAACTCGCCGTCGAGGTGATCGGTTTCGTGCGACACGCAGCGCGCCTCGAAGTCCATCACATCGAGGGTGAACTCGCCGCCATCGATGTCGCGGGCGCGGACTATCACCCTCTGAGGCCGCTCGACGGAAATGGAAATGCCAGGGAAGCTCAAACAGCCCTCCTCGCCCGCCTGTTTGCCTTCTTCAAGCTCGATGACCGGGTTGATGAGCGCGACTTTCTGTTTGCGGTTCCTGCCGCCGCTGCAATCCATCACGAACAATCTTTTGAGCAATCCGATCTGAGGCGCGGCAAGACCGGCTCCCGAAGCCGCATACATCGTCTCGAACATATCATCGATGAGCTTGTGAAGATTGGCGTCGAACTCGGTTATTTCTTCAGCGCGACGGGTCAGCACCGGATCGCCATATTTGACAATATCGAGAATCATCTTTCTAACTCAAACTCCTTGTGTCTTTCTTCGACCTGTTTTCTTTCGGCCAGCTTTTCGCCCAGCACGTGGTTGATGACCGCGACCCTGACTCTGAAGGTGGTCACTTCGCGCCAGGCCACGACAGCCAGGCCGATGAGTATTATACCAGCGCCTACAAGATTGTGCGTCGCATATCCTAGGGCGAACCCTATGAAGATTATCGTCACCAGCAGCAGGTAGTAGAGTATGCCGTGCGCGCGGGTGGCGCTGATCGAGCGCCGAAGCTCGTCTATTTCTCGATCAAGCTCATTCAATCGACCGGTCTCTGACATAATGCCTCTGGTATTGCGCCTAATACCCTTTCATCTGATCGAGGAAGCCGTCGAAGTTGCGTTTCATTTCCCGGAGGCTGTCGCCGCCGAATTTTTCGAGCGCGGCGTCGGCAAGCGTGATTGCCACCATCGCTTCGCCAATCACCCCGGCAGCCGTGACCGCCGTGATGTCGCTTCGCTCGAAGGCGGCGGCGGATTCTTCCTTGCTCACCACATCGACGCTTGCCAGCGGGCGGCGGAGGGTCGAGATAGGTTTGAGGTGTCCCCGCACCCGGATTTCTTCGCCGTTGGTGATGCCGCCTTCGATTCCGCCAGCGCGATTGGTCGGGCGAGTGAACTTCCGCTCGGCGCGATTATATCCGATCTCGTCGTGGACGTGCGACCCGGCTATCCGGCTCACTTCCACCCCCGCGCCTATCTCGACGGCTTTCACCGCCGGGATGCTCATCACCGCCTGGGCCAGCCGCCCGTCGAGTTTTCGCCCCCATTGAACGTGCGAGCCGAGTCCGGCGACGACTCCGCGCGCTGCGACCTCGAATATGCCTCCGAGGGTGTCCTTGTTTTCTTTCGCCGAATCGATGAGAGCGATCATCTGCCGCTCGATTTCCTCATCTGTGCAGCGCAGAGGAGAATCATCCCTGAGAGCGACGATCTCCTCCCAGGTGGCAGAAATCGGCTGATCGGGAATGCCGCCGATCATCGCCGTGTGGCTTGATATTTCTACTCCCAGTTCTCTGATGAGCAGTCGGGCCAGCGCGCCTGCTGCGACGCGGGCGGCGGTCTCGCGGGCGCTGGCTCGTTCGAGTATGTCGCGCAGGTCGTGAGTGTCGTACTTGAGCCCGCCCGCAAGATCGGTGTGACCTGGGCGGGGGCGCGTCAGACGTCGGGCGCGTTTTTCTTGCGCAAACTCGCGCGGCTCGGCGTTCATCACGTCCTGCCAGTTTTCGAAATCACGGTTGCGGATGAGCAGCGCGACCGGCGAGCCGAGCGTGCGTCCGTGACGTATGCCTGAAAGTATTTCTACTTCATCGCGTTCGATCTTCATCCTTCCGCCGCGTCCATAGCCCTGCTGACGCCGCCAGAGTTGATGATCGATCTGGCTCTTATCGACGGCGAGTCCCGCGGGCAGCCCTTCGACTATCGTGACCAGGCCCTTGCCGTGCGATTCGCCTGCTGTGAT
>CAZPQE010000546.1:0-1440 GCA_964588615.1 uncultured Clostridia bacterium | reverse complement strand
CATAAAATTCATACTGCTTCAAAGCTTCTCCCACTCTTCTCTGCTGACCCGCCTTGCCGCAGCATCCTCGATAAAAGGTCTCTGCTGATGTCGCCCTGATGGGGATTTGGAAGCGCCAGTTTGATCTCGCCTCTGATCAGGTATTGATGTCTGCCGCCTGCATACGGGCCCTCGAATCCCAATTGCCTGAGACAGCGAATCAGGTCTTGTCTTTTGACAGGCACGAACACAGGCATTATGCGGCATCCTCTTTGATAGCCAGATCGATTCCCTCGACTACCGGCAACGAGCGACTCATTCGCAGGCCGATCATGATCCAGCCTTCCAGCACTTCCTGCAACTCTTCGCGGCAGCCTTCGAGCGTAGCGGCATTGGCATATACGCCTTGAAACCCCGGAATCTCCCTGCAGTAAGTGCCGTCGGGCAGAATCTCGTAGGTCGATATGCGCATAGCCGCGCCTATGTATCTGGTCAGCATAAGAAGACCTCTTTTTCCATTTCAAGCTCCTGCGACGACATTCGATTTTATCGATGGAATCGAACATTCCAGTGGAGAGGTTACATTCGACAGGCTGCGGAAACAAGTCAGCTTGAGAGGGATGACGAGCGGACATTGCTGGTATAATCGCCGCCGGAGGATCAACGATGGCACAGACGCAAATTCTCATCAGCGATGAAGAATATCTCGCCTTCGAGCGCGCATCCGAAACGCGGCACCAATACCTCGACGGTCGGATTTATGCGATGGCTGGCGAAAGCCCCGAACACAGCACTATATGTTTCAATCTTGCTGCCATCCTCAAACCTCAGATCAGAAAGAAAAACTGTCGCGGCTTTTCGCCGAACATGAAAGTGCAGACCAGTCGATCAGGTTTGTATTCTTACCCGGATGCGATGGTAGTGTGCGGCGAGCCAGTCTTTCTCGATAAACACCGCGATGTGCTTCTCAACCCGAATGTCATTATCGAAGTCCTTTCGACTTCGACTGAAAGCTATGATCGCGGGAGGAAGTTTTTCCGTTACCAGAAAATCAAGACGCTGACCGATTATCTTCTGATAGCTCAGGACGAGCCGCTTATAGAACATTTCACGCGGCTGCCCAATCAGCGATGGGAATTATCCTTTACAAGCGGACTGACCAGCAGCCTACTGCCTCTTCAAGCCTAAAAATTGGGGTTGCTGGTTTCGGGTCAGGTTGGGAAACTTCTGGTCATCAGGAGGTTTCCCATGAACAAGAAGTTCATCGCACGACTGTCGGATGAAGAGCGTGGTGTTTGCCAAGAGATCATCAAGAATCTCAAAGGATCATCGCAGAAGTTTCGTCGCGCTCAGATTCTCCTCAAGGCGGATGCTGATGGGCCAGGGTGGACCGATGGCAGAATCGCTGAAGCTTTCAATTGCCGCGTGCAAACGATTGAGAATCTCCGCAAACGCTTGGTT
>CAZPQE010000545.1:0-4308 GCA_964588615.1 uncultured Clostridia bacterium | reverse complement strand
GAGGCGGAACGGGCGCTGACGCTTCTGCAGCAACGCATCACCGCTTACGCCGCCGATTACTTCACCGCGCTGCAAGCTATGGCCCGTGAGCCGCGCCCGGAGGATGAGCGCGCGATGGCGCTCTTTTTAGGATCGAACATAGGCAACTTCGACCGCGAGGAAGCTCTCGCTTTCCTTCGCGCCGCGCGCCAGATGCTCCGCCCGACGGACGGATTGCTGGTCGGCGCGGATTTGAAGAAGTTCGCCGACACGCTTGTGCCTGCTTACGACGACCCGCTCGGAGTTACTTCCGCGTTCAATCTCAACCTGCTCGGACGCATAAACCGCGAACTCGGCGGAGAGTTCGATCTCAGGAGCTTCTCTCATCGCGCTGTCTACGACGAAAGCGAAGGCCGAATCGAAATGCATCTGGTGAGCCGACGAAAGCAGACGGTTGCAATTCGCTCGCTCAATCTCGAAATCCATTTCGAAGAAGGCGAAACCATTCACACGGAAAATTCCTACAAGTACGATCTGGATCAACTCAGCGGGCTTGCGCGCGAGTCGGGCTTTTCGCTCTCGCATACGTGGTTCGATTCGCTTCGCCGTTTCAGCTTCAACCTGTTTGCCGCAATCGATTAGGCGATGCTCAACGATACTGTCATCGAATTTCGCAACGCAGGCGCGCGCGCGCGCGATGGCCGGGTGATGGTCGAGGGTTTGAACTTCAGCATCGCTCGCGGCGAGACGCTCGTCCTTTTAGGCCGCAGCGGATCAGGAAAGACCACCACGCTCAAGCTTATCAACCGCCTGCTCGAAGCCACATCGGGCGAGGTTCGCGTGGAACAGAAAGCGACCTCCGAGTGGGACGCGATTCGATTGCGCCGTCACATAGGCTACGTCATACAGGAGACCGGTCTGTTTCCGCACTTCACCGTAGAGCGAAACATCGCCGTCGTCCCCAGGCTCGAAGGCTGGGAAGAAGGGCGCATACGAGAGCGTGCGCGCGAGCTTCTCCGCATGGTCGGACTCGACCCCGACACATTCGCCCGCCGCTATCCGCATGAGCTTTCGGGAGGGCAGCGCCAGCGCGTGGGAGTCGCTCGCGCGCTTGCCGCAGACCCGCCGATCATTCTGATGGACGAGCCGTTCGGCGCGCTCGACCCGCTCACCCGCGCAGAGCTTCAACGCGAGTTCGCCGCTCTTTCGCGCTCGCTCCACAAGACGATAGTCTTCGTCACACACGATATAGGCGAGGCATTCGCTCTGGCTTCGCGGATAGGCTTGTTCAAAGACGGACGCCTCGTCGAGGTGGCCGAGCCTGCGGCATTCATTGAATCTCAGAATCAGGAAGCGAGAGCGTTTTGCGAATCGATGAAATGATCTGTGGGAGCAACCCCTCGCAGCAAAAGCCGAACGGCGGTAATTCATCATGGCGGAAATCCACAACCCGCACGACCGCTTTTTCAAAGAGGTCTTTTCACACCCGGAAGCGGCGGCGGAGTTCTTCGCGGCCTTCCTGCCCAAAGAAATCGTTGCGCTGCTCGACATCTCGAAACTCGAACCCATCAAGGATTCCTTCATTGATCCATCGCTGCAAGAACACCTGTCGGATTTGATCTATAGCGTTCCTCTCAAGAACGGCAGCCAGGCTTATATCTACGCCCTGATCGAACACAAGAGCGCCCCTATCACGGGGCGAAGAAGTGGAATGTGCCGCTCGCAGGCAATGAGGCTCTGCGCCAATACGTGCCGGAGTTTCGCTATCACCTGACGGACTTGTCGCAGTATGAAGACGGGGAGTTGAGAGAAGCGATAGTCAATGTCATCCTGCTGGTGATGATGCTGTTGATGAAAAATATCTTCAGCAAAGAGTTGAAGCAGAAGGTCGGAGCAATCATCGGATTGTTGAAGGAGCAAGGCAGCGCCGAGAACTTGAAAACCGTGATAAAGTATCTGGCGGAAACGACGGCGAGGCTTTCTGAGAAAGATTTGCAGAAAGCCGTGAGACCGCTGTTCGAAGGAAGAGAAGGAGAGATTATGCCAACCATAGCAGAGACCTGGAAACGCGAAGGAATACAAATCGGTTTGCAACAAGGCAGACAGGAAGGCAGACAACAAGGCAGACAAGAGGGTACGGCGGCGTTGACTTTGCGAATGTTGAAAAAGCGGTTTGGCAAAATTGACAAGCGAATCCATACGCGGATCAACACGCTTACTTTCGAACAACTCGAACAACTCGGCGAAGCCCTGCTTGATTTCAAGTCACCGGATGATTTGTCAAACTGGCTTAAAACGAATGCCGGTGAAATATCCTGATGATGTCTGGCTCTGTTGATGTCGCAGATGCTCAAAATGATTTTTTCACGTAAACCCAACGCAACATGACCGACCTGACAGGTTTCTTCTTAAAAAATCGCGCTGACATTTTTCATCTCGCGCTTGAGCACCTCTTTCTGGTCGCGGTCTCGATACTCGCGGCTGCCTTCATCGGCATCCCTGTCGGCATACTGCTGACACGTCGGCCCGCCTTGAGCAAACCGGTGCTTGCCGTCGCAAACATTCTTCAAACCATTCCGAGCCTCGCGTTGTTCGGGTTTCTCATTCCGCTGCTCGGCTCCTACGGCATAGGGCGCGTTCCGGCCATCATCGCGCTGTTTCTTTATTCATTGCTTCCGATCATTCGCAACACCTTCACAGGAATCAGCGGAGTCGATGCGGGCGCGCGCGAAGCCGCTCGCGGAATGGGGATGACCGACTGGCAGATGCTCGTTCAGGTCGAACTGCCTCTTGCCGCAAGCGTCATCATCGCCGGGCTTCGCGTCGCCACCGTCATTTCAGTAGGCACGGCTACGATAGCCGCTGCCATAGGCGCGGGCGGCCTCGGCACATATATTTTTCGCGGTCTGAGGATGAGCAACAACACATTGATCCTTGCAGGCGCGATGCCTGCCGCAGCCATGGCGATTCTGGCCGACTTCGCGCTCGGCCTGATCGAAAAGATATTCGCGCCCGGCAGAGCGAAAGCTCTGAGATGGACGGTTCAAATCTCTTTTGCCGCGACAGCCGCCGCAGCTATCGTGTTCGCTCTGCTTGCGAGCGGCATACTTTCGAGAAAAGCGGATCGCATCGTCGTCGGCTCGAAGGACTTCACCGAGCAGGTCATACTCGGCGAGATGATCGCGCAGGTGATCGAATCGCGGACGGGTCTTGCGGTCGAAAGAAAATTCGAATTGGGCGGAGACCTCTGCCATCGAGCGATGATCGCGGGCGAGATGGACGTTTATGTCGAGTACACAGGAACAGCTTTCACAGCCATTCTCAAGCATCAGCCCACGACTGATCCGCGCAAAGTCTACGAGCAGGTTAGTGAAGAATATCTCTCTGAGTTCGGCATCGAGTGGATGGAGCCGCTCGGTTTCGAAAACACTTTCGCTATTCTGGTTCGCGGCGCGGACGCAGAAAAACTCAATCTCAAAACGATATCGGACGCGGCGAAGCATACCCAAAAATGGCAGGCGGGATTCGGGCAGGATTTCATGTCGAGAGAAGACGGCTATCCGGGTTTTGCGCGCGTCTACGGATTGAAATTCTCCGCGCAGCCGCGCGAGATGGATTTGTCGCTCTCTTATCGTGCGCTTGCCGCCGCGCAGGTTGATTTGATCGCGGGCAATTCGACTGACGGGCTGATCGATAAACTCGGACTCGTTCAGCTTGAAGATGATCGGCGTTACTTCCCTCCTTACGAAGCCGCAGCAGTCGCGCGAAAGGAAATCCTGCAGCGATACCCACAACTGGTCGATGCGATAAACCATCTTGCGGGAAAAATCACCGATGTCGAGATGCGGAGGCTCAACTATGCTGTCGATGGCGAAGGCCGCGATGTGCGCGAAGTCGTGCGCGAGTTTCTGTCGAGCAAACAGTGAGCAGTGGTCGGTGGTCAGCGGTCGGTTCTTTTCGATAAGATGTCCGCATGAGCGATCAGCCTTTTGAAAACATCCACGAGTTGCTTCATCATCGAGCAGAGCAAACCCCCGATAAGGAATTTCTGTTCGATCAAGCGGGCGGGGGCGCGCTGACTTACCGCGAATTCGAGCGCGAGGTCGAGACGGCAGCCTCTCTCCTTCTCTCGCTGGGCGCTGGCCCTGGGCAGCGGGTAAGTCTTTTTCTCACCAACTCGGTCGATTACTTCAAATTCTATTTCGCGTGCTTCCGCGTCGGCGCGTGGGCAGGCCCGGTCAACGCCCTGCTCAAACATCACGAAATAGAATTCGTCATCAACGATTCGGGCGCGACCATCGTCATCACTCAGCCAGACCTTTACCCCAA
>CAZPQE010000544.1:0-4315 GCA_964588615.1 uncultured Clostridia bacterium | reverse complement strand
CGAGGCTTTCTGAGAAAGATTTGCAGAAAGCCGTGAGACCGCTGTTCGAAGGAAGGGAAGGAAAGATTATGCCAACCATAGCAGAGACCTGGAAACGCGGAGGGATGCAGATCGGTTTGCAACAAGGCACAGCGGCGTTGACGTTGCGGATGTTGCAAAAGAGGTTTGGCAAAATTGATGAAGCGACCCAAGGGCTGATCAAGGCGCTTACTTTCGAACAACTCGAACAACCCGGCGAAGCCCTGCTTGATTTCAAGTCGCCGGATGATTTGTCGAACTGGCTCAAGGCACACAAAGCCTATGACAAAAACGATTGACGTTGCATGTGTTCAAAGTGAATTGGCAGATGCGGGAATGAAAAGCGATCAGCATTTCTCGCTTCTGATTGCGGCCAGTAATCAAAGCATCCACACTCGCCGGGTGGGGAAATAATCGAGCGGGCGATCAGGATGCCGTTGCTTGTGCTCCATGAAGCGGCGAAACCATTTCCGATAGCGCGCCTCCGAAGACCTTATCTCGCGGTGCGCAATCTCCTGCAAATGCCGCTCGACTTTCCACACGTTGCGCGGCGAAAAACGCCAGTCATAATTTCCAAGCTCATAGAGGCTCTCGGTCGCATAGCCGGTTATTCGCCCGCTCCCGTCAACATAAGGATCGAAGTAGCTCATCACCAGATCTCTCACCGTGCGAAAGACAGGTTTGCGCCCGTGAAGGCCGAGGTCGCGCGAGCGGGCGACCGCGCCATAGAGATCATTCTTTCGATAAAGAAAAAGAACGTGATCGAGTTTGTCCTGCGACTCGATGCTTACAAGCACGGGAGGGTAGCCGTGTTGTTCGAGTATGACCGCAGCCGTCAGCGCGCCTTCGAGACAGTGAGCGCGGTTCTCTCTTATGACGCTGCGAAACGACAGACAGGTTTTTCCGTTTGACTCGCGGTTGTAAGGCACTGAAGAAAGAAATCGCTGAACGCGGGCCGGTGTGTTATGCCTTTCGATTATGCTCCACTCTTTTCGAGTGAAGTCTTTTCTGGTCGGAATCATTTTCCCTCGCACTTGTAAAGAACCGCTTTGGCCTCTTCCATCGGTATCGGAAAAGAGGCCACGCGCGTGAACCGCTCAGGGCTGAACTTGATCATCTGCTCGACCTGTCGCTCCATCGGCGCAACCCATTCAGCGCGATCCAGCCCCGTGCGGACGAGCAGATACTGACAATCGCCTATGCGCTCGCGCGCCGAGTCCGCCACCAGCGAATCGACCTTGAAGAGCGGAGGCCCTGCCCGTTCGGGCGCAAGCAGCCGCGAATAGAGAGTGAAACTCGATGGATTGATGTAGGGGAGGTTTACCACCACGCCCAGGACGGGCTGCTGTGAATCGGGCGGAGGGTCGGCTCCCTCGAATCTCGCTTTGACCTGCGGATTGAGATCGATCATCGTCTGCGTGATTGCAGGCGCGCTCCAGTCGTCGGAGAGTGGGCGGTGATCGAAGCCGTAGTAATTGCGGGCGAAGACCATCCAGCGAAATCGAGGCGTATCGATGTAGCTGCCCATTCCTTCCGCAGGCCACTGAGCGTTGAAGAAACTCGCGAGCGCCCACGCCGCAATAGCGGCTGCCAGAGCCGGTTTCACGGCTCTCGGCATTTTGCTCGGACGAGTTTTCTCTTTTTCTCCGCTGCGATGAAGCCAGACGACTGAAAGCAATGCAGCAGCCGGAAGTGCCGGCACGGTGTAGCGGACATCCTTGTTGGCGACGAGCGAGAAGAAGCCTATCCCGCTCGCAAGCCACAGGTAAAGCATAACGCTGCGGCTGCGCAGTCGGACGAGCGAGTAAGCAAGCCCGAACAGAAACAGCAGGGCCAAGACGACCTGCATCTGCGCGCTTAACAGCGAGTGCGTGTAGAAAACATTGGACATAAACGAAAGCGTCGGCGCTTCGTTTTCATTGACCGCCCCCTCCTGATTGATTCGATAGATGGCGATCACGTCCTCAAGATGAGGCCCGTACCATAAAGCTGCGACCGCGAGCGCGACCGCGACGGCGAGGGCGAGATTGACGATTGATCTGGGATCGCGCGAGCGCAGCGCGCGCAATGCGGCGTAAAGCGACGGCAGAAGAAGAAAGAAAGCGAAGGTCTGCTTGGTCAACATGCCCGCGCCTGCCGAGAGGCCGAACAGCAGAGCATACTTCCGCTCACGAAAATCATCGGCGCGCACTAGCAGAGCGAAGCTTAGTGTCACTATCGCCGTGAGCGGATAATCCAGAAAAGCGTCGTGCAAAAGCCAGGCGGTGAAGTGATAGCACGAAGCAAGAAGGGCGGCGAGAAGTCCGGGAGTGAGCGGCCTTTTTTCGTCAGCCGCGTTGCCGAGATAAAGCATTCGATCAATCCAGACGACCGATGACAGCAGCGCGGCAAGAGACAACAGGTTTACCACGATGCCGGTCACGCGCGATGCGCCCGCCATAAGAAAGACGATGGCGGTCAGGAGATGAACCAGCGGTGCGTAGTAATGAGTCTCCTGAAAAACCTCCTGATAAAGAGCCTTGAGGTCGAGATGAGCCAGCGGGCGATAGTAATCGTAAGCGGCGCTGATGTGATCAGCCGGGTCCCAGGGGGGCGGAGTCTTGTCTTCAAGAGTCCACAGAACGGTCGATGAAGCGAGCAACACGAAGATGGCGACGAGCAGGAGCCGGTTTAAGTGAGGTCGGAGTCTGTTCACGGTTCGATCAGGCGATGATTATCCTGAAACTACGGAGGCCGGGTCAAGCTTCGCTGGCCTGTTTGTGATTTTTCCATTCAGTCGGCGAAGGATCGAATGGCTTCGCGCAGCTTGTCGGCAGTGATGTAGAGATGAGAAGTGTTCCACACCTCGCGCCCTTTGCTGACGAGCAATGCCTGCGGAGATTCGTGCCGCACATTGAGTCGCTCGGCAGCCTCATTCGACACCGCGCGCGCCGTCTGCACGATGATGAGGTTGTATTGAGCGCGCGAGTCGGCCTCCTGAAGAAAAGTTTCCAACTCGCGGAAAGCGCGAAGGCTGATGGGGCAGGTGAGGCTGTGCTTGAAGAGCAACACCGGTTTTTCGTCTGACGCTCGAAGGGCTTCTTCAAGCTCAGGGATCGTGGTCAGTTCTTTCAGGTTCTTGTTCATAGCAGAATCTTTCTGGTCGTTTCTCTCAATATCTTTTACAATTTCGGGGCCAGCATTTTCAAGCGACTGCCTCAGCCCGCAGAGGTATTTTTGCGGCGGGCCACTGACACAAACCTTCGGAACATCATATTCCGGGAAGATGGGGTGCTATCGCCCGCTTCGCTCGCTCCACTGATAGCGCGAACGATTGGCCGCATAAATCCTCACAAGGAGTTTCGCCATGATCGCAGGAAAATTCCGCTCCTCGATTGCCGCTCTTTTGCTGGCTGCATCCGTCATCTCGCTGCTGCCCTCGATTTATGCCGCTCAATCGGGCAATGACTCGCGCAGTCGAACAGGGACTCCGCCTCAGACGAAGAAGCCTAAACGCCAGCCTCCGCCATTCGACCGGCCTCCGCTCGGCTCCCCGACGGCTCAACCGCCTGCCGACACACGCAAAGAGCCGACGACTCAGCCTGCGGACAAAGCGGATGATTACAGCATAGACCGCTCGACCAGGCGCCCGCCCGTACTGCAACGCCCGTCGGATTCGCGCTACCCCGCGCCTCAGCCCGATTCGAAAGACCCGGCTTCGGGGCGCGCGGGCGATGACCAGGACGAAACTATACGACTCGATGCGACTCTCGTGAACATTCCTCTTCTGGTAAGCGACCGCGCGGGCCGCTTCATTCCTCAACTCGATAAAGGAGATTTCCTGCTTTACGAAGACGGAGTCCGTCAGGAGGTGGCCTTCTTCGGAGACGAAAAGGTTCCGTTCAATGTTGCGATGCTGCTCGACGTGAGTCCGAGCGTGCAGGGCAACCTCGAAAACATTCAGGACGCGGCCATAGAGTTCGTGCGCCAGTTGAGAGCCGACGACCGGGTTATGGTCGTATCCTTCGACCGAAATGTGCATTATCTCACCGATTTGACCAGCAACCGGCGCGAGCTCGAATACGCCATTCGTCGCTCTCAGACCGGATCGGGAACGAGCGTCTACGATGCGGTTTATGAAGTCGTGAGCCAGCGTCTTCGCAACATCGAGGGGCGCAAGGCGCTGATACTTTTTTCCGACGGCGAAGACACCACGAGCCGACGCGCTGATTATGACGAAGCCATAGAAATAGTCTCGGAATCGGACGTGCTCGTCTACGGGCTTCGTTATCCGGGGTCAGGCGGGCCTGCGACCAAT
>CAZPQE010000543.1:0-4315 GCA_964588615.1 uncultured Clostridia bacterium | reverse complement strand
GCCTGCATCGAAGGTTCGCTTCTACGGCCAGCACCGACGGCAGTTTCTCGCGCTCTTACTTTTTTCTCGGCATATTTCTTCTCCTCCTATGCGCTCTGAAGACTTTGCTCTATTCGCTCGACCGCCGCGTTGATCCTCTGCATCTCTCCGGTGTTGCCTCCTATGTCCGGGTGATGGAGTCTGGCAAGCACACGATGAGCGGCCTTGACCAGATCGGGCGGGGCGCTGGGTAACAAGTGCAAAATCGCATACTGTTCACCGAGCGGATGGCCTTCGTTTTCGGGTTCGCCATCGCGGGTCACTTCGGCCCCGTAATCCGCCCTCATCACTGCAAGCCAGTTTTCGAGGTCTGTCTTCGCGCGCCTCTCTACGAGCCAATAACCCCCATCCGGCTTGAACCGCCGACTATGACGCGAAATCTCTTCCTTGAACCGGTTGAGCGCAGCGAAGAAATCGTCTTCATCGTCGCTCATAATTCGGACCTGGTAGCCGAGGCGTGATTGTTCGACCTCAATCCTTATTTCCACTCGTCCGCCTCCTCTTCGTCAGCGGTCAGTCGCTTGCATAGAAACCCTCAGACTCGGCGGCTGCAAACTCGTCGTAATGCTTCCAGTAAAACCGCGTGTGACAGACCCCGCATTTAGGATTCGGGCAACGCTCGCTTCCGAACACGACAGGCTGACCGCAATCGCCACAGGCGACCGAGCGAGGCGGCGAAGAATCGAAGGCTGCCGCGAAGATGGCCATTAACTCTTCGGATCGCCCGGCGTCCGGGGCGCGTTGCTGCGCTGAAATGATCCGCTGCGCCGATTCCGGCTTCATCCGTGCTCGCTCCTGGCGGCTGTAGCCCAGGTCGGCCAACTCCTGCTCGACAGTGCGCGGGATGAATGCGGCCACTTGCGCCGGTTGAGTCGAGGTTTCGCCCGTTGGCCCGGGGTTATGGTCAAGACATGGGGTTACGGATTCGCCCGGCTCGGCTTCGGCCCCTGTAGGCGGCGCGTCCTGGTCGGCAAGCTCAGTTAGCCAGTCGTCAGAAGTGACTGACTGGCTGCCATCCCTACTATCTTTCACACTGATAGGATCAGGGTTTGTGCGCTGTTCGGAGGATGCATTTTCACTGATAGGATCAATCCTATCAGTAACGGCATCTAACTCATACTGAGCATTACTATTTAAGCCCTGTTTTTTCTGGGAAAACTGACGGTTTTTGCGCCTTTTCAGCTTCAGCCGGAAATCGGGGCTGAATGCCGACGAAAGAGATTCGTCAATAGCTCCGATCAGTTGCCGTTTTTTGATCGTCGCTTCGGCGTTTGAGTCGTTCAGGTCTTGCCATACCTCGGCCAGCTTGCGCACGTCCGAAAGGATGCGGTCTTTGAGTCGCTCTTGCCTCCTATAAAGCTCAGTCACCGGGTCGACCTCTTCGGCCTTCTCTTCCGGCTGTTCTTCGTTGTTCTGTCTTGGCAGGTAGCGATTCGCAATTTCGATTGCGGCAAGCTCGCGCGCCTCATGCCCGGCAACCTGTCTTGCAAGGTTTGGATCAAGAGGAAAGCGAAGTTGATTTGCTTCCAGTCGGTCGGGCAATTTCTGCTCTGCCAAGGCTTCGGCCTCTTCGATCAGTCGAAGATCAAGAGCGTACCGAGTCGCGCCGCGTCTGCTGCCGTCCTTGTTGAACCCGCCGCCCTGCTCTTTGATTTTGAGGACTGGATAAATTGATTTGAATGCTCCAGTCAGTTGCCGGATACGCTCAGAGCCGAAATCGCTTTCGAGGGCGCGCGTTTCCTTCACCCGCTCAGAGTCAAAATCGTTTTCAGCAGCATGCTTCCAGCTTGCGGCGTCAAAACCTTCGGGTGTCCGCAGCCACGCGGCCAGCTTCCACCCGGCCATCTTGAATGTCTTTCGGTCGTTCGCTATGGCTATGATTGCAAGCAGCGTTCGGAATACCTCATCACTCAGATTCAATGCTGCGGCCATCTTGCAAACGATCTGCTCCCGGTGAGTGAGCGGCGCGGCCTGCTGTTCGGTTTGGGTTTGTCTGTTTCGGGCCGCGTTGATCGTTCGGTCGATGTAGTCCTGTCGTCTCAGCTTGTCCCTGTCGAGTCCAGACAATCGCCAGATGCGCGCGACCTGCTCATCATCGCCAGTCCAACGACACAGCAGGCTGACGAAAGCGAAATCCGCCTCGCTGTCGCTTCCGTACTTATGCGCGCCGCCAGTGAAAAAGTCTTCGAATCGGTTGCGCTCAGGAGATGCGAGAATTTTTCTGATCAGTTCATCGTCGCTCGCACTCGTCGGGGCTACCCTCCCGCGCTGCGGTGATGATGCGCGCTCGTCGGGGCTACCCTCTGGCGTTGAGGTCTTCGGTTTCGGCCCCGCGCCTGTCTCTTCTCTCACGCGATTGTAAAGCGCAATGACTTCAGATTGTCGATCCTCAACACCGACCGGCGAGCCGTCGAGCCTGTTGCCAGTCACGGTGAAGAATCGCCCGCTGTCGTAAATCTCAATCTTGCGGCCATGCCAGTTGCGCCGGTTGAGTCCGCTGCCCTCAAGCTTCGCTCTGACGAAGATATGAAGCCCTTTGCCACTCGGTGAAATCTCTGAGTAGCTTGCAAGCTCGCGCATGACCTCAAGCGCCCATGCTTCGATCTTTCCGGTTATAGAATCGCGGCACTCATCAAGATCGATCCCCCCATAGCCGTTCGCAAACACAAAGCCGATGCCGTTGAAGCTGCCCGCGCGATAGGCTCTCAGAGCCTCATCGAGAGTTCCCCAGGTCGCGGAATCAGTCGAACTGGCGCGACGCTTTGAGGTCGGGTCGTAAGGGACTTTCGTCCACTTGCCGCCGCTGTTTTTGTTTTCTCTCCACTCATAAAGCCACACGACCCATTGGCGAAGCCCGCACAATTCTTGAGGGATGCTTTCGACGATAGGAAGCGCGCACGAGGGCCGCTCAACGGGAGCGGCAAAGCCCTTGATGGTGTCTCGTGCGGCAGCCATGATTACTCGGCCTCCTGCCCGCGCCTCAAGTGATCGAGCATCAATCTGCCTCGACTGGTGATCGCCCACACTGACGCGGGCGGATCGCTGCCGACCTGTCGCAGATCGTCGAGGCTCTCGACAGCGCCCACGTCGGCTAATTCGGTGAGGCGTGGCGATATCTGGTTACGCTCCGCCGACGGCGGCAAATCGCCCTGCGCAATTAGTCGCCGTAACACCTCGCGCGCTGTCTGCGGCCCGTAGTCGGCGAGAGCCTGCAAGATCAGCCTGTGGCGGCGGCCACATTTGCCGTTGATTCGGTCGAATGAGATCGAGCGCGCCTCCGCCGTGGCCGTCGAGTGCGCGACGTTCGGCTTTCGCGGCGGCGTCGGACTCGGCGCGGGCCGCTCAACAAATGGAAGCTGGAACTGTCGAGGATCGGCGCTCATGCAGCGGCGCTCCTCCTCCGCTCCTGCGGCTCGACGATGAGAACGCGAGCGCCAGGTCGATGATCGGCTACCCATTCGCAGGCGAGCGCGTAGCCCCTGAGCCATGCGCGCTCAGGCGTCGAGACCTCGCCCGGATCGAGCAGACGAAAATCCTGCGCGAGTAGCCGCCTGCGCGAGTAGATCGCTACGGCCACTCCGCAGGCGTCGCTGTAGGTGGCGACCGTGATGGCAGCATCGATTGTGGATTGATTGCGCCGATGGGAGTTTTTGCGGCTTCGGTGCTTGTGCGATTCGAACCTGTGTGATATTTTCGGCACGTCAAACCTCCCAAAAAATTCGGCCCGGTGCGGTGCCGATTACACCTGCCGGGCCTTTGAAACTGTTATTGAGTTGTGGCGGCGCTCACCGCCCCCGATTCCTCCTCAACGGGAACCGGAAACGGCAATCCGAGTGACTGCCGGAGCAGCACCTCAGCCTGCATGTCAGGTGGCCTGCGCTCGGATTCTGCTCGCTCCAAAAGGCTCGCCAGCACCGCTTCATCGACCCGGATTTTAAGAATGGCCATACCCAACCTCCGAGAATTGAGTATCGCATCAGAAATCGGACAAAAATGGGACAAAAACTAAGAGAGGAGGGTTTTAGATTTTATGAGAGGAAGAATGTTTCGGCTCCAAGACCAGGTTGGATCATATTCCTTGATCGCCCGGTCGATTGCTTTCACACCGGAAGATTTGTTCTTAATTTGAATGTTGAAGCTGCCGCTCATTGCCCCTGCCATATAAGGCAACGTGACTCTGCCTTCTGCTTCGAAAATGCTGATGCCCTTCTTGATTATTTCAGGTTCATCACGAAATCGTGTGAAGAAGTAGTACGCGCAAGCGAAAGTTGTCAAA
>CAZPQE010000542.1:0-4321 GCA_964588615.1 uncultured Clostridia bacterium | reverse complement strand
TCAAAGTAGCTTGCGCAACCGTTGCTGCCGCCGCAGGCACGATTCGGATTCTTGCGCAGGCAGATAGTCGGCAAATGAGAGCCGGTGGATTTGAGCGCCGGGCTTATCTGCGCAACCGATCAGTCCTGTTTGTCGAGGTAGATCACTCGCGGTTTCGTTCCGAGGTCTTCAAGCAGTCGCTCGGCGCGATGGCTCTTTGCGAGGCGCGAGACTTCGCTCTCCGAATCGGCGATGTTGCCGAAATACATCGCCCTCGTCGGGCACGACTGAACGCACGCCGGAACCACGTCGCCGTCGCGCACCGGGCGGTTTTCATCTCTGGCTTTCTCTTCGCCCTGTCGTATCCGCTGAACGCAGAATGTGCATTTTTCCATCACGCCCGACATCCGAACTGACACTTCGGGGTTGAGAGCTTTATCGAGCGGCGCGTCCCAGCGCGGGGCATAGAAATTGAAGAAGCGCGCGGTGTATGGACAGTTGTTTCCGCAATAGCGTGTGCCGATGCAGCGGTTGTAGACCTGCGCGTTGAGTCCTTCTTCGGTGTGGTAAGTCGCATAGACCGGGCAGACCGGCTCGCACGGAGCTTCCTCGCAGTGCTGGCACATCACGGGGCGAAACTTCGCGCGGATGTCGGGGAATTCGCCTTCGAAATATCTTTCGACTCTTATCCAGTTGATCGAGCGGCTGCGCGCGGCTTCTTCTTCTGAAGAAGCGATGTTGTTTTCGACCCGGCAGGCCACGACGCATGCTTCGCAACCCGTGCAGCGATCCGTGTCGATGACCATAGCCCACTGCGGCTTTTGATTTGTGGTTTCGCTCATATCAGCGTTTCACCTCTATATGCTCAGGCAACATCGTGCCGAATCGAATCAGCTTCGCGTCGCTCGCCGCCTTCGCCACCTTCACCTGAATGGTATCGGCTCGATTTCCAAAACCGTTCAGATAAGGATTCAACTCAATGACATTCACTCCGCGATTTTTCGCATAGCGACCATAGCCCGTATGCCCCTGACCGTAAGGCATGGCCACAGTGTCGGGCCTGATGGCCGGGTACAACACGGCAGGCGCGCGAAGTGTTCCATGCGGCGAAGAGACTGCAACGAGGTCGCCGTCAGCGATGCCAAGCTCCGCCGCAGTCTGCGGGTTTATCTCGACCCAGCTTCCCCACATCACCGAAGTCATCGCGTCAGGGAGTTCCTGAAGCAGCGGGAGATTGGCCTGCTCGCCTGTGCCGAGAGCGGCGTGCTCGTAAGCAATCAGCGTGAGCGGATAATCTGCATCGACCGAAGATCGGACGGAGAATGAGAACTGAGAAGATGATGAATCGCGCTCCTGAGCTTTGCCCGCGACTTCACCCGACCACACGCCTTTTTCGATTATCGAATCCGCTTCATCGCCTGCGCCGGGAAGTTGCTCGACGGCTTTTCTTACTATCTCTTCTGCCGATTCGAAGGAGAAAGAAAAATTCGCTTCTTCGATCTGTCGGCTCACGGCGATCAACACGTCGGCTGTCTGTCGGGTGTTGAATTCGGGCTTGACGACGGGCCGGTTTATGGTGACGGCCACGCGCTTTGCGTCAACGGGCGTTGCGCTTATGTCCCAGCTTTCGAGCGAGGTGTGATCGGGCAATATCAGATCAGCCAGAGCGGTCGTCTCGTCCATGAAAGACGAGAAGCTGGCGATGAAGGGAATCTTTTTGATTTCGTCTGCTGCTCGCGGAACCTTGTAGACAGGGTTCGACTGATGAATGAGCAGCGCGCTGAGTCCAAAACCAGGTCCTCCGATTGACAGCCAGTGTTCCTGCCCCGCATCGAATCTAAATCCTGCGCGCAGCTTTTCGAGCGGATCGAAATAATCGACTGCGGGCATCAGCACGCCGCCCGGCTTGCCTGCGTTGCCTACAAGCTGGTTGAGATAATTTATCGCCGTCATGCCTGCCCGCGCGTTTGCGACCGAGCGGGCCGAGCCGATTGCAAGCGGTCGCTCTGCGGAGGCGAATTCGCGGGCTATACGAATGATTCTTTCAGCCGGAATGCCCGCTTCTTCGGCGATTTTTTCAGGCGCGTAGTTTTCAAGAGGGTCTTTGAGGAAATCAGGCGCAGGCGCATCTTTTCTCAAGCCTTCGCGGATTATCACTTGAGCAAGGGCAAGCGCGAGCAGCCCTTCTGCTCCCGTTCGCGCAGGCAGCCATTCATCGGCATTGGCCGCAGTCATCGACATTCGCGGCTCGACGTGGACGAACCTTCCGCGAGGCTTTCCCTTCGAGTTGCGAAACTCGCCGTAAGCCATCGAATAGCGGACGGGCGAATGCCATGTCTCAAGAAACCGCGCTCCGAACGAGATCAAATAAGTCGCGTTGGCTATATCGAAGATCGGCGTGACGAAGCGGCCATAGATGTCCGGCTCAGAATCACCGCTCAACCCTTCGGAGACTACGTGCATACGCAGGTTGGGCGGCATGAAGGCTGACTCGAAAATCCCTGCCGCAAGCCCCGTGACTCCACTTGAGTGCTTCGTGGCGAAAGCAACATTATATGTTTGCTTATCCGCTCTGATCTGGCGCAGCTTATCGACGAGCGTTTTTATCGCCTCGTCCCACGAAATCTCCTCGAACTGACCTGACCCGCGCTCGCCTGTCCTTTTCAAAGGGCCGCGAATTCGGTCGGGGTTGTAAAGAGTCTGCAACCCCGCCTGACCGCGAGCGCACAACGCGCCGCGATTTACCGGATGCAACGGGTTGCCTTCGATCTTGTTGGCCCGATGCTCGCGCGTCCGCACGATGATGCCGCAGCCGGCATCGCACATCCCACACGCGCTGGCTTTCCAGTAATCCACTCCCGGCACGTACTCGTCATCAGGTATGAGCGCCGGTATGAGCTTTTCTTCAGGGTGTCCGCAGGCCGAAAGCATGCCTGCGCTCGTTGCGCCCACGCTGCTGAGTATGATGAATTTTCTGCGATTCATATTTCTTCAAAAAAGTCTGGAGTCTGGAGTCAGAAAAAAACAACTGACCACTGACCACTGACCACTGCTAGCGATGACAGATATAGCAATCGTTGCTCACGCTTCGCTTCGCGTGGCAATCTATGCACCATCCCATGTTCTGATCTACAGCGCGGCGCACCCTCTGCATCTGGCCTATATCGCCGTGGCACTCCTGACAACTGATCTCTGCCCGCAGGTGCGGCTTGTGCGTGAAATAAGTGTTGGTTTCCTTCTCAAACCAGTAGACTCGCACCCACGCGGGCTGCTGGCCTCTGGCGGCGATGGCGGCAAGCTTCTGCACCTCAGGGCTGTCGGCCTTGATGTTTTCGTGGCAGAGCATGCAGGTTGATACATTCGGAATAGTCGCGTGCGCAGATTTGTCTGCGTGCTCATGACAGAAATTGCATTCGAGACGCGGCCCGTCTTCTTTCGTCACGTGCTGCCAATGGCTGTACTCTATGGGTTGCTGAGGAGCTTCCGTATCGCTGAAGGCGCGGAGCAGAACCAGGCCCGCGATGAGCATCAAGGCTGCTGTCAGTATCAATATTTTCGATAGTCGTTTCATTGTTTCAACGACGGCCTGCGAGCAGGCCATCATTTCCCCACTTTGGTTTTAGCAGACCCGCCGCAAGACTCAATGGCTGAATGTGTGATGAAGTTCTGGATGATACTATCCCGACGCGAAAAATGCACCCCGATTCAGAAGAAAAAAAGGGAGAGGCCGATCCCTCTCCCGCTGTTGATGAGGCTATGGAAGGGGTCACTCGAAGTCGAAGCGGAAGACTATGCCTGACTGAAACCTGAAATTGTGCGTCCATTCCTCGTTGAATCGGACGGGAAGATAATCGACCTGAAACAATCGCACAGCCACATGCCTGCTGGCTTTGAGGTCGATACCTCCGCCGACGGCCATCGCAAATCCCGTGTCCCCGATCAATCGAGGATCGCTCAATCTTCCATCATCATCTTCGTCGTCGCCGTTGCTGACGACCAGTCCGGTGAAAGCGGATTTCTTCGCGCCTCCAATCAGCACATGGCCAAACCCGGTCCACCTCTCTCCTCGAAGGGAAAAGCGCGGGCCGACCAGAAAAGTGTGAACGCTCGTTTCGATGTTGAAGCCCGGAAGGTTGAACGGGCCTATCTGAACTGATGGAATGCGGACGTGCCCATAGTTTCCGCTGCCTTCGGCGACCACGCCGATATTTTTCGTCAGGTTGCCTGCAAAGCTCACTCCCCATCCGTACAATCCCTCTCGATTGGGAAAGTCGGCATTGAGGTAAGAGAAGCCACCGAAGACTTCCACAAGACGGCGGCCGTGGCCCCGCTGGGGACCAGC
>CAZPQE010000541.1:0-4334 GCA_964588615.1 uncultured Clostridia bacterium | reverse complement strand
ATTCACTTTGGCCCGAATGCCTGAAAGCAGCCACACAAGCTGACGCGCGTCTTCATCCGAATCGTTCACTCCGTCCAGCATCACGTACTCGAATGTCAATCGCTCCCGTTCGGCGAGCGGATAGCGGCGACACGCTTCGATCAACTCAGCCAGCGGATATTTTTTGTTGATGGGAAACAAGCGATTTCTCGTCTCGTTGTTTGCCGCTGACAGCGAGATGGCGAGATGCGGTCGGATTTCCTCTTTCGCAAAATCATAAATGCGCGGGACTATGCCTGCTGTGGAAATCGTCACCCTTGGCGGCTGAATGTCCAGGCCGTCGCGGTCGGCGAAAATTCTGACGGCTTTCATCACCTCGTCGTAGTTGAGAAACGGCTCGCCCATCCCCATCATCACTATGTTCGTCCCGTGAGGCGGACGCGCCCCCGGCCCGTAGACTTCATTCAGCGCGATGACGACCTGCGCGATTATCTCGCCCGCCATGAGATTGCGCTTCAAACCCATCACGCCCGTCATGCAGAAATCGCAGGCGAGCGGGCATCCGACCTGACTCGATATGCAGACGGTATCGCGATGCTCTTCGGGCATAAAGACAGCTTCGACTTCGCGGCCATCTTCAAGCGCGAGCAAAAATCTTCGCGTGCCGTCTGTGGACGCGAACACGCTTTCGACTCGCGTGTTGGTGACGACGGCTCGCTCATCGAGCAACCGCCTGAGCGTTTTCGGCAGATCGGTCATTTGATGGAAGTCGAGAATGCGACGGCGATAGATCGACGAGTGAAGCTGAATGGCGCGATAAGGCTTCTCGCCCATCGCCAGCAGAAACTCGCGCAACTCATCGCTGGCCAGGCCGAGGAGTTCCGTCTTTTCATCGATCATAACGGTGATTTCCCTGCGCAGACGCGCCGGTTCAGGCAATACCAAACTGCTGTGCCAGCATTTCCAATGTCATATTCTCGGCAATGGCATTATGTGGAATGAGGAGATACTTCCAGAGCTTGCCGCCGTGAGTCCTGGCATGTTCGCTTGCCTGTTTGCACCACTGCGCTGCCGCATCGCGCTTGGCAAGCACTTCATCATCTTCCATCTGATTGGCGCGTTTTGGCTCTAACATATAAATCCAACTCATAGTCTCAGCGACAAAATCAGGCTGGTATTCAACCTGCTCCACACCGCGCTTGTAGTAAATCTGAAACTGTCCTCTGGCAGGCTTGAACCATTTCAACGACTCACGCTCCAAAATAACAGCCAGCCGTCGCTCAGGATCGGATTGAAACTTCTGCACCGGATACAGACAACTCTTGAACCCGCCAAAGAGATACTTTGCCATGTTGCTCTTGTCGTCAGGCGAGACGTGGTAATCAAGCGGCGGCTCCGACACCGATGCTGTGTATGCGCTCTCTTTCAATTCCGTGAAGCCCTTGCTGATCTTCACTTCGTAATCCACTGCATCTTCCCAATAATGATTCTGCATCTGTGTATGGATGAAACCGGCGATTGGCTTCTGGTGCAACTGCAATACTCTTCTTGTACTGCTCTCCGACAGATAACTCAGGAAGCGCCGCACCGTTTGTCCGGCAAGATCGTAAAGCAAGTCGGCATGTTCGTCGTAAGCCACATCGTCAAAATCCACCAGCCCTCTGACAATGTAATCTTCCAGCCGCGTCTCCTCATGGCTCTCCCCATCAAGGCTTATCACCTCCGCTTGATTGGTTCGTAGATACTGAATCCACAAATCCTCCGAAGGGTCCGCGTAATTGAGCGCCGCCAGTTCCAGCATGAACGGCTTGAAGCCGGAGCGCACTTCGCTTTTCGGGATTAACAAAATGCGCGGTATATCAATCGTCTGCTCTGCGACGAGTTCCGCTGTCTTCGCCACGACGGCGGCTAAATCGGGCTGCTTCGACATTCCCTCCAGTTCCAGTTGCTCCGGGCGATATTGTTCTTCGACTGCCTTCAATACCTCTGCCTGCACCTTCGGCTTTTGCAGGTAGCTCACACTCGGCAATTTCTGCGGCTGATTCTCCATCCTGCGAATCACTCCATAAGCGATCTTTGCGACTTTTTGCTCCTCCGGCGTCTGGAACACGGGCAGCTCGCTTGTTCTCGCAATCTGCGTGCTGGCGGTCACTGCCTGCGCCGGTTGGAGTCCCAGCTTCGTGGCAAGTTGCGACTGCGCAACCACGGTGACAGTCTTTTGCTCAAGCTGCTCCGAATCCAGGATAACTTTTTGCAGGCGAATCATTGAATCCGGCTTGTTGGCTTCGTCAATGATCTCCTGAAACTTGTCGTGCGCGACGATGTTCAACCGATCCACAGAAGCAACGCCTGTTCGCTTGCCGTAAGGCAGCCGGAGACCCCGCCCGATGGATTGCTCTATCAGGATTCGGGCATTGGCTGCGCGCAGCGGGACGATAGTGTAGAGGTTAGTCACATCCCAGCCTTCCTTGAGCATATTGACGTGAATCACAATCTCCGTTTCATCAGTGTGTTCAACCTCCAGCAGCTTCGCGATCATTTCATCTTCTTCCGCGCCGGTCCTGCTCGAATCCACCTGAATGACCTTCGCCTTATAGCGACCCTCGAAGAAAGCGTCCGATTCAATGAGCTTCTTCAGTTGCGCTGCGTGCGTCGTGTCGCGGGCGATGACCAAAAGGAAAGGCCTCACAATCGGGTTGCCGGTTTCGCGGGCGTAGGTCTCCAACTCGACCTTCACGCTCTCGTGCAATCGGATGCCGTCTTCCAGTTTCAACAACTCAATACCTTCAGTAGTCATTCCGGCGGGATTGAAATTCTTGCGCGTCACCACTGCCGGTTCTTTCACAAAGCCGTCTGCCATCGCGCGGCCAAGCGGGTAATCGAATATGACGTTCTTGAACTCCACTGCGCCTTTGCTTGTCTCGACAAACGGAGTGGCTGTGAGTTCCAGCCCCATAACAGGTCGCAGTTCGTTGATCGCCCGCACACCGGCAGAAGCGCGATATCGATGCGATTCGTCCATCAGCAGAACGAGATCATTCAATCCGGCCAGATAATCGAAATAACTTTCGCCTATGTATTCCGATAATTTCTTGATGCGCGGAGAGCGCCCGCCGCGCACTTCAGAGTTGATCTTCGAGATGTTGAAGATGTTGACCTTGCAACGCAAAACCACATCGAAGAGCGTTCCAGCCATTGATTCGTAATTGTCGCCTGTGATGATAGCCGGAGCGTCAGTAGCAAATTCCGCTATGCCCTTAAAAACATACTTGGGTGTGTTCGGTGTGAAATCAGCGATCAGCTTGTTATAGATAGTCAGGTTCGGCGCGAGTACGAAGAAGTTATTGAATCCATGAGAGAGATGCAGGTAACTGATGAACGCTCCCATCAATCGAGTCTTGCCCACGCCCGTCGCCAGCGCGAAGCACAGCGATGGAAACTCGCGCTCGAAATCCGTCACCGTAGGGAATTCGCTACGGATGGCCGCGAGCGCAACTTGCAGGTCGATGCCTTTTTGTGGCGGCACGATCTCCGTTATGCGGTCGAGTATTTCCAGTGACCGACGTTGTGGCGGTCGCAGGCTGAGGCGTCCGGCGATGGAGTTGACGTAACGATTCATTTCTCTTTTTTGCTTTTGACCCGCTCAGTCGGCGCAAGTTGCGCACGCGCCAACTCAATAGCGTCATGTAGTTTTTGCTTCAAGAGTTTTTTGTCCGGCAGTTCCGTGAGATATTCAGAGACCCGGATGCCGCGCTCTTCCAGCGCCAGAATCTCGACTCTTTCGGCGGATTTTTCCGAGCAAAGTATCAACCCGATTGGCGACTCTTCGCCCGCTTGCCGCTCGTGCTTGTCGAGCCAGCGCAGATAGAATTCCAGTTGCCCGAAATCGGCGGGCATGAATTTGCCGAGCTTGAGTTCCACCGCAACCAGTCGCCGCAACCGGCGATGATAGAAAAGCAGGTCGATGAAAAAGTCATCCGCATCGGCCGTGATGCGTTTCTGCCGCGCGACAAAAGCGAAGCCGGAGCCGATTTCAAGCAGGAATCTTTCAAGCTCGCGCAAAATGGCGTTCTCCAAATCTTTCTCGCTGTAAGTGTCCGCCAGATTCAGAAACTCTAAAAGATATGGATCGCGGAATATCAAATCGGGCGATAGCTTATCTTCTTCGCGCAAAGCGGCTATCTCCTGTTTGATAAGTTCTTCGGGCTTTTTGGAAAGCGCGGTGCGCTCGTAGAGCATCCCGTCGATTTTGTCTCGCAAAGCGCGAACGCTCCATCGCTCAACGCGGCACATCTCAGCGTAGAAGTCGCGTTTTAGTGGGTCTTTTATCGGCAGGATTTCAGAAAAGTGCGTCC
>CAZPQE010000540.1:0-4339 GCA_964588615.1 uncultured Clostridia bacterium | reverse complement strand
TTGGAGGATGAGGGGATGCGACGCAAAAACTCATTGAGCCTTGCAGGGGCGTTGAAAAGGCTTACAGGAGTGGCGTTGGTGTTGGCGGTCGGCGTAGTTGCCGGTTATCCCGATGCTGATGATACTTCTGTAAAAGTCAAAGGCGTTGAGTTGAAGGGTGTCAATGGCTCGCTGAACAATCGCGCTTCCGCTTTTGGGCGTTATGAATTCATCGCCCCTTATGCTCCATCGATTTCTGCTGACGAAGACCATGAGTTTGATTTATCGGAATTGGACAACAATGTAGTTTATCTGATCGATAGCAAGAAGCCCGACAAAGACCCGATTCGTTTACCTTTGGGCAACTGCTATTTCCCGACCAGGATCACTTATGATGAGGCGAGAGGGTATTTATTTGTAAGAGGGACGGAGTACCGAATCGAAGAAGACAGTGAGATCGAAAGGGAAGTCGTAGCCAGACTCCGCGTCTCTCTCGATGACGATGGCAAGCCCTACATGCTCGAACAGCCTGTTTCGATTGCCGTGACTGATGATGATGTGGATTCTGTCACGCCGTCTTCTTATGAAATGTTTCCGGCTCATGAAGGGGAGTTGCTGATACTCAACGATGGCTATTCGATCTATTCCAACAATGTCATTGATGGAGCCAAATATCCCGTGAGGTTCGGGAATCGCATCACATATCTCGATTATGACGAGACCAGTCACACCATCGTCGCAGGCTTTACCAGAAGGGAAGAGTCGGAAGAGGGAGAGGTCTCCTATTCCACCGAACTTTTCTTCTATAGGTTGAACAGGAGCGGGATAGTCGATCTCATTCGCCGCGTGCCGCGGGAGAACTTTCCTGCCGGAGCAGCCCTTATGGAGGGCAGCACTGTTGCGTTGAGTGTGAACCCTGAGAACCAAAAACCTGACTTCGGTTTTTTCATCGGCAGCGATGGCTCGCTGTGTCAGGTTGATTTGCGCGACGAGGCAGGACTGGATATCACGCGCGGGACAGTGGATGTGATGGCGACCGTGCCTGAACTGGCTGTTGGAGAAGCGGAAGCCATCAGCGGTCGGGAGATTTCTTTTGATCGCTCGAAACGCATGTTGTATGTGGTCAAGAAAGGCGTTGAGTGGGATATAAGACGGCCTTCGTTTGCAAGGAAGGGACGTCCTGGCCGGATAAGGCGACCGAGTTTTGTTCGAAAGTCCGAAAGCCCGGCTATAGTCGTCATTCAACTCAACAAGAGAAACAAGGTCGTCGCCATCAGAGTTATGGCGGAGGAGTTCATCGGGAAAGAGGGGCTGTCGAATCTGGTGTTTGAAAGCGCCTCCGAAGGGTTCATCGTGGCGCAGACGGGCGAATTGTACTCTCTCAGGTCTGAAAATATAAACGACATACAACTCACGGCTGTCGGAAACTTCGGACTTCATGTTGATCGAATCAGCAAAGGGCTGAGTCCTTTGAGCTTTATTGGCGTAAGCTCTTTCCAGCCTGGCGGCGAAAACAGTCTGGAAGCCGCAGGCGCTTTGTTGTTTGCCAAAGTGAAGCAGTAATCATTGATCGGGGCCCGTGATTGCAGATTGCCCTGATCTGAAACACGTTCCTGCCTCCGGTTCGATCCCGAACCGGAAAACCTGCCACGACAAAAATCTTATCTCTATTGATTCACGAGGGCGCCGAAGCGGTCTATCTGTTTGTTGAGCGATTCGATGTCGTCGGAAAGAATCGTAAGGTGTCCCAGCTTGCGGTTGGGGCGAGCCTCCTTGCCATAGAGGTGAAGATGCGCGCCCTCAGTTTCAAACACCGTTCGCAGGTCGGGAACTCTGCCGATGATGTTGACCATAGCCGAATGGCCTCGCGCGCAGGTCGGGCCCAGAGGCAAATCCAGTATCGCGCGAAGGTGATTTTCGAACTGACTCGTCGCGGCTCCTTCTATCGTCCAGTGCCCTGAGTTATGCACTCGCGGAGCCATCTCGTTTGCGTAAAGAAGCCCTTCCTTCTCGAAGAACTCTATTGCAAGCACGCCGACATAGTTCAACGCCGTTAGCGCGCGTGTGGCATACTCTTCGGCCTGAGATTGCAGCGCGGCAGTAAGACGAGGAGCGGGCGCTACGGATAATCTCAACATCCCTTCGCGGTGATGGTTTTCGACCAGCGGATAAAAACGAGTATCGCCTGAGCGGGAGCGCGCGGCGATGATCGAAACTTCCCGCTCGAAAGCGACGAACCCTTCGAGTATGAGAGGGGCGCCTCCGAGCCTTTTCCAGGCCGACGCCGCGTCTTCCGCCTTTCTCAACTCGAATTGCCCCTTGCCATCGTATCCGAACCTCCGCGTCTTGAGCACGGCGGGCAAACCAATGCGCTCAATTGCCTGCTCGAATTCTTCCCATGTGTCTACGCAGGCAAAAGGCGGTGCGGGAATGCTGAGACTCTCGAAGAATGATTTTTCAACTACACGATCCTGCCCTTTTTCGAGAGCTTCGGGAGGAGGAAAAACCGGAATGCGCTCGCTCAGAAAACGAGCCGTGCCTACGGGTACGTTTTCGAATTCATAAGTGACCATATCCAAACCCTGAGCGAAACGGCGCAGGGCATCCACGTCGTTGAAGTCCGCGACCATCAGTTCAGTCAACTGTCCTGCTGGAGCCTGCGGGGAGAGATCGAGCGTTCGAAACCTGAGCCCGAGCGGATAACCCGCCAGCGCCAGCATCCGACCGAGTTGCCCGCCTCCGAGCAGTCCTATCTTCATGCGCTCTCCCTCGGATCGGGGTGATCGAGAACCGTTTGAGTTTGACTTTCTCGATAGCGTCGGAGCGATTCGCGGATTTGAGCGTGATGGTTGCCAAGCAGGGCTGCGGCAAGCAGCGCGGCGTTGACGGCCCCAGCACGCCCGATAGCAAGCGCGCCGACCGGGATGCCTGCGGGCATCTGAACGATGGAGAGAAGCGAATCGATTCCCTTGAGCGTTCTCGATTCGACGGGGACTCCGAGGACTGGAAGGACGGTTTTTGAAGCGGTCATTCCCGGCAGGTGCGCCGCGCCGCCTGCTCCGGCGATGATGACTTCGAGGCCGCGACCCTCAGCCGACTGCGCGTATTCGAAGAGAAGATCAGGCGTGCGGTGCGCGCTGACCACTCGCACTTCATAAGGTATGCCGAGCGATTCGAGCGTAACGACCGCGTGAGACATCGTCTCCCAGTCTGACTTCGATCCCATTATCACACCGACCAGAGGTTCCATATCAGTCATTGCGATAGCTTCCTCATTTTCTGCTTCAGGGTGTTTATGCAATAAGCCCGGACATTTTACAAGGCAGGCAGGCGGACCAACAGGCCGAAGTCACTTCCTCTGGTCTGAAAAGGCGGCGGTCACTCCGAGCGCGATGTATGCGCTTCCAGAAAAGTATCGCTGGAAGCGGAAGAATCGCTCACTGCCGCGCAGCCATCTTCCTGCCGCTCCCGCAAGCAGCGCGTAAGCTGAGTCGCTGCTGGGAAAGCTCTCGCCGCGCGAAGAATGGCCGCTCGTCATTTATCCCAGGAATTTATACCCCACGCGATGAACGGTGATTATATACTGCGGGTCTGCGGGCGCAGGCTCGATCTTCTGTCGCAGCTTGGCGATGTGATTATCGACTGTGCGGGTGAACGGATAATTGTCGTAGCCCCATACTTCATCCAGCAGCCGGTCTCGCGTGATGGTCTCTCCGCGATGCTGGATGAAGTATTTCATCAATTCGAACTCGCGGGGAGATAGCTCTATTTCCTCTCCGCCCTTTGTGGCCTGATAGCTCTTGAACTCAAGCACCACATCGCCGAATTTGTAAGAGTCGAGGTCGGCCACCTGTTTAGTCTTGCGCCTCAGATGCGCGCGCACGCGGGCCAGCAGTTCCTTGATGCTGAAAGGCTTGGTGACATAATCGTCGGCTCCCATTTCGAGTCCGACGATTTTGTCTATCTCCTGCCCGCGCGCAGTCAGCATGATGATCGGAGAGTCGAATCCCTTGCCTCTCAACTGTCGGCACACATCCAGGCCGCTCATGCGAGGAAGCATCACGTCGAGTATTATCAAATCGGGAGCGTTGCGGATAGCCGAATCGAGCCCCTGCTGACCGTCGCCTGCTACCGTCACTTCGTAGCCCTCGTATTCGAAATTGTCTTTCAGTCCGAGAGCCATTCCAGGCTCGTCTTCAACTATTAGGATTTTCTGCAACTGCATATCCTCCGGTATCGAAACTGGCCTCGCCTCCCGCGCGCTGCTGCCCGTTGGTCGGAATGAGCATCGTAAACCGGCTGCCCCTGCCGGGCGCGCTGTCGAGCACTATCTTCCCGCGATGCGCCTCGACTATGTGCT
>CAZPQE010000539.1:0-4355 GCA_964588615.1 uncultured Clostridia bacterium | reverse complement strand
GACTCTACTATCGCGTAGGCATGCAGTATGCGCCCGCGAGCCTCAAGCTCGATCCGTCAGATCACGGATTCACGGTCGAGCGCGTCTACGAAGCAATCGATAAAGCCGACGATGTTCGACGCGATTCTGAAGGCGTGTGGCACATCAAGTCGGGCGCGCGAGTGAGAGTCAGGCTGACGATGGTAGCTTCCTCGCGTCGTTATCACGTGGCTCTGGTCGATCCGATCCCGGCGGGGCTCGAAGCTCTCAATCCGGCGCTCGCTGTCACGGGCAGCATTCCGCAGGACGCAAAGAGCAGTGAAGCGAATCGATGGCTTTGGTGGCGACAGTGGTTTGAGCACCAGAACATGAGAGACGAGCGAGTCGAAGCCTTCTCATCTCTGGTGTGGGAAGGCGTCTACACCTACAGCTATGTCGCGCGGGCTACGACTCCGGGCGTGTTCATCGTGCCTCCGACGAAAGCCGAAGAGATGTATCACCCTGAGACCTTCGGTCGGGGAGCGAGCGACCGCGTTGTGGTTGAGTAAGCAAGGGAGCAGGGGTTGCAGGGGAGCGATGGAGCGAAAGCCTGTCAGGAGCCATCACGATTTAGAAGTGTACAAGTTGGCGTTTGAGGCCGCGATGAAAATATTCGAGATGACCAAAGGCTTTCCCAGAGAGGAAGTGTATTCATTAACTGATCAGGTTCGCCGCTCGTCGCGCTCGGTTTGTTCGAACATCGCCGAAGCCTGGCGCAAGCGTCGTTATCAGGGAGCTTTCATTCTCAAGTTGAACGATTCGGAAGGCAAAGCAGCCGAGACGCAGGTCTGGCTAGGGTTTTCGGTCAACTGCAAATACCTCGACCGCTCGACAGGGCGAGAACTCTATCAGATTTACGATGACATAATCGGCAAGCTGGTGAATATGATAAACAATCCATTGCCCTGGCTGATGCCCGGGGCAAAGTAAAACAAACACCTCCCCTGCACCCCTGCTCCCCTGCTCCCCCGCTCCCCTGCGGCTTGCTCCCACATGCCCCGGTTCATTCTGCTGTAGATTAGTTCCTCACTGAAATGATGCGGTCAGTGAAAACAGTGTACTTAGCTGTGGCCCGACGCTTGCCCTTCTGACAATCGGATGTCCCCCCCGACAAGTGTTGTGAGACGGCAAGGAGCAGGTCTCCTCGTCTGAGGCTACGGGTCTGCCTCGATCTTCCCCTTGTTTGAGATTCGAGGCGAGACCGTTTAGTGGAGTTGTGTCGATGAAGAAACTCGTTTCGCTTTTGTTGATAATTTCCGTGCTATCGATTACTCCCTCGTTGAGAGCGGAGATGAATTCCCAGGAGATAGAAACTCAATCGCTTTACGCGCCCGATCAGATAATAATCAAGTTGAAATCTGACGCCGCGCAGTCGGCAACCGTCGAAGCAATATTCGATCAGGTTCTTCCTTTCCGCTATTCGTCTTTTGAAAAACTCTCGGCTGAGGATTCGAGCGAGACCTGTCTGGTGACGCTGGGCGGCGCGATGTCGGTAGAAGAGGCGATTGCAGAGGCGGAGAAAGACCCGCGCGTCGAATATGCCGAGCCGAATTATTATTGCCACGCGGCAGACACCATGCCCAATGATCCGATGTTCAACGAGATGTGGGGTCTCTACAACTCGACAAGAGCGGGCGTAGATATCGGAGCGACTCGCGCCTGGGATATCACTACCGGCGATGACGATGTGGTCGTAGCCGTAATCGATACCGGCGTGGATTTCTCGCACGCGGACCTTGCGCCCAACGCCTGGGTCAATCCGCGCGAGACCGCTGGCAACGGCAGGGATGACGACAACAACGGGCTGGTCGATGATATAAACGGCTGGAATTTCTTTGCCAATAACAACCGCGTCTTCGTGAGCGAAACCACCGACCGTCACGGCACTCACGTTGCAGGGACTATAGCCGCAGCGGGCAACAACGGCGTGGGCATTTCGGGCGTGGCCTGGAAAGCCAGGATCATGGCGTTGAAGTTCCTCGACAGCGGAGCAAGCTCGATAGACGGCGCGGTGAAGGCCATCAACTACGCAATCGATCAGAAGAAGCGCGGAGTCAACGTCCGCGTGATAAACGCAAGCTGGTATGCGTCTGCCGAAACCAAATCACTCAAGGACGCGATCGCGGCGGCAGGCCAGGCCGGAATTCTGTTCGTGTGCGCGGCGGCTAACGGCGGCGCGGATAAAGTGGGCGACGATATAGATCAGGCGAAACTCTATCCTCCGTCGTGGACCGATCTGCCCAACCTGATGTCGGTGGCGGCTGTCGATAGCTCGGACAATCTGGCTTCGTTTTCCAACTACGGGCGCTCGACGGTTAGCGTCGCCGCTCCGGGCGTGCTGATACTGAGCACGGTTCCGGGAGGCAGCTACGGTTATATGAGCGGGACATCGATGGCGACTCCGCATGTGGCGGGCGTGGCCGCGCTGCTTGCGGCCACCTCGCGGCAGATGAGTCCGACTCAGATCAAACAGCGCATAATCGAGACCGCGCAGCCGTCGCTGGCGCTGATAGGAAAAGTGGCTTCGTCGGGCCGGGCCAACGCTTATTTCGCGCTGGCCAACATGCCGCCTCCGCCGGGCGATCCGGTGATCTCGTCGGTGAGGGTTACGAAGAAAGGCGCGAGCGTCGAGGGGCTGAACTTCGTGAGCGGAGATTCGGTAATCGAAGTCAACGGCGCGGCGCTTTCAGGGATGAAGTATGACAACTCGTCGCGGCTTTCCAACGATTCGATCACTCGCCTGAGCGCCAACGTCGGCAAGGCGATGGTCAAAACCATTTTCCCACAGGGCGTCGAGGTCACGGTCACAGTGTTCAATCCCACGACGGGTCGGAGGTCTGCGCCTTTCCTTTGTACTCGCAACTGAGAACCTGCCATCTCCTTTCTTTCGGCGCGGCAATGCGCATGCGTTGCCGCGCTTTTCTTCGTCTTGGCGACTCGCTCGCGCGGCAGTAATATAATCAACTCGGATTCGAAGTCGAAAGTCGAAGACTCCTGACTCTCGACTCCAGACTTTTCAACCAGGAGGATCGCCATTGCCTCAGAGCCGCAGGAGAAAAAGAAGGAGAGGCGGAAAAGCGACCGGCTCTCATAAATCCCGATCCGGCAGCAGGAGCAGAATCATCGCAGCCATAATCATCGGCGCGCTCATACTCGCCGCAGGGATTTTCCTCATCACCAGAAACACAGACTCAGGCAAAGAAAGCAGCGCGACGGTGAGCAATACCTCCACCAACGTGCCGACGCCCAACGGAAAAAGCCTGACGCCGCCCGTCCTGCCGCCCCTCCCGCCGGACGAGAAAGGAACGGTGACTACGCCGTCAGGTCTCAAGTACCTCGACCGGGTCAAGGGCAAAGGGCCGAGCCCCAAGGCGGGACAGACTATCTCTGTTCATTACACCGGCACGCTCACCAATGGCACGCAGTTCGATAGTTCGCTCGATACGGGCAAGCCCATAGAATTCGTCATCGGAAAAGGAAGGGTCATCAAAGGCTGGGATGAAGGTCTTATGACGATGAAGGTCGGCGGCAAACGCAAGCTCATCATTCCGCCCGATCTCGCCTACGGAGCGGCGGGAAGGCCGGGGATTCCGCCCAACGCCACCCTGCTCTTCGAAGTGGAACTGGTGGCCGTCAAGTGAAGCCAGAAGGTGAGTGACGCCCGCAAAACACTGCTGCTCGTCGGCGCGGCTCTGCGCTCAGGCCTCAGGTGGGCCGCCGAACACCTCTACACCGCGCTGGTGCTTACGCCGCTGGTCGTGGGAATGACCTACGCCACAGCCTCGCGCCTGGCCGAGACATTGGCTCAGTGGCATCCCTCGAACCTGACTATCGAGTTGCTGTCCGTTTCCTTCGCAGTATGCCTCACAGGATTCGGCCTCTCGCGCGCAAGCGCCGAACTCTATCACATACGCCGACCGGAATCTTCGCTCGACGCGCTTCCCGTTTCCAACGCCGCTCACCTGCATGCGGCATTGATCGTGAGGCTTGCGCGAGCGAGCGTGACCGGCGCGTTGATACTGGCAGCCGCTTTGATCGCAGGCCGCGCCGATCCGCTGAGAGGTCTGCCGTCGCTTGCTCTGTTCGTCGCGCTCACCGCTCTTTCGCAACTCCTTGCCGCGCTCAACTGGATTCACTGGAGTCACAGGAGAGAAAAAGCGGCGGCTTTTTTTGCGATCATCGTTCTTGCGATAGCTGCGGCGATGGCGGGAAATCTGCTTTCGGGTTTCATCAGAGGCGAAGCGAAATGGCTCATCGCTGCAGGCGTCGCTTTAATCATCGCGCTTTATTTGCTGCTTCGCCGTCTGCACTCTCGATGGCGCGCTTCAGATATGGAG
>CAZPQE010000538.1:0-4364 GCA_964588615.1 uncultured Clostridia bacterium | reverse complement strand
ATGCTCGGATGGGTTTCGGTATGCTGTTTCCACTCGCCGCCGAGTTTCCAATAGGTGAGAGCTTCGTTTTTGTTCACATCGATTTTTCCGGTCGCAGTGTGTGTATCCTTGAGCCCTATCTTCGAGGTGATCCTTTGCTTGAGGGATTCCCCGTAGGGTTTGCCTGTCAACTTTTCAAGGATAAGACCCAAAAGGAAATAGCCGGAATTGCTGTAGGATTGCTTTGCGTCCGGTTCGAAATCAGGCGTGGCTTTGACGATAAGGGCGAGCATTTCATCCTTCGTTATTGGAGTCGTGTTCACGTTTCCTTGAGCATTCTGATCGCGCCTTACGTTAGGGATGCCGCTGCGATGCCCGAGCATTTGCACGATAGTAATTTTCCGGGCGTTCGGAATCTGCGGGAAGAATTTGTCGAGCGTGTCGGTCAGCTTCAATTTTCCTTCCTCGACAAGCTGAAGGATCATCGCGGCGGTGAACATTTTTGTGATCGAACCGATCCGGAATCGATTCGCCGCGGTCAAAGGTTTCTTTTCGGTTCCGTTGATCTGGCTGTAGCCGATGGAGCGGGTATAAAGGATGTTGCCGTCACGGGCTATGGTCAGGCTCCCCATCGCCTTATTCTTTTCGGCGAGCCGGTCAAAAAACTGGTCGAGTTTGGCTTTGTCCATCGTCTGTGCGTAGCCTGCGGTGAACAGCGCCAGTGTCAGTGAAACTGCGAATGATGTTTTGATGTTCATATATCTAACGCCTCTCACACGAGTCAACCTGCAAATCCGCCGGCAAAGTTCCTGTTTTCCGGCGGATTTATTTTTCCATTTTGCAGCCGCCTCAAAATCAAATGAAGGTTTCCACTAAGGACAGGTTTAAGGGAATGTCGTGTAAGAAAAATGAGCATTGAGTGAGAAGGTTGTGAGAAGAGTTGCGCACATACACATGAGCGTGACTAGCGATTCAGCGATGGCTTTCCGTCAAGGGCAATGTATGGACTGACAGCGCGGTTGAAGAGTGTCGGTATTATTTGATCCTGGCGACCGATCTGGGATACGGAGACAGCGAGCCGCTTAGAGAGCAAAATGCTTGATAATCGCCTCTCTGCTATTCCGGCTTCCGAATCCTGACTCCTGACTTCACGCCTTCTCGATTCCTGTCTTTCGCAATTCGCGGATCAAATCTTCAGACGCGCTATCGATCAAAGAGTCGGCTTCCTGCTCGATTGCAGCCGAGGCTGACAATAAAATGCGAAACACGACATCGGGGCCGAAGCGAGAGGCGAGCGATTTTATATAAACTTCTGGGTGGAGTTCTGCGGTGCGGCGAAGCGCGGGCGCAAGCTGCGATTCGTCGTTGCACTCTACAGCCAACTCGCGCTCGCGATAGCTGCCGCGCCCGAACATCTCCGAGAGCAGAATTTGAAGCGGCCCCTCGACTATGGCCTTGAGTTCGGCAGGCACGCCCGGAAGCGACACTATGCGCGCGCCCTGCGCTTCCAATTCCGCAGCGGGCGCGGCTCCGACCGGGTTGTCTATCATGCGCGCGCCTTCGGGCAAGCGGGCCATCTTGAGTCGCGCATCAGTCATCGCTGCGCTTGCCACATAACCCTTCTGGCTCAATTCGCTGTAGCGGCGCTCGACGAAATCCTTTGCCGATGGATTCAGTATCAAAGAGACTCCCGCAGCTTCGGCCACGCCCGCAAGCGTGAGGTCATCATCGGTAGGGCCAAGCCCTCCGCAGGTGAACAGGATATCGGCTCGACGAAGAAGCGACGATTTTATTTCTTCGGCGATGCAATCGATTTCGTCGCGCACTATGGCGATGTGACGCACACGTCCTCCCATGCCGCGCACGACCCGACAGAGATAATTCGAGTTGGTGTCCTGCACCAGACCGAGGAGGACTTCGTTGCCGACAGTTATTATTTCGACCGTCACCACGATGGGGATTATACAAGATGAGGGGGTGAGGGGCTTACCTTTCGCTCACTTTCGAGCGAGTTTTTCAAAATGCCCCTTGAGCAGTCAAGCTCAGGGAATGATCGAGAAACTGCTTGAAATAGTTGGGATAGAGCGAGTAGATGACATCCCTTTGCTGTGGGAACAATTGAAGGCTATGGAGGTCATCAGGCTCTTTGATAAACATTTTCCGCAGCACCCCAACTGCAACAGCCCGCTTTCGCCCGGAGAAGTCATTGCCTGTTGGTCGTGCTTCATCCTCTCGCGCGGCAACCACCGCCTCTCGCAGGTTGAGAAATGGGCCGCGCAGCATCTGCATTTGCTGGCAGCTTTGACTGGCAAAACCGTCCGCCCGCTTGATTTCAGTGACGACCGGCTGGCCTCTCTCCCGGCCCGTCTGGGGGATCGGAGAGCCTGGCAGGGGTTAAGAGTTGAGCAGCAATTTGCTGCGTGTTGCCTGGTGCAATATGTGGTGAGACGAAAACTGGCTGAAGCGGAAGTCGAGAGTGAGCGACAGATCAGAGGGCTGTATGCAGGACAAGCAACACGGGCCACTGCTCGCCCAACGACTGAGTTGATGCTGGAAGCCTTCGATGGTGTGAGTATGATGATCGGCAAAAACGAGAAGGGGGAGACGCTCGCCTGGTTGACACCACTCAACGAGTTGCAAAAGCGGATTATTGAACTGGTCGGCTTCTCGCAAGAGATATATCTTCGACCGGTCACCCATTTTCAAAATCTCTGATGCCGCCGGATTTTGTTACCCACAAAATCCGGCATTGAAAACAAAGGGTTTAGCCGATTCGATTTTTTGTGGGTAAAGGCTAATGCTTCCAAAACGCCCGATTTTCGTGCCTTTTTGACTTGTTCTCAGCCTACCCCACAAAATCCGGTGGCATCAGCAAAATCTCGCTCCCGAGTGAGCGAAACGGGAGCATCAAGGAAGAAGCGCGCCGCCTGGTCGATCAACTCCCGGAGAACTCCACCTGGGACGATCTGATGCATGAGATTTACGTCCGTCAAGCTATGGAAAGAGGCTTGGCTGACAGCCAGGCCGGAAGAACCACCAGAGTGGAAGATGTTCGTGAGAAATTCGGGCTCAACAAATGACGAGTAAGAATCGTGCGATCCGTTTTCAGCCGCTACTTCGAATTCTGCGCCATCGCTTCACCCGGTTGATACCACGCATACTTTGCGCCCGTCCAGTAGAGAAATCCCCGCCTGCCTCCGTGCGTTATGACATCGCCGCGCAGTCTTGGGAAATCCAGCTTGCCTCGATGAGCTTTCATCGCATCCTCCGCCTTCTGCGTTTTCATGAGGCTGCCTGCGGCGTTTCGCAGAAGGTATGACTGACGGGCTTCCTGATTGCGCCACCCCGGAGGGCCGTGCCCGTGAATTACCGCAAGCAGCGTGTCGCCTTTTTCTACCTTCACAGGCTCAGGCGTCGCAGGCACGCCCGTTTTTTTCATCACGACGACTTTCGTCGGATCCCCCAGCGTCCAGTTGGCCAGTTCATCGTTTATATCTGAGAGCGCGCCCTCTTCGGGCAGCACGACCACTGCAATGTCCTGAGAGTGATCGCCATTGAAATCGCCTGTGATGAGCTTTTGATTACGGTCGATGATGACCGTGTTCTGATAGATGCGCGAGAGGGCTTCGATGGCTTCGGCAGGTTTGGGCGGCGAAAGATTCGGCTCTGCGGGCTGCTCCTCCTCCGGCACAACGGAGGGAGGTTCGACCGCGACTTCTTCCTGACGCGGCGCGTCCTGTGGTTTCGAGCACGCCGATGAAATGATCGCGGCGCCGATGATCGATAATAAAATGGTTCTGATCCATCCCGCGTCGTTCTTCAAAGCTATCTCTCCTGTTTCGAAAAGGGAGCGGAGGCCCGTGAGAGCCTCCGCCCGTCGAGGTCTCATCACAGAGATCTGAGGAAGGTGATGAGGCGGTTTTTGTTGGTTGTGCTCAACGCACGATAGTTATTGATGACGAAGGTCGCTTCTCCAGCGTGGCGAAGTATCGCCTCGTTGAAGGTAAGCGATTCGCCGTCGTGCATCAGGCGGTTGCGGGTGCGGACGCCCCACAGCGGCGCGGTGCGCACTTCGTTTCGAGTCGCCTGTCCGCCGTTCTGAACTATGCCGTCGCCTGTCCCGACATCATGCAACAGGAAATCACCGAACGGACGGATGGTCTTGTTGCCCAGAGCGGGAGGAACAGTCAGAGCGCCGCCGTTTATGACCGTGCCGACAGATGAGGTCACTATCGAAGGAGTGTGACAGATAGCGCAGCCGATGGAATTGAACAGCGATGCGCCCTGCTGCGCGTTGGCTGTTGCAGCAAGCGCCGCGTCGCGGGGGGGAGCCTTCGTAGCCCTCATGAAATCGGCGAACGCAACTATATCTGCGCCGTCGTCTT
>CAZPQE010000537.1:0-4367 GCA_964588615.1 uncultured Clostridia bacterium | reverse complement strand
TGACACCGAGCCACTTGTGTGTACCAATCTCATAAGGTTTGATTTAGATCATCGGGTTGACGTACAACCGTGGGCCAGCCTGTTGACCCTCGGAAATCAGGAATATTTGAAGAACCAGCAGGCTGGCAGCCTGCTGTACCTTGGAGACGGTAACAAATGCCCAGAATGTCGGCAGAAGAACTCGAAGAGTTCCTTCATTCGCAGTTTGCGAACCGTGAGCGAAGAGTCTTTCACGTCGAGAAGGTGGAGGAGAGGTTCGCTCAGGTGCGATTGCCTTATCACGAGCGGATGCTGAGGCCCGGTGGGACGGTATCCGGGCCGACGATGATGGCTCTTGCCGACACAGCGATGTATGTCGCGCTGCTTGCGATGATCGGGCCAGTCGCTTTGGCGGTGACGACCAATCTCAACATCAATTTTCTGCGCAAGCCCCGGCCAGCCGATGTCATCAGCAAGGCCAGAATCCTGAAGCTGGGCAAGCGGCTTGCGGTCGGCGATGTGTTGATTTATTCCGAAGGCGAGGACGAACCTGTCGCCCACGCCACAGTAACTTATTCGATCCCGCCCGATGCGCAGATCGATTGACAGGAGAGAATCACGCCGCGCCGGGCACAGAATTCATTTGGAGTGTCGCCATCTAAAGCTCCTTGTCCAGAGATCATTTCTTCTTTTTTTCATCAGCTTGAAGAATTCCTCACAGGTGATCTTACCTGGCTCTACTATCCATGGTGGGCTGATCTTGTCAAAGTAGCTTGCCTTCGCCGCTATCTCTAACTTACCTGAGCTGCGGGTTATGACATAGCACGTTCTGAGGATATCCACATCCGACGGCAGTTGTTGAGGCCCTAGTACTGTGTCTCATAAATACGTTAGCACTTTTCGCGTGGCAAATGGCCTGTATTTTCAGGCTCAACTGCTCACAAACTTATGAGACACGGTACTAGCTCTATTGGATAGCGGGGCACTCCTGGTACCCCTGCACGTTCACTCATTGCAGGAGGCGGCATCTCTCTGGGATCCAACCGACTACTCAGCACTACCAACAGAACATCTGCTTCATCCAGACTGCCAACGATCTCTACAGCCCCATATTTCAATCCATCCTTCTCATTCCACCGGTCTATCCTTCTGGTAAAGTCGTTTCTCACGCTCGGCTCTGAACCCACAGCCAGGAATACTCTGGCAGGAGTTGTCGCAGGTAGGGCTGACGGCTTTGCCACAGAAATGGCTGACAGACTTGGAATAGAGTTGTTATACCTGCCGGCTTACTCACCGAATCTGAATCTGATCGAGAGGCTGTGGAAGTGGGTCAAGAAGAAATGGCTCTACGCGAAGTGCTACTCGACGAGCGAAGAGTTTCAGAAGGCGATCCGGGAGTGTATAGCACAAGCGCACGACAAGCATCGATCGGAGTTGGAAAGCTTATTGACTTTGAAGTTTCAAACTTTCAAGGAAGTGCCGGTAATTGGGGAAGGAGGAGAAGTGAGCCTGTTTGATGGGGCTAAACAGCCTCAGAAAAAAATCTCATCTAAAGCCTCAACGGGGCAGCCCTATGAGGGATTGAGATCGATTGACATCGAATCGAAAGCGAAAAATTCGAGTGATGACAAGGATGTAGTGGCGGCTCATTTCCATCAATCAGGCTGACGCATTCCGACCCGGCGCAGTCATCGCGGCCCGAATGTTCGCACATCAATCGACGCCCCGTCTGATTCGACCGTCACCATTCCATCTCTCCCGGTTTGCAACACGGTCACCCCTTTATCTTTATAGCGGTCGATGACTTCCCGATGAGGGTGGCCGAATCGGCTTCGCTCCCCAACTGATATGACTGCCCATCGCGGGCTGACTGCATCGATGAACCTCTGGGTCGAAGAACTTCTCGACCCGTGATGCGGAACCTTCAGCACATCGGCGCGAAGATCATCTACTGATCTCAACAACGAGGCTTCGGTTTCCTGTTCGATATCACCCGCAAGCAATACGGAAGCCGAGCCGTAGACGATGCGCAGCACGATGGATTCATCGTTGCCCGATTCGCTTCCGATGTCCTCTCCGCGCTCAGGCCAGAGAGTTTCCACCCTCACGCCTTCGATCTCGAATCGGTCTCCCGCCCCGATCGCCCCGAGAGGAATTCTGCGCTCAGAGCAAAGATCGACGAGTCGGGTCATTTTGAGGCTGTCAGCAGGCGCGCGAGCAAGTATCAACTGGCCTGGCTGAAAGTTTCTCACCGCGTCCGTCAGTCCGCCGATGTGATCTATGTGGGCGTGCGTCGCAAGCGCGTAATCGATTTCAGTCAACCCTTTCGACCACAGAAAACGCGAGACGACCATCTCGCCAATTGAATGGGCATTGTCTCGAAAGCCGCGCTCTGTCTCTTCATCTTCGATATTCATCTCCCTGCCCGTGAAATCGAAATCGCCGCCTGCATCAATGAGCATAGTCGAGCCGCCCGGAAAAACGATGAGCGCGGCGTCTCCCTGACCCACATCGAGAAAGTGAATCCTCAGCTTTCCATCGTGATCCGACCCCGCAGGCCGAACGATCATCACGCACCCCGCTATCACCGCTGTCATACAAATAAGCGCATAAGCCAAAGAGCGACGGCTCCCCTGCTCTCCCGCTCCCCTGCTCCTCTGAACATTTGCTTTCTCCAGAGGGACTTCTCTCTTGAAAGCGACCGGTCGCCAGCGGTCTATGAGAACGATCAAGAAAAATATCGGAACATAAAAAGCGAAGTACCAGAAGGCGCCCTCTCCCTCATAGTGAGCCACTCGAAAAGTCGCGCCGGGAATCCACCTGAAAGGAGCGATTTCATTGACCAGAAGGTAATGGGCCAGATCGCCCAGCTTTTCAAACAACCCGGCGATGGGCTGACTGATAGCGCCTATGGCGATTGCTGCGACACCCGAAAACATCAGCAAGGCAGTAAAGAGTCCAGCCGCGACATTCAACATCACTCCTACGGGCGCAGCGCGATTGAAGTAAAAGGCGGTGAGCGGCAGCGTGGCGATCTGAATCGCTGCCGAAGTGATTATCAAAACAGCCGCTCCCCTTATCACCGGCTGCACGCGCCAGAGGCCGAGCGCGCGAGCGACGGCTGATTTATGCGCGCGGTAGCGAATCACGGAGCGCGACATCTCCTCTCTGAACTCGCGCTCGTTCCAGAAAAGAGATTCGGACAGAAGCCTCAGCGCGCGCGAGCAAGACGGAGGATGAGGGGTCTCAGGCGTGGGCCGCCACTCTCCTACACTGCGAAGACGGTCGATGACGGGCATGGCGATTGATACGATAGCCGCCACAGCGATGAAGCTCAGTTGAAAGCCGGGATCGGCCACCAGAGATGGTTTCAAGGCCAGCATCGCAAACGCAGCCAGCGCGACCGTGTTGATCGAGGCTCCCCGGCGGAACAATAGCGGCCCGATCAGCCCGACCGTTATCATCACTGTCGCGCGGGTGACGGGAGGAGCCAGTCCGACCATCACCGCATAAGCCCACAGCGCGAGCAGGCACAAGATGACCCGGCTCGCGCCTTTTCTCTTTCGAGGTCGCCAGCCTCCCAGCAAAAACCACGCGATGATGCCTATGTGCATGCCTGAAATCGATAGCGCGTGATAGGTCGAGCTTTCGCGCAGGCGTTCAGATGTTTCCGAATCGAGGAAATATCGATTCCCCGTCAGCATCGCTTTCAATGTGCCTGCTGTCGGTTGATGGAAATGTGCGTCTATGGCTCGAAGGATGAAGTGCCTCGCCTTGTAGAGAGAGTCGAGAATCGGGTTTGCTGTCCAAGGTCCGATGTTTTCTATCAGCAGAGGACTCTTGATCGCGCCTCTGAGGTCATAGCCCGCGAGTTCGAGGTATTCGTTGAAATCCGGCGAGCCGGGGTTGAGAAATCCGCGCGCGCGTTCGAGGCGGACGAGCGCGCGAATGCGAGAGCCGTATCTGAGATCGAGCCTTTCGAACTCCATCGCGGACTCAGCGTCATTGAGATGAAGGATCAATCGCACTCTTCCGGTTGCGATGATTTCCCTGCCCCGAGCGCGGACGGTCTGCGCTTCCAGGTCGATGTAACGAGCTTCAGGAGCCGGTTCCGGGGGAAGAGCGAGAATGCCGGTCAACTCGACCGGCTCATCGGCAGTGATTGTCTGTTGATCGAACAGTCGCCTGAGTCTCGACTGGCTTACACCGTTCCTTTCGGCAAACGAAAGCGAAGCGCCCAGCAATGAAACAGTCACAAGCGCGCTCGCGGTAGTCAGCCCATCTTTCTTCATGAAAAAAAGAGCGACTGAAACAAGGGTCGAAGCGATCACTGCCGCGACGATGACCGAGAGTCGCGCTTCACTGAACCTGTCCGAGAGGATGCCTGC
>CAZPQE010000536.1:0-4404 GCA_964588615.1 uncultured Clostridia bacterium | reverse complement strand
GCGATGCCCCGCTTGACGCCAGCGATTGCCCCTCCCATGCTGCCAGTCCGATCAATGACAAAGGCCACATCCATAGGCCCGCAGGGTCCCGATGGCGAGGGGGCAGGCGGGATAGACTGTCCAAAAACTCCGTTCGCCACGCTCAACAACAGGATCATTGTCAGCGCAAATAGTTTCTTGAAGCTTCGGAATAGATTGATTTTGCTCTTGTTCATTTGAGCCCTCTTTGTAAATTCTTTATGACATCCGGCGCAATTCATGTAAATTTGCATGCCACTGAGGTTCAAACGGCATCGCTCGTTTTCGGTAATTGAGATGGCAATACTATGCACAGCCTCTCAATCGCTCGAAACTGAGCGGACCTGAAACTCCGAAGATACATGCAATTACTTGGCTTGCGACCCACCCCGATATCACTACTGATGTCTGTAAATACGAGGCGGAATGAGAAACGGATTTCGATTTCAGACCTATAATTATCAGGTGGTAAAAATTAATGCTCGACTGCTTCAAGCTGCCGCCTCAGAGCGAACAAGAACTGACTTCATCGAAAAGACCCCCGAATTGAAAAAGGTTGTTGAGGTACAAAGGTCGACTCGCCTCTGTTCTATGGTCAAGCGCGGCGATCCTCATCAAAGCGCGCGCCTCGATGGTCAGGCGTCCAACGCCCTCACTGATCAAAACGCTTCAAGGGTGATCGATATCGACGGAAATCTTATAGCAGTATGCACATGGATGAACAGGGCGAATACAGTAATAGCATGACCTTCTCATTAACACCGCGATTGATCGCGGTGACGAGCGAAAGGAATGACCCTGAAACTGTTTCAACAGTTTTTTTGCCCGCGCGGATGTCCTTCTCAGTAACATCTGCGCGCCTGACGATAAGTCGAGGAAGCAAAGACCGGCAGAGAGAAACTGTTGAAACAGTTTATGGATTTTGAGGCGTCCTGTTCACCGCGATCAATCGCGGTGTTAATGAGAGAGCAACCTGCTCATTCAACTGAAAGCCGCTGTAATGGTCGGAGGCGCAAACGATTCGAGCTTAGAAACTGTACCTCAGCGATAGCTGAATGTTGCGCCCGGAGGAGGAAGTCGTCACTTGACCGAACAAAGGAGAATCCACATTCAGGTTCGACTGATTGAGCAGAAAAACCGGACTGTTGAATAAGTTCCTGATCTCAGAGCGCAGCATCAGACTTTGAGACTCGGTGAGTCGAAAACGGCGGGCTAAGGAGACTGACCAGAGGTGTATGCCGGGACCGTCGAACACGTTGCGCCCCAGGTTGCCTGCGCGGGCGTCGCTGTCAGAGGCGACTCGGACGGCGCGGAACGCTCTCGGATCGAAAAAGAAATGCCCGCTGACCTCAAATCTATTGAGAGCGAATGTCTGTCGCTTGCGCGGGTCCAGCCTGACGAAGGGGCCGACGATATCGGGTATCCCGAAACTGCTTGCGCCTGTAAGAGTCGTGTCTCCGTTTTGATGGATTTCGAGCGGCAGCCCTGAGCGCAATTCGGTGATGCCTGCCACCTGCCAGCCGTTGAGCAAAACTTTTCCCACTCCCCAGAGTTTTACATCGGGAAAAGTGTAGCTGTAGCTCACGACGAAATTGTGCCTGCGGTCGAACGAAGACCGGCCCCGTCGAAGAGACTCGTCTCTTGTGAGCGGTAGCGGGCCTGATCCGTCGTCAATCGATTTGCTGTACACATAAGAGCCGTCAAAAGTCAGTCGGGCAGAGCGGCGGGCCAGCCTCAACTGCAACGAGTCAAAGCGCGCCCGCCCCGTACTCTCCTGCGACACTATATTGCTGAACCCTTCGTAGACCCTGCGTTCTTCAACATTGAACAAGGTCGCTCCCCTACCGACTGTCGCCAGGTTCAGTTCGCGCTCCCGTCCCAGTTTGAAGCTGTTGTTGCCGACATATCCGATCTCCAAAAGCATAGACCACGGCAGTTCGCGCTGAATGGTCAGGTTGTAATGATGTGAGTAAGCCGCCCTGAAGGCCGGATCGAAAGGTTGAATGCGCGGTCTTGCAGTGAAGGCCAATCTGTTCGAGTCGAGCGGAAAGGGATTTGGAAGCGAGCCGAAGGGATTTCGAAAGCTGCCGCCCGCTGCCTGTATTTGATCCGAACTCAAACGCTGCGTCAGAGTGAAAGGCTCTGCAAGCGAGAGCCGCGTGAAACTCAGTCCGTAAGTTTGATCGTAGAAGATTCCCCATGCAGCGCGAACGGACATTTTCTCGCGGCCAAACACTCGGCCCGCCCAGCCCTCGGCTGCCCTCGGCGAATAAGCTATTGCGAGCCGCGGCGCAAAATTATTTTTGTCTGTCGGGTAAGTCCCGCGCGGCGCTCTGCCTAAGATGGGATCGGGGTCGCCCACGAACAGCAGTCCTTCCGGGGCGTTGGGAAATCGCTCAGACCTCTGCCCCGGCCTGAACACGCTGGCCTGATCCAGCTTGTCTACGAGCGGCGGCGCAAGCTCATATCTCAATCCCGCATTGAATGTGAGATTGGCCCGCGCGCGCCAGTCGTCCATAGCATAAAAATAAAAGTCGCGCTGTCGCGGATAACGGACGCCGCCGCTCGATTGAGAGTATCCGCCCGGTATGCCCAGCAGGAAATCAGCCAGCGAGTGGCCCGTGCCTCGGTGGAGGTCGTCGAAGAGCGAGCCTGCGAAAGTGAAGCTCCCATTGTCTCCGGTGTTCGAACTGTTTTGCAGAAAGCCACGAGCCTCGGCCCCGAACCTTAACGCATGATCGCGGACGGTGTGCGAAAGGTCGTCTTTTATTTGCCAAGTGGTTTTGGCGTCGAGCGTCCCCAGCGCGCCGTTGATCAAAAATGATGTGTCTATTCCAGAAACTAAAACCGCTGGCGCGCCGAGAAGTGGGCTAGGATGAACTCCGGTAAAACCTAAATCCTTCGGATGAACTCCCGCCGTGCCTGAGCCAATCGACATCTGGCCGCTGATCGAGCGGGTCAGGGCTGCCGTGATCTGATTCACCGTTCGCGTCGAAAGGACGCGCGTTTCGCGCAGTATGAGATTCTGGTTTTCGACGCGCGTATCTGTTTTCGAACCGGCGCGCGAATCGGAACTGCTTTCACTGACATCGGAGAGATTGTAAAAGAAAGTGAGACTGAGGTTGCTGGCCGCGCCCGTCTTGCAGTCGAGGCGCAGGGTGATCTGATCGTTTTGGAGCTTGTTCCGCCGCGATTGTCGCGCTCCCTGCTCGCCGTCGTCGGGCAGCGGAACGAAGCGTTGCAGATAGACGCGCGATATGGGATCGATTCTCTCTGAAGGGATGATGCCGCCGTCGAAGGCTATGCCTGTACCTGGGTCTCGCGGCCATAGAGATGGAGGGAGATGGCTGAAGTCTCCCATTCTTTCGTGCGCCGTCGGCACTCGGATGAAGATCGAGGCAAACCCTTGAGAGCGTCGAGTGCCTTCATAATCCATAAAGAAGAAGGCTCGATCTTTGCCGCTGAAAAGTTTCGGTATGTTGATCGGGCCTCCCAACTGCCCTCCGAAAGTGTTGAGAGATCCGCTCGCTCGCTCAGGAGAGAGGAATCCTCTCGCATTGAGAGCATCGTTTGCCAGAAAGTATCGAGCGTTTCCCCTGTAGCTGTTCGTTCCAGACCTCGTCACGGCATTGATGATCCCGCCTGAGCTTCGGCCAAGGTCTGCCTGATAGCTGCCGGTTATGACGGTCAGTTCCTGAAGCGCGTCCGGGTTGGGCAGAGGCGAGGCCGCCTGATTAAGTTCGTGATCGTTGTTGTCGCCGCCATCGAGAGTGAAACTGATTGAAAAAGGGCGCGAGCCGTTGATGCTCATCTGGTTGCCGAACCGGCTTGCCTGTATTCTGTCATCGAACAACTCCAGCGGGCTGCTCTGCAAAGAAAACACTGTGAAGCCCAACTGGGATGAAACGGTCGCTCCCGGCACGATGAAAGGGAGTACGCCCAGCGTGTTGCGTCCGAATGTAGAAGCCAGCACAGGCAGACTCACTACCTGTTTATTAGTTATCGAGTATTTCGTCGTGGCGCTCGTCAGATCGATGCGATTTCCATCTGCGACAATACTGTTGCTGGTCAAAACGTCTATCGACTCTGCTATCTCCTCGGGCAATAGAACGATGTTGACGGTGGAGTTGATGCTCACCTCCAAAATGAGATCGTTGACTGTTACGGTCGTAAAGCCCGGTGTTTCGGCTGTGAGAGTGTAGGTTCCGGGCGGAAGCAGGGGGATGGTGAAGTACCCTTCATCGTTTGTGGTTGCCTGCCGCTGAAAGCTGGTGCTGTTATTTATGATGGTGATTCGGACATTGGGTACGACGGCGCGCGTCTCGTCTATGACCGTGCCGTTGAGACCGGCCATTGCAGTCTGGGCACAGGCCCACCCGGCATTGA
>CAZPQE010000535.1:0-4407 GCA_964588615.1 uncultured Clostridia bacterium | reverse complement strand
ATTCCGGTCGCGTTCGAATGAAACTGCCGCCGGGTTCACACTTCCGGCATCCCTGAAAGACCCATTGCCTTCGCCTGCAAAGAGATGAGCCTCTTTGCCCGATGCGTCGAATGCAATCAGGTCTTTCAATCCGTCGCCATCAAAATCCTGGCTGAGGATGAGCGTAGTCGCCCGCGCTCGCCCGATAGGAGTTTGCGCTTCGAACGAACTATCGCCCGCGCCTTTCAATATCGTCACATCGCCCGAAATGAAATTCGCCACTGCCAAATCCGAAATGCCATCAGAATCGAAGTCCTCGCCGATCATCGATGTCAGGCCTTTGCGCAGGCTCACAAAGCGTGGAGCCTCGAAGCTGCCATCGCCGAGACCCGAAAAAACGGCTATGTTGCCTGAGAAGAAACTGGCGACAGCCAGATCGATTGCGCCATCCTGATCGAAGTCGGCTGCAACGATAGATCGCGGGCCGCTGCCGGGGGCGAGCCTGGAAGCGGAATGAAAATGCCCTGATTCATCGCCAGCCATCACTACGACGGCATCGAATAAAAATTCTGCAACGGCGATGTCCGTGATGCCGTCACCATTAAAGTCTCCCGTTGCGAAGGTCTGGTCCAGCCTGGCTCCCAGCGGGGTCTCTGCTGATGATCGAGCGCGAACTGAATTGCCGGTAAGAACGATGTCGTTTGGCAAACCGTCATCGAAGTCAGCGACGGCGGGCGCTTGCAGGCTGGTCACTGCGGATGCAGAGGTCTGCGCCCGGACGAAACGGATTGATCGAACCAGGATAAAGCCTGTGATCAGCAGCGATATGAGGCAAACGATGTGAACCTTCAAGGCCCAAAGTCTGAGGATGAGATGGCGGCGAGAGGTTGGTGAAGCTTTCATGGTGGCGCTCCTCCTACAGGGTGTTGAATAAACGGCTAAGTTTTTTGCCAGCGGTATGAACGCAGGCATAAGGAATTTCGAATCGCCTTATCGAAGACGAAACCAAATAGCGCAGCGACGCTTTCCTGACGTCGGCACAGGGATTGTGCTTCAGGGCCGTTGCTGTTGTGGTTCCGGTTTACCGGATATTGACCGGTTTAGAAAAACTGATTCCTGGCGACTTTGGCTACTTCCTTTGCCAGCCCGTTTGCAGCGCCTTTTGAATTTCCACCGAAGAGGCCGATTATGACCTTGCCATCGACATCGTCCTCAAACAGCGCCTCGCCGGTGGCGCGGTCCATTAACTTGATGTGGGCGACTATTTTTGTCTTCCCCGCGCCGAAACCTATGAAATAACGCTTGGCTCGGCTGCCCGGTTTGTATTCTGTCACCGTGCCAATCAACCTGATGGTGGGAGCATCGGGTTGTGTTGCGCTCTCACCGTCGCGCAGAACCTGCTTGAACTTTTTCGTATTCTGCAACTCGGAAACCAATTCGTTCTTCAGGTCGGTCACGTATTCAGCAGGCAGGTTGATTCCGTCCTTGACATCGAAGCTGGAAACTTCGATGTTCTGATACTTGTTCTTATGGCTCTTTTCCTGTTCAGTTTCAGCCGCAACGACGTAGGCAGTCAAAGCCAACGCTGCCGTTATGCTGAGAAAAACCAGGCATATTCGCGTCTTCATGAATTACCTCCATTTCATTCGTCACTATCCCCTTTGTGAGCAAACCTTCTCTACGTGGCAGCGAGAATTCTTCGCACCTCTATCAAATTCTCTTTGCATACATAATCGCTTGCCCCCGCCAGTCGCGCCGCTTCACGAAAATCGTCATCGTCATAATTTGTCATGACCACGATTCTCGCTTTTGGAAAAGCCGATTTGATCTGACGGACTACCGCCAGCCCGTCCGTCTCTCCTGTTTTCAAATCCACGAATGTCCAGTCAGGGCGGCTTTCGGCGTAGACGGAGAGCGCCCGCGAGCCGTCGCTGCATTCGTGCAGTCGGTCGGCAATGTCGCTCACCAAGCTCCTTATCGCTCGCCGCATTTGCTCGTTTTCCTCGACTACCAGAATATTCATGGCTCTGGCTCGCCTTTTGGCCCAGTGTCAGCCCTTGCTTACGCGCGGGCTACCGACACTCGCGCAATTCTGAACAACATAAGCCTGCATCTTCGCGCATTATAGGCCGATTCGATTCGGCTTTGAATCGGGGCGATTGCCTGTTTTCCCAGGTAATTTCACCTGTTTTGCGGGAGATTTCACTTAGAAGGCGAGACTGTGTCAGTAGCCCAACCGTAAGGGAGGGCATGCCTCAGCCAGTAAAGCCCTTGCTCACGCGCGGGCTACTGACACGCTTGCTGAAAATCGTAACTCGAAATGCGCGACTCGCTTTATCGTCCGATCAAATCTCGTCCTTGTGCTGTGCGGCGAACCTGGTGAGAGCGTAATTGCCGTGTATCTCCAGCTTGTTGCAAATATTCGAGCGATGCGCATCGACTGTCTTGGGAGCGATGCCCATCTCTTCGGCAATCTCTTTGCTCGACTTGTCCTGAGCGATTCGCTTCAATATGGCTCGCTCCTGAGGAGTGAGAAGGTGGAGTTCAGGAATCTTTTTTGCGAACTCCTTGACGCGGTGGTTCTTGTTTATAAGGTAGGTCGTCATCGAAGGGCTCGTGTAGTTTTGACCTGATGAGACGGCTTTCACACACCTGACGATCTCCGCCCCGGTGCAGTCTTTGAGCAGGTAGCCCTTTACGTCCCATTCGAGCGCCTCTTCAAAGATGTCTTCGTCGTCGCTGATGGTCAGAAAGATTATCTCGACAGGAATCTTCTCCTTGCGAATCTTGCGGGCCAGAGTGCAACCGTCCATTTCAGGCATGCTGATGTCCAGGATGGCAACGTCGGGTCTGAGCGTCTGGATATGCTCAAAAGCCGTCCGACCGTCGCTCGCTTCCGCAACCACACGCAGACTCTTATCTTTCTCCAAAGCATTTCGCAGACCGTCGCGGTAGAAGGGATGGTCTTCTGCAATCACTATGCGAATCTCATCTCTCATATCGCGCCTCCTTGAGCTTGAATCTCACAACAACGGTCGTCCCCTGCCCATGGTCGGAGCGAACCTCCACCTCGCCGCCCAGCATTTTTGCTCGCTCGCTAATCCCCATCAAACCGAAACTCTTTTTCGCCGGATCAGTCGGATCAATCGGTTCGAGTCTGAACCCTTCGCCGTTGTCTTCTATACTGATCTCGACTGAGCCGGCGCCTCTCTTTATCGTCACCCGTGCCCGCGTCGCCTTTGAATGCTTGATGATGTTGTTGACGCTCTCCTGGACTATTCTGTAGATGTTGATTTGCGAGTCCTTCTCAAAGAAGTCGTCAATCTCGGCGATGTCGGTGACGAAATCTATTTCACAGGCGCGGCCAACTCTCCTGACCATCCTTTCGATAGTCTTCGATAGCCCGATTTTATCCAGTTGATAAGGCCGCAGGTCGTAGGCGATCTCTTTCATCTCGCCGTAAATCTTCTCGGCAAGGAAGGTGATCTCATCGAGCTCTTCTTTGACGGCATCGTTATCGGTCAACCTCTCTTTGCTCAAAAGGGCGCGCACCTTGATTATGTTCAAATCCTGCCCCAGAGAGTCGTGCATCTCGTTGGAGATTCTTCTCCGCTCGCTCTCCTGCGAGCCAATCAACTGCTGCGAGAACGCCTGTTGCAGCGTGTGCTCTCTTCGCAAACGCCAGACCCGGCGCTCATAAATCAGAAGGACGATGGACAGGGATGCGACTATCGCCGAGGCTATGAACCACCACCTGCGCCAGAAGGGAGGGACTATGACGATTTCGATGCTCTTTCCTTCGGTGTTCCAGACCCCGTCACTGTTTGCGGCTATGACGACGAATCGATATCGCCCCGCCGGGATTCGATAATAGTTGGCCGTTCGCCGGTCGCCCGCGTCAATCCAATCTTCATCAAGGCCGACGAGCTTGTATTTGAATTTGACTTGCTCAGGTTTGATGAAACTCGGCGCGGTGTAGCGTATCTCGAAGTTGTTTATGTCCGGCCCGATCTCGACGCCGCTCAGGAAGTCAATCGCTTCGTTGCCGAGGTGAAACTCTTCGATGATTACAGGTGGAGGCTCGGTGTTGATTTGGATTGCTTTCGGGTCGATCACCGCAACGCCGCCCATAGTCGGAAACCACAGCCTGCCGTCCGCAGTCTTCAAGCCCGAGGGTTGACGACCGCCATTGCACTCGATGTTGAGCAACCCGTCGGTTTTGCCGTAGGCGATTGATGTAATAGAGCGCGCTCTTCCTTCCGCGAAATCATTCAACTCCTGCCGCGCGACCCGATAGATGCCCTTGTTGCAACTCATCCAGAAGTGACCGCGCTCGTCTTCCAGAATTTGAAACACGCCGTTGTTGAAAAGACCTTCTTTCGTGGTGTAACGGGTAAAGCGGCCTTCCCGGAAGCGACCGAGACCGCC
>CAZPQE010000534.1:0-4416 GCA_964588615.1 uncultured Clostridia bacterium | reverse complement strand
GGCTTCCATCGTCGACGGCGCGATGCTGGTGGTCAGGGCCGGAAGCACTCATCACGAGCAGGTGACCGACGCGCTCAAACTCATCCCCAAAGAGCGACGGCTGGGAGTCGCGCTCAACGGCTCGCAGATAGAAGAAGAGATTGCATATTACAAAAAAAGAAAAACCGGCTCAGAGTCTGGCCGGAGAAAATAATGTAGGCAATGCCCCCGATACTCGCGTTGCTTTTTGAAACTGGTGTGGGAATATGAGACGAGCTTTCCTGGTTATAACTGAGACGGGATTGCTGCTGGTCGCAGGGCTTGGGGCTGCTTACCTTAGGCTCGGCGAAGGGACGGGCTGGGAACTGACCGAACGTCAGGGCTGGTTGAAGTTGCTGCTGGTGACTCTTTTTATTCAACTGGCTTTCTATCTGTTCGATCTCTACGATCTGCCGGCCACCCGCAGCTATCGCCGGGTGTTGAAAAATCTGGTCAAATCGCTCGGCGCAGCGACCGTGCTGCTCTCGATCTTTTTTTACGCGCTGCCCTCGCTGCAAACAGGCCGAGGGATCTTCCTCGTCGACCTGGGCCTGGCCTTTGCGATCATCGCTGCCTGGCGACTGCTCGTCGCCTGGAGCCAGGGCCATCCGCAACTGGGAGTGCGCGAGCGGGTGTTGATACTGGGATCGGACGCCCAGGCCGTGGAAGTGGCCCGCGCGACTCTCGAACGGCGCAACGCCGGGTTTCACGTCGTGGGATTCGTCGATAACAAACCTGAGCTTGTGGGAAAGAGTCTCATCAATCCGAAAATGATCGGAGTGACCAGCCAGATAGATCACCTTGTGGAAGAGCATCAGGTCGACCGGATAGTGGTAGCTGTCAAGGATCGGAGGGGCAAACTGCCTACCGAAGAATTGCTCAACCTCACCCTGAGCGGGCGAGTGGCCGTCGAAGACTGCGCCAGCTACTACGAGCGACTGACGGGAAAGATCGCCACCGAGATGCTTCGCCCGTCGTGGCTGATTTTTTCGCGCGGCAGCCGCAATTCGGATGTCCTTCGCCACGCGCGCCGAGTGCTCAACGCCGGGCTTGCCGCTGCGGGGCTGGTCATCTCGCTTCCGATCATGGCGCTGGTTGCCGTTGCGGTGAAGCTGGATTCGCGCGGAGCAGTCTTTTACACCCAGGAGCGAGTGGGAAAGAACGGACGGGCCTTCAAGATAATCAAGTTCCGCTCGATGAACGCCGACGCCGAAGACCAGTCCGGCCCGGTGTGGGCCGGAGCAGACGATCCGAGAGTGACTCGCGTCGGGCGGATCATTCGCAAGCTGAGGCTCGACGAACTTCCGCAGTTTATCAACGTGATGCGCGGAGATATGAACTTCGTCGGCCCGCGACCGGAACGCCCAGTGTTCGTCGAACGGTTGAGCGAGATCGTCCCCTACTACTCGCAGCGCCATCTGGTGAAGCCGGGGCTGACGGGCTGGGCGCAGATCAAATACCCCTACGGGTCGTCGGTCGAGGACGCTATCGAAAAACTTATGTACGATTTATATTACATCAAAAACCAGTCGCTCCTTCTGGACGCGATAATAATATTCGAGACCATCAAGATCGTGTTGTTCGGTCGGGGAGGGCGGTGATGGCAAAGAAACTGGCCGCGATTATTTTCACCTTTCTGCTGGCGCACCTTTCGGCCTTCGCCCAGCAGAGCGCCAATGCGACAACCGTCGATACAAGGAAGATTCAAAACAGCAGCGCGCAGGCTCAGAGCGCGGAAGAGGCGGCCATACAGTCGCAGATATCTTCCGTGTATCAGAACTTCCTGAGTTCATACCGGCTCGGCGCGGGCGACGTGGTGGCGATCTATGTCGATAAGCACCCGGACGATTCCCTTCAGCGAGCGGTCGTCTCGCCCGTAGGCCAGGTCTATTATCCGCTGATGGGAAATGTGACTGTGGCGGGGAAGACGATCACTCAGCTTCAGGATTTTTTCACCACATCGATTTCCGAATTCATCAAGGACCCGAAAGTCACCCTATCGCTGCTCGAAGCCAACAGCGCGAAGGTGGGCGTGCTGGGCGATGTTCGCTCGCCGGGCGTCATCCTTCTCGCCCGGCCCATGCGCATACTCGATGTCATCACCGCCGCCGGCGGGATAACCGATCTAGGCAGCAGTTCCAACGTGTCGGTTCTGCGACAGTTCGAGGACGGGAGGACGCAGACCTTCACCGTCAACGTCAAGAAGATACTTCAGGGAAAAGCAGGCCCCGAAGAAAACGCCTTTGTGAGAACGGGAGACACGATCATCGTGCATGGAAACACGTTCAAGGCCATAAGCAAGATTTCCAGCATGGTGGGAATAACCGGACTGATAACATTTATCACTCGCGGGGGGCGATAGCCCTGGGGAACGTGAGTTGAAAGAAAAAAGCACAAAAGAACTATCACTGAGGAGCATCTGTAATGTCCAAGCTATCCGTTCAACTTGCAACCGCGCCGCCAGACCAGGGAAACACGCCGCACGCTGCGCGCCGCTCCCCGCTGGCCGATCTCATCAGCTCTCATCTGCGAGATCGGGGAATGAGGCAGATAGATTTTTGCCGCGAGACCGGATTCGATCAGGGTCTTTTGTCTAAAATACTCTCGTCGGTCGTAAACACCTTGAACGTCGAGACCGCGCTCAAACTGGCCGAAGGGCTGAACATTTCCCCCGGCGTCATTTTCGAGGCCATAGGCAAAAAGGAGGTCGATGACCTGCTGCGGAAGTTTTACTCCAGCGGCACGGGCGATGTGACCTGAACGCCTTTCAATCGATGGCGCGTTTCAGAATCTCACCGGCAGCGCGTCGAGTCCGCGCAGCATTAGACTCGGACGCCAGACGAGCGAATCGCGCGACACCTTCAATCGCAGATTCGTCATGCGACGCAGCAGAGTATCGATTGCGATTTGCGCTTCCAGTCGCGCGAGCGGAGCGCCCAGGCAGAAATGTATCCCCTGCCCGAAGGACAGATGCCTGTTGTTTTCGCGCGCGAGGTCGAGCCGGTCAGGGCTGTCGAAGGCCGCTTCATCGCGGTTGGCCGATCCTATCACCCCCAGCGCCATCTCCCCGCGCCGTATCGTCTCTCCCTGAATGCTCACATCCTCGCGGGCGAATCTCTCCGTAGACATGAACACCGGAGAGGTGTAGCGCAGCAGTTCCTCAACGGCGGATTTTATGAGCGAACGGTCGCCGCGCAGTTTCTCCATCTGGTCGGGATTCTCCAGCAGCGCCAGCGCCCCATTGCCGATGAGATTGACCGTCGTTTCATGCCCGGCGATGAGCAGCAGGAAGACCATCGCCAGCAGTTCGTCTTCGCTCAACTTATCGCCTGACTCCTCGGCTTGTATGAGCGCGCTTGTCAGATCGTCGCTCGGATCGTCGCGCCGCCGGTTGAAGAAGCCGCGCAGGTAGCGGTTGAACATCCATACGGTCGGGATGGCTCGCAGACCGCCGCTCAGAGAGTTGATCGAGACGATGACCTTCGACCAGCGATGAAATTTGTCGCAATCGCGAGCTGGCACGCCCAGGATTTCAGTGATTATGGTCATCGGCAACGGCAGCGCGTAATCGCGTATCAAATCCATCTCGCCTCTGCGCGCAACGCGGTCGAGTAACTCATCGGCCAGAGCCTCGACGCGGGAGCGCATCTGCTCGACCATGCGCGGAGTGAACGCCTTGTGTACCAGCGCGCGCAGCCGGGTGTGATCGGGCGGGTCGAGGTCGAGCATGTTGCGCTCAAGCGGACGAAAAACGGGCGGAACCCAGGGCTGCTTGCGAAGTTGCTCGTCCGTCCGGGCGTTGTAGCGGCTCTTGGCAAATCGGTCGTCCTTGAGCAGCGCGCTTACATCCTCGTAGCGCGTCACCAGCCAGACAGAAGTTTTGTCGGGCATCGCGGCGCGGCAGACCGGCTGAGTGGCACGCAGACGGGCGAAGAAGGGAAACGGGTCGGCCTTGAATTGCGGGCTGAAGATATTCTCTTCTGGTGCATTCATCATTTTCTCCTGCGCCGGGACGAAAGCGGAAAAGCAAAGATGACAGCCGGGTCGAAATTCGTTCGATGAATGAATGACGAAGAGACTGAAATGTATTCCGCCCCTGGCATCGCGCGATTTAGGTTGACCCTGTCGGGGGGATGTGATAAACCGCAATCAGAGTCAGCCCCTTCGATGGATCGCAGAGAGGCCCGCTATGATTACCGAGAAAGAAATCACCATACGCCCTGAATCTCAGGCTCGTCCAGCGCCGCCTATCTTTCCTACCAACTCCGTCGAGTTCGTCAACACGCTGGCTCATTATTATCGCGGAGAGATGGCCCGCATGATGAGTTGGCGCGACCGGCTCGATCGCACCACCAACTGGGCTATTGCGGGCGTGGCGGCTATGCTCTCGGTCGCGCT
>CAZPQE010000533.1:0-4416 GCA_964588615.1 uncultured Clostridia bacterium | reverse complement strand
AACATCTGGAGGAATCATGAGCGAAGGAATTCTCGTTTTAATAGAACAGCGCGAAGGCGCGCTCAATCGCACTTCTCTCGAAGCGATAGTCGCCGCCCAGCGCATAGCCGCAGGCACGGGCGATAAAGTCTCTGCCATAGTCGTGGGCAAAGGCGCAGCCAGCGTAGCGGCGGAAGTGGCCGCCAAAAAACTGGAGACTGTTTATACGGTCGAAGACGATAAACTTGTTGAGTACACGCCTGACGGATATGTCGGCGCGCTCCGTCAGGCGGTTGAAAAACTCTCGCCCCGTTTCGTCATCCTGAGCCACACCTATCAGGCGCGCGATTTTGCTCCGCGTCTGACTACGGCTCTCGGCAGGACGTTCGTCACCGACTGCGTGGGAGTGAAGGCAGATGGAGGCGATGTGGTTTTCACGCGGCAGATTTTCCAGGGCAAGATCAACACCGACGTTCGAGTGTCGGCAGCCCCTCCTGTCTTCGCGTCGTTTCAGTCGGGCGCATATCGCGCTGATCTGGCCGAAGCCGGAGAAGCGTCGGCTCCGATTCAATCGCTTGCCGTGGATATGAGCGGCGTGACGATTCGCACCCAAACCGAGCCCAAGTTTCAGGAGGCGAAACAGGCGGTCGATCTTACACAGGCTCCGCTCATCGTGGCCGTCGGTCGAGGCATCAAGTCGCAGGACAACCTGCCGATAGTTCAGGCTCTCGCCGAAGCCCTCGGAGCGGAGATAGCGGCATCACGCCCGATCTGCGATAACGAATGGCTGCCGATGGATCGACAGATTGGAAGCTCAGGGCAGACGGTCGCTCCCAAGCTTTATCTCGCAGTTGGAATTTCGGGCGCGATTCAACACGTCGTCGGAATGAAGAACGCGCAAACAATAGTGGCGATCAATAAAGACGGCGAAGCGCCTATATTCGACATCGCCGACTACGGCATCGTCGGCGATTTGTTCGAGATCGTCCCCGCGCTGACTGAAGAGGTCAAGAAGGCGAAAGGATAAGGAGCAGTGGTCAGTGGTCAGTGGTCAGTGGTCAGTTTTCTCTTTATTGAGATGCGATTCTGTTTTGAGAACTGACCTCTGATCACTGGCCATTAATTGATCATCGACGATCAACCATCAACTGGCCACCGACCACTGACCACCGACCACTGACCATGGAACGAGAAACTCTGGAAATGGATGTCCTGCTCGTCGGAGCGGGACCGGCAAATCTCAGTTGCGCGCTGCATCTGTCGCGACTCGTAGCGGCGCATAATGAAAAGAACAAACCGGGCCTGGGCGAGATTCAAATCGCCATCATAGAAAAAGCCGCCGAGATAGGCGCGCATCAACTTTCTGGCGCGGTTCTCGACCCTGTGAGTTTGCGCGACCTCGTTCCCGATTTCGAAAAGAGCGCGCCGATAGAAGCTGCGGTCGGAGAAGAGAAAGTTTATTTCCTCACCGAGCGAGGAAAGATAGCGGCTCCGTTCATCCCGCCTCCGCTCAGAAATCATGGCAACTATGTCGTCTCGCTCAACAAAATCGTCAGATGGCTGGCCGAACTTTGCGAAGCCGAAGGGGTGAACATCTTTCCTGAGTTTCCCGGATGGGAAATGCTCTACGAAGGCGACAAGGTTATGGGAGTTCGCACGGGCGACAAGGGGATAAACAAAGAGGGACATCCGAAACCGAATTTCGAACCGGGCGTAGACATCGCGGCAAAAGTCACAGTGCTTGGCGAAGGCGTGCGAGGGTCGCTCACGAAGCAGTTGGTAAAGAGATTGAATCTCGACGCCGCGAGCGATCCGCAGGTTTATTCCGTAGGGGTGAAAGAGCTATGGGAAATGCCCGATGATCGCTTTCCCGCCGGGTCGGTGATTCACACTTTGGGCTGGCCTCTGGATTCGCGCACGTTCGGAGGCTCGTGGGTTTACGGTATGAAGGATCGAATCATCAACGTGGGGCTTGCGGTGGGATTGGATTACCGCGATCCGAGAATCGATCCTCATCACGAGTTTCAACGGTTCAAGACTCACCCGTTGATCGCAGAGTTGTTGAAAGACGGAAAGCTGATTCGCTACGGGGCGAAGGCTATGCCCGTTGGAGGATGGTACACGATTCCGCAACTCGTGGCTGACGGCGTGATGATAGTGGGAGATTCGGGCGCGTTGTTGAATGGCGAAAGGTTGAAAGGCATACACACAGCTATAAGGTCAGGGATGATAGCGGCTGAGACGATATTCGACGCGCTCGTGGCCGGGGATTATTCGCGCGCGAAATTGGAAAGTTATGAGAAGAAGTTGAAAGAGGGACATGTAGGACGGGAGTTATACAAGTCGCGAAATTTCCATCAGGCATTCGATCACGGTCGGATGGTGGGACTCGTGGCGGCAGGGATTTCGATGTTCACGGGCGGGCGATTGCCTTCGCGTCTTGCGATCAAAGCGGGCCATGAACACATGCAGAAGATCGATGGCCGCAAAGAAGATCGTTATGCGGACTTGAAATACGACGACAAGCTGACGGTTGCGAAGTTGACGGATGTTTACTATGCCAGCACCGCGCACGATGAAGACCAGCCATGTCATTTGAAAGTGCTTGACACGAATATATGTGTCGAGCGGTGTACGGTCGAGTACGGGAACCCTTGCCAGAATTTCTGTCCGGCGAACGTGTACGAGATGTTGGAAGAGGGCGACAAGCGAAGGCTGCAGATAAACTTTTCGAATTGTGTGCATTGCAAGACGTGCGACATCATGGACCCGTATCAGATCATAGACTGGGTTCCGCCCGAAGGCGGCGGCGGCCCGAATTATCGCAATATGTGAAGCGGCGATTCATTTCGCTTTCTGCTCATGACTATCGAAGAAAAGATTCACGAACTGGCCGACAGGTATTCGCGTGAACTCGAAGAACGAATATCAGCGCGCGTGGCTGAGATGGAAAGCGATGACAAATCTCACTACCTCATCTATCAGGTTTTGGGCATCACAGACGAAGAAGGCAAGCTGATCGACGTTTATCAAAACAAGGGGCGGTTTCTTTACAATTACGCAGGCGCTTTTCTGGAAGAAGCCGCTTTCCTGTGCTTCAAAGAACGATTCCCGCGCGCAAAGAAAGAACGAATAGAAAACACAATCGGGCGAAGGCCGAGGCAGTTCGAGATAGATTGTTTGATCGGCAGAGACGCAATAGAACTCAAGTGGCGCGACGCCACGACCGACGGAGACCACATCACTAAAGAGCATACGCGAATACAGGCCATCAAAGCTCATGGCTATAAGCCCATCCGAGTGATGTTCTATTATCCTCAACGTGAGCAGGCGATTCGGATTCAGCAGACGTTGAAAACGATTTATGATGGCGTGGGCGGAGAATACTACGCGGGGGATGACGCCTGGGATTATGTCTACAGGCGAACCGGGATTGACTTGAAGAGCATCCTCATTCAGATTGTCAAAGCCAGGAAAGATAGGAAGAAGCGATGAGCGTCCTGCATGGCGATTGTCTGAATATACTGCCGACGATAGGCGATGAAAGCATCCAGCTTGTCTATCTCGATCCTCCTTTCTTCACTCAAAAAGAACATTCTCTTCGCACGCGAGACAACTCGGCTCTGTACAGCTTTGAAGATCGCTGGACTTCTCTCGATGATTACCTGTTTTTCATGAAAGAAGCCCTGATCGAATGCAGACGGATACTCAAAGAGAGCGGAAGTATATTTCTGCATTGTGATAAGAGAGCCTCTCATCATCTTCGCTTGTTGTTGGATCAGATTTTCGGGAGCGATAATTTTCAAAGCGAGATCGTATGGGCGTACAAGCGGTGGACTAATTCGAGGAAGGGATTGCTCAACGCCCATCAGACGATTTATTTCTACAGCAAGACAGCCGATTTCAAATTCAACACTGTCTACACGGATTATTCGCCCACGACCAACGTCGATCAGATTCTTCAGGCAAGAGTCAGAAACGAATTCGGGAAAGCAGTCTATCAGCGGGATGAGAGTGGAAGTGTGATTTTCGGGCGCGAGAAAAAGGGCGTGCCGCTCTCGGATGTCTGGAGCATTCCGTTTCTGAACCCTAAAGCGAAAGAGAGAGCAGGCTATCCGACGCAGAAGCCGATTCTTTTGCTCGAACGGATCATCTGCATATCGACTGACAAAGGCGATATGGTTCTCGATCCGTTTTGCGGCAGCGGCACAACGCTGGTCGCGGCAAAGCTTCTCGACCGAGACTATATCGGCATAGATATATCGGCAGATGCAATTGAGTTATCCGAAAAGAGGCTTTGCGAGATGATTAAAACAGGGTCTCAGGTGTTGGAATCGGGGGAAGACAGTTATCTCGAAAAAACGGATTACGAGAGAAGCATACTGAAAGCGTTGGACGCCGTGGCGGTGGAAAGAAACTCCGGGATAGATGGCTTTC
>CAZPQE010000532.1:0-4435 GCA_964588615.1 uncultured Clostridia bacterium | reverse complement strand
CTGCCGAAGATCGTCCCTTCGGCCTTTGCGTCGAAAGCGCGGCAGTGGCCGTCGGAGGAGAGCACTTCGCCGGGCCTGTAGATGTAGCCCGTGCGATGAGGGATTTGAATGGTCACGCCGCCTGCAGCCGCGATATCGCATTCGCCGCCGAGCAGACTCTGACAGGCGATATGAACCGCAACGAGCGAGGTCGAGCAGGCGGTCTGAACATTGACGCTCGGCCCCTTGAGGTCGAGGTTGTAGGAGACGCGGGTGGTCAGAAAATCCTTGTCGTTGCCCAGGTGCCTTACCAGGAACTCTCCCGCTGAAGCCATCAATTCGGGATTCGACAGCAGGTTGTACATCATGTAAGCGTTCATCCCGCAGCCGCCGTAAACGCCTATCGAGCCGTCGTACTGAGCGGGGTCATAGCCTGCGCGCTCAAGAGCCTCCCAGGCGCATTCGAGAAACACCCGATGCTGAGGGTCCATGATGGCTGCATCTCTGGGGCTGAAGCCGAAAAACTGCGCGTCGAACTTGTCGAAGTCTTCGAGCGGAACCGACGCCCGCACATAATCAGGGTCTTGCAGAAGTGCAGGGCTCACCCCGGAGGCTATCAACTCATCATCGGTGAGGAAAACGACCGACTCGACTCCCGCTTTCAGGTTTCGCCAGAAAGCTTCGGGAGTGTCGGCTCCAGGGAGACGGACAGCCATGCCTATGACAGCTATCTCGGAGCCTTCGAGTCGGTCGATCAGATTAGTGTTTTTCATGCCTGTGCCGTTTGAGATGAGCGTTCGCCTTGCCGAACATTCTCCCTGCGCAGTTTCATGTTCCTGCGGGCCGCCGCCCTGTCCGCGCTTTCGCGCATCGCGGAATCGTCTTTCGCTTCTCCGGCCAGAAATGCCGCAAGCGATCTCACTGTAGGATGCTTGAACAAATCGACCAGCTTGAGATCGCGGCCTGCTGCCTGGCGCGCTTCTACCGTTATGCGAACCGCCAGCATCGAATCTCCGCCTATGTCGAAGAAGTTGTCATCGAGTCCGACTCTCTCGACGCCGAGTCCCGCGCGCCACACTTCGGCCAGCCGTCGCTCGATGTCGCTCTGCGGCGCGACGTAGCGCGTCGAAGTTTCCCTCTGGCTCACATCGATTGACAGCAGCGCACGGCGGTCTATCTTGTTGTTGGGAGTGAGCGGGAATCGTTCCAGAGAAACGAAGGCCGCAGGAATCATCTGTTCTGGAAGTTTCTCCTGAAGAAAACTCCTGAGCGAAGCGGGACTCACCTGACCATTGGCAGGAATCACATAAGCGAACAAGCGCCGTTCGCCTGACTGATCTTCTCTTGCCAGGACTACGGCTTCGCTGACGCTCTCGTGCGCGCAGAGAGTTTCTTCTATCTCGCACAGTTCGACGCGGAAGCCTCGAATCTTCACCTGATGATCGATTCGACCGATGAACTCAATCCTTCCGTCCGAAAGCATTCGCGCAAGATCGCCTGTTCGGTAGAGCCGCGATGAAGAGTCTGTCGAGAACGGATTGGGGATGAATTTCTCCGCAGTGAGATCAGGCCGGTTGAGGTAGCCGCGCACGACTCCCGCTCCTCCGATCAACAACTCGCCTTCCATTCCAACATTCGCCCGGCGCAGTCGCTCATCGACGACATAAACCTGAGTGTTGGCTATGGGGCGGCCTATCGAGATCGGGCCTTCGCCGTTGTCTACTCGATCAGTCGTCGACCAGATAGTCGTTTCGGTCGGGCCATACATATTAAGGATTTCCCCGCCAACTGTCTGGCGAAGCTCTTCGACCAGAACTGGAGGCAGCGCCTCGCCGCCCAGCAGGAGCTTCTGTAAAGAAGACAGCGAGTTGAGCGAATCGCTGTCGGCAGCCAGCATCCTTGCCATCGAGGGAGTGCATTGCAGGTGCGTGACCTTGTGACGCCTTATCAATTCAGGAATCGATTCTTCAGAGCCGCACTTCTCTTTCAACTCGACGAGGCGATGCAGGCTTGAAAACACTGCTTCGACATCTGCCACGAAGTCTATGAGGGCAGCCACTTCATCGACGCCTATGCTCTTGAGTCTATCGATCAGGCGCAGGCAGTCATCCGGCGTGCCGAACAACCCGCCGGTTTCGAAGTAACGGTCGAAGGCGTGATCGAGAAGCGCATCCAGGTCTGTTTCTGAAAGGTCGTCCGCTTTGAGATCGGAGCCAAGCCCTCTGGTCACCTGACGGATCAGATCGACCGAGCTTCGGAGATAATCGCAAAAAGGTTTCTTCACTGTCCGGCGCACGCTCTCGATGTCATCGCCCAGAAAAGTGTGGAGCATTATGGTCACGTGTCCCTGCCCTCGGTGACCGGCCTCCTGCCAGGCGCGGCGATAGATGGCGATTCGCTCTTCGATGTCTTCGACTTTCTGAAACAGCAGGTGCGTCAGAACATTGGCTCCAAGCTCTCCGGCCAGGCGGAAGGTTTCGGCGCTACCGCCTGCGGTGAGCCAGAAAGGAAGTTCTCGCTGAAGAGGCTGAGGGAAGATGCGCGCGGTCACTTCATTTCCCGTGCCCCCTTTTCCTGTAATCTCTTCTCCGCGCCAGAGCCTTCGCACCGCTTCGATGCGTTCGAGCATGACAGATTTGCGATCATCGTAGTTTTCCGGCGCGAGGAGAAAATCGCGGTCGTGCCAGCCGGCGGCAAAAGAGATTCCCACGCGGCCTTTTGAAATGTTATCGACGACGGCCCACTCTTCGGCAATGCGCACGGGAGAATGAAGCGGGGCGACGACGCTCCCGGCTCGTATCCCCACTCTTTCAGTCACAGCGGCAATCGCCGCGCCCGCTACCGACGGATTCGGATAGAGTCCGCCGAATGGATGAAAATGGCGTTCGGGCGTCCAGACCGATGAAAAGCCGTTGCGGTCGGCAAACTTCGCCCCTTCGATCAACAGGCGATATTTTTCGTCAGCCCTGCCGTCATCGTTGCTCGCAAAATAGAACAGGCCGAAATCCATCTTCCTCGATGAAGAAGATCGCCCGGAGGCTTCTCTCTCTTTATGCAGGACGACTTTGAACCCGCGCGTCAGAGTCCAGAACAATTCCAGAACTGATATGTCGAAAGATATGCTCGTCACTGCAAGCCACACGCCCGGCTCATCTCTTCCGATCACTTTGTCCATCCCGGCAAAGAAGTTGACCACGTTGCGATGCTCGACCATCACGCCCTTGGGTCTTCCTGTAGAGCCGGAGGTGTAAATTACATAAGCCAGATTCGACGCCTTCGCGCCACTGTTCGGCTTTTGGTCGCTCTCTTCGGCTATGACCTCCCAATCCGAATCCATCAGCAGCAGGGTCGTGTCTTTGGGCGAGAGCTTTTCCGAAAGATGCCCTTGGGTCAGAAGCAGGTCGGCCTGCGAGTCTTCGAGCATCAGGGCGAGGCGTTGAGATGGATAAGCCGGGTCGAGCGGCACGTAAGCGCCTCCGGCTTTCAATATGCCGAGCAGCCCCACCATCATCTCCACCGACCGCTCCATGCAGATGGCCACCAGAGAATCCGGCCCCACTCCAAGACGCTGCAAACGGCGGGCGAGTTGGTTCGAGCGACGGTCGAGCTCGTCGTAGGTCAGATGTCTCCCCCCGCCTGCGACTGCGACATTGCCGGGAGTGAGCGCGGCCTGACGCTCGAAGAGGTGGTGAATGCACTGGTCCGATTCATAATCGGTCTCGGTCGCATTCCACTCATCGAGCAGGCGGCTCTCTTCTTCATCGCTGGAGAGAGGAAGGTCGGCTATCAGGCAATCAGGATTGCGAGCGATTCCGGTCAGGTAACTGGCGAACTGATTGAGGAGCGCAACGACGCGCTCCGGCTGCAAAGCTTCAGCGTCGTAGACGAAGAATAAATTCTGTTGGCTCTCGACGACGACACATGTGAGCGCGCTTTCAGATGGCGATATGATTTCTTCAGAGTCGCGGACTATCTCGACAGCGACAGGCAGAGCGCGCGCAAGCGAGCGCAGTCGCGGATAGCGCGCCACGATATCGCGCGCATAGGTCGCGTGCGATGCAGTGAGTTCCGCCTCTTCACAAACCCGTTGATAAGCCTGAGCGAAACTCTGCTCTTCGGCGACGCTGATTCGAGCGGGCTTGAGGTCGGCAAAAAGTTTTCTCTGTGGATTCGCTTTGCCTCGCCGCAGTCCGAGGTCGAATTCCCGGCCCAGCCCCGCGCGGCTCAAAAATGTTCCGAATGCCGCCAGCCAGAAAACATCCCGCTGCCACTGGCTGTCGCGCAGCAATCGGCTCACTTCCTCCGGCACAGCGAAGTCGACTCGCCTAAACTGCCCGCTGCCCTCGCCCGCAAGCGAGACCGGGCGCAGATCGGCCAGCCTCTCTACCCAGAAGGATTCGTGCCTGCAAATGTCGGCATTGAACGAAGTGATTTGAGATGCGGCCTCAGGCGTGAG
>CAZPQE010000531.1:0-4460 GCA_964588615.1 uncultured Clostridia bacterium | reverse complement strand
GATCATACTCGGCCCGGCTGCCGGAATCGGTCAGCACCAGAAAAGCCTGAGACACTTTGTCGAACGCCCTGTCGATTCGGGACATCATTTCATCAGGTTGAGAGGCGCGGACTTTGTGATAAGAAGGATGCAGAACGCGAACCGCCTTATGATAAGCCATCACGATCTGCTCGCTGGAAGCGGCGCGGTCCAGGCCCAATGCCTGATAGTGATTGACCGCGCGCTCGACCGTATCGAGCAGGTATTCGACTTCGAGGTAGTGCGCGCTTATCAGCTTGCCGGTATTGCTCCCGCGCCGGGAGAGAGGGCCTGACTTCCTGGAAAGACCGCCCGAATTTCTCATAGCCGTATCCACCATCAGCGAATTTTGAACTCTACTGTCGGGGGTAGAGACAGCGGGGGGTGAATCTATTATTAGACCTCAGCCATTATGAATCGCTCCCGGCATTTGTCAATAGATTATGTTGGGAGAGCTACACCCTATTGGGCCGCGCGATCACAGAGTCCTGAGAAATGCGATCATGCGGTCTTCGGCTGAAAGATCGAGGCCGAAGCTACCCGCTGACAGCGGGTCTGCCTGCCCGCGAAATCCGGTCGGCGCATAGTCGTCTTTCAATCGTCGCGGGTCGAACCAGTCTTCGAGCGTCATCACCGAGCCGTTGCACTCGAACGGCCCGCGATACCACACTCCCCTGAGCGGTCGAGCCTCCTTACCGCGCGGTCGTACTGATGGCCGGAGGCATCTCCATCAACGGCGGGAGATGGATTGCCGAGGCCAGCCCGATTAATTTCGCTCCGCACATTCGCGCGCCCAGGCTCATGCTCAACGGTCGCTACGACGAAGCTTATCCTCTGAACACCGAAATAGAGCCGCTCCAGAAACCGCTCCGCGAGCCGAAGCGGATGATTTTGTATGACGGAGGGCATTCTCCTTCGATCTGAGGTCGAAGTTACTGCGGTCAGGGCATGGCTTGACGAAACGATGGGTCCGGTCGCGCGGCGTTGAAGCGTAGGTCTGAAGCAAGCAAATCAGCGCGCGACACTTTTGGTTATCTGCCCGCGCCTCCGCGAATGGCTCGCGCTGCAGGCGAGTCTTTCATCGGCAAAGTGAATCTCCGAACGCCATCATATTTATAAAGCGCATTCGCTACAGCCGGAGCCGTCGGCACAAGCCCTATCTCGCCTACGCCCTTCGCTCCGTAAGGCCCATCAGGATGTCGATCCTCGATCATTATCAACTCCACCTCAGGCATGTGACGCGCTCTCAGGAGTCCCACCGAATTCATCGTCATCGTCTGCGGCACTCCCCGCTCGACGCGGAATTCTTCCGTAAGCGCATAACCCAGGCCCATGTGAATCGAGCCTTCTATCTGGCCTCCCAGCAATACCGGATTCATCACTCGTCCGACATCGTGCGCCGCGACGACTTTCTTTATTCGTCCTTCATCATCGAGAATCACAACCTGCGTGGCAAATCCGTAAGCGAAATGCGTTTTAGGTTTTTCCGCCTTCGATTCGAGCGAAGTCGTATCATCGATCTTCACTTCGCCATAATAAGTTCTTCCCGCAAGATCGCTCATCGCATACCCGCGATCAAGATCGGCTTTGAGTTTCCGCGCGGCTTCCTGCACCGCGCGACATCCCAGAAACGTCGCTCTCGATGCCGTCGTCTGCCCGCAGTCGAGATCATACTTCGTGCTTGCTTCCACTTTATTAAATGCCGTTGGCGGAAGTCCTGTCTCTTCGCAGGCAGTTTGAAGGAGTATGGTGAAAAGTCCCTGACCCATCTCGGTAAATCCCGTGTAGATGTTCGCCGCGCCGTCCGATTCGATTTCGATCATCGCTTTGCCGTATTCGGGCAAGCCGTTTCCTATGCCGACATTTTTGATTCCGCACGCGATGCCTGCATACCGCTCGCTTCGATACATGTCGCGCACCGCTTCGAGCGTCTTCTTCAACCCGACGCTCGATTCGAGTTGCTGGCCCGTGCAGAACCGGTCTCCCACGTCGAGCGCGTTTCGATAGCGAATTTCCCATCCGTCTATTCCGACTTGTTCGGCAAGCATATCGAGAAGGGATTCGATAGCGAACGCTGCCTGATTCGCTCCGAATCCGCGCATAGCCCCGCACGGAGGATTGTTCGTGTAGACGGCGAGCGACTCTACATCGACATTATCGACTCGATACGGGCCAGTGCAGTGACCCGCTGCGCGTTCAAGCACCTTCGATCCGACCGACGCATACGCTCCCTGGACGCCGATCATTCGCGCTCGAACGGCGGTGATGCGGCCTTCCGTGTCGCAGCCGATCGTGTAAGTCATCTTTATCGGATGGCGTTTGGGATGAAGCCGCAAACTTTCTTCGCGGCTCAAAGTCAATTTAACCGGGCTTTGAGTGACTTGGGCCAGCAGCGCGGTCTGAGCCTGAATGCTCATATCCTCCTTGCCGCCGAACGCGCCGCCGTTGGTAACAAGAGTGACGAAAACTTTTTCTTCCGGCAGCGCGAGGAAAGAGGCTATCTGACGGCGATCATCGAACACGCCCTGCCCCTGAGTGTAGACCCGCAGCCCATCGCCTTCGGGCATCGCTATGCATGATTCCGGTTCTAAAAAGAGATGCTCTATGAACTGAGTCTGAAATGTTTCGGTGATGACATGAGCAGAATTTCTCAACGCCTCGTCCGTATCGCCGCGTCGAATTTCGGATTTGCTGAGAAGATTTCCTTTCTTGTGAATCCGGGGAGAATCGGCTCTGAGAGCCTGTTCCGTGTCAGTGATGGGCTGGAGAATTTCGTAATCGACTTCTATTGCCTCGACCGCGCGCCGCGCTGTGCGGCGATCTACGGCGGCGACCGCTGCTATCACATCTCCGACATATCGAGTCTCTTCGCCTTCGGCCACGAAGATGGGCCAGTCTTTGTAGATGAGTCCCTGATATCTTTCACCCGGCGTGTCTGCTGCGGTGACTACGCCCATCACGCCCTGCATGGCTTTGGCTTTTGCGGTGTCGATGCGTTTGACCAAAGCGCGAGGATGCGGCGAAAGCAGGGCGGCTCCGTGCAGCATGTTCGAAAATTTCATGTCATCGATGAAAGGCCGCTCGCCTAAAACCAACTGGCGGGCTTCGTAACGCGGAGTGTTTTTTCCCACTCGTCCCGTTTTGTCCGGTTCTATCGCCGCGTCGCCCCGGAGCATGGCTGCTGACTGTCGGATCGAATCAACGATCTTGACATAGCCGGTGCATCGACAGTGATGCATACTGAGCAGGCGATTGATTTCATCGTCGGAAGGCGAAGGGTTTTTGTCTATGAGATTTTTTGCGCGGGCGACAATGCCGGGAGTGCAGAAGCCGCATTGCAATCCGCCGCACGCGGTGAAGCTTTCGGCGAATGCTTCGCGCTCGCGCTCGCTGAAGCCTTCCAGAGTCAGAACCGATTTGCCGGCGACGTTGCGCGCAGGCATCGCGCACGAGACGACAGCGCGACCGTCTACGATGACCGTGCAGCATCCGCATTGACCCTGCGGGCTGCAACCGTCTTTGAGTGAGATGAGTCCGAAATCTTCCCGAAGCGTTTCCATCAAAGATCGTCCGTCTTCGATTTCCACGCTTTGAGAAGTTCCGTTGAGAGTGAATTCGATGGCGGTCATTATGCTCTCTCCTCGAAATGGGGGTTGCTGCATTCTATCACAACCCTCGCCGCGCCGGTCAGCCGTCGCGCTGGAGGGAAGGGTGCGAGACGGCTGACCGGAAAGGGCATCACGCGCTGATTGCCCTTGCGTCGTCGAGGAAGAGGTACTTTCGCCATTCGGGGCGAGATTCTGCGGCGTGATAAACCGCCGCGCGATCCAGCCCGTAGCGAAACGCCGCGGGATTTGAAAGCAGTGGCATCCTTGCTTCTTCAGGCGTGCGGTCTCCCTTGCGGCTGTTGCACGCCTGACATGCGGCGCAGAGATTTTCAGGCTCGCTTTGGCCCCCGCGCGAACGAGGCAGAATGTGATCGAGCGTCAGGTCGAAGGCCGATCCTTTTCTGCCGCAGTACTGACAGCGATAGCGGTCGCGCATCAGTATTCGAGTTCGCTGGCCTGCCGCGCGCCCCTGTCTGCCGCGCACATCGATGTAGGCGATGAGCCTGACTACGGATGGAGCGGGAAAGGTGAAGCGCGGAGAGCGCAGCACGCGGTCGCCGTCTAACTCTATGATTTCAGCCGCGCCTTTCCACACAAGTCGGATGGCGCGAGGAATGCCGATTATTCCAAGCGGCTCATACGACGCATTCAACAACAAAACGCTTCTACTCATTCCTTGCGCCTCCTTTCTTAAAAGAAGTTCGTAGTCCCGCCTTGAGGCGGAAGCTGCAACAGGCGAACATTCCGGCTGAAGCCGGAACTACGAACAAAAATTTTCTCGGTAGTGATGAAAAAGTAATGCTACGGTTAAGCCTTACCAATGAATGCGAACAA
>CAZPQE010000530.1:0-4520 GCA_964588615.1 uncultured Clostridia bacterium | reverse complement strand
GCGCTCGGCTGCCAGCGGAGTCGTCACAGGCGCGATACTGGCCATCGCGCGCATCGCCGGCGAGACCGCGCCGCTGCTGTTTACGGCCCTGAGCTACAACTACATGAGTATGGACCTCGATCAGCCGATAGCGTCGCTGACTTATCAGATTTTTTATTACGCGGGATCGCCTTATGAAGAGTGGCATGCCAAAGCGTGGGCGGCTACACTCGTTCTGGTCGGAATGATCCTGACCATCAACATCGCAGTCAGAGCCATTGCCAGAAACCGTCATCAACAATGAGCGATTCAATGGGTCAGAGCCATTGCCAGAAACCGTCATCAACAATGAGCGATTCAATGGGACAGCAAAAGAGTGAAGATATGCAAAGCATAAGCACACTATCAGGAGAATCCATGCAATCGGTCTCTACAGAAATCCAAGAGCGGCCTGCCGCGACGGAGCAGAAAATCGGCGTGACCGATTTGAATTTTTACTATCGTCGCGCGCGAGCGTTGAAAGGAATATCGCTGACGATTCCGTCGGGGCAGGTGACGGCTTTCATAGGCCCGTCGGGGTGTGGCAAATCGACTCTGCTTCGCACCTTCAACCGCATGAACGACCTCATACCAGGGACTCGCGTCGAGGGGCGAATAGAAGTCGACGGCGAGGACATTTATGCGCCTGGAACCGACGTGGTGAGGCTTCGCCGGAGGGTGGGAATGGTTTTTCAGAAATCGAATCCGTTCCCTCGTTCGATCTTTGACAACGTGGCTTATGGGATTAAGATCAATGGCATGACGCGGTCGAAGACGGAGATGGCCGACCGCATTGAAGCTGCCCTTCGCGCTTCGGCTCTGTGGGACGAGGTGAGCGACAGGCTGAATCACTCAGCTTTTTCGCTTTCAGGCGGACAGCAGCAACGGCTCTGTATAGCGCGGGCGATAGCCGTCGAACCTGAAGTGGTGCTGATGGACGAGCCGTGTTCGGCGCTCGATCCGATAGCCACGCAGAAGATAGAAGAGTTGATAGTCGATTTGAAACAGAAGTACACCATCGTGATAGTGACTCACAACATGCAGCAGGCGGCGCGGGTTTCAGACCTGACCGCTTTTTTCTGGCTCGGCGAGTTGATCGAATTCAACTCGACCGAAAAGATTTTCACCAGCCCCGAAAAACAGATGACCGAAGATTACATCACCGGCAGATTCGGGTGAAACAGTAGTCAGTAGTCAGCAGTCAGTGGTCAGTCGTACTCTGCCACTGACCACTGACCACTGACCACCGACCACTGACAGTTATGCACAAACGACTCATAGAAGATAATCTGACGCTTTTGCGCGACAAGCTGTTGATTATGGGTGGCGCGTCGGAAAAAGCCATCATGCTCTGCACGCGCGCGCTCATCGAGCGGGACAGCTATCTGGCCTCGCGCGTAATACGCGAAGACGACGCAATCGATCAGATGGAACTCGAAATCGATCAGATGTGTGTCGACGTGCTCGTTCTCAAGCAACCCGCCGCAGGCGATCTCCGATTCGTGATTTCCATTGCGCGGACTGCGCCGGTGGTCGAGCGCATAGCCGATCACGCGGTCAACATAGCCAAGCACGCGCTCTCGCTCAATGATCAGCCTGAAATCGAACTCGGAGTCGATCTATCGACGATAGCCCGCGTCGTTCAGGAGATGCTCGTCGACGGGATGGACGCTTTCACGTCGGGCGACCCGGAGAAAGCCCGCGCCACTATCGCCCGCGATGATGAAGTAGATGCGCTCTATGATCGTCTTTACGAAAAAGTGATCGAGACTATGAAAGGCGATTCGGCGACCGTCTCTCAGGGGGCCGAGTGGCTTTTCGTGCTCAAGCATCTTGAGCGCATAGCCGACTACGTGACAAACATCTGCGAGCAGATAATCTACATGGCGCGGGGCCAGGTCATAAAGCACAGGGTATGGTAGCGACAGGCGAAGACGCGCGAGCGCGCAGCATAATCATAGTCGAGGACGACGAGGACATCGGAGACTCGATTCGCTACAACCTCGAACGCGAGGGCTTTCGAGTGAGGGTGGCTCAGACCGGCGAGCAGGCGCTCAGGCTGATACTCGACCGACCGCCCGATCTCATCCTGCTGGATTTGAATCTGCCGCACATGAGCGGATTCGAGATATGCCGAAGGCTGAGGGCCGAGCCTGCGACCGCCCGCGTTCCGATAGTGATCCTGACCGCGCGGACGGACGAATCGGACAAAGTGCTGGGACTGGAACTCGGCGCGGACGATTATGTCACCAAGCCTTTCGGTCTGCGCGAGCTTGTCGCCCGCATCCGCGCCGCACTGCGCCGGGCGGGGGTTACGGAGATTGATCGCCCCGTCTACCAGAGCAGCGCGCTGACCATCGATCCGGCAACCTTCAGCGTGCGATGTCACGGTCAGGAAGTGAAACTCACGCGCAAGGAGTTCGCCCTGCTTGCGGAGATGGCGCGCAATCCGGGACGGGTGATGACCCGCGAGACACTGCTCGACCGCGTGTGGGGTTTGAATTACTACGGCGACACGCGCACACTCGACGTTCACATACGTCGGCTCCGCCACAAACTCGGCGACGCATCGTTGATAGAGACGGTGACAGGCATAGGCTACCGCCTCTGCGACACGCGAAAAGACTGACTGAGACGACTGCTCGATTTCGTCTGGATATCTGAGGAATCGAGCGCGATTGCGAGTATCTCGACCCTGCTATAAAATGCTTTCACGCTCCTTCAGCAGAAAAGGCTTTGGCGGGTTTCCGAAATGGGAGTAACGGCATGACCACTCAAACACCCGACATAGACTCTCTCTCTCCCGATCAGGCAAAGATACAAGCGGCGGAAAAACTCTGTCAGGCGCTGGAACGCCAACTCGCGCAAGGCGAGTCGCCTCAGATGATTCTTTCGGGCGACCAGCCCGTCACTCGGACAGAGTTGCCGGAAACTGTCGCCAGGCTGCTGGTAAAAATCCTCTCTGAAATCGCCAAGGGCAACGCGGTGAGTGTGGTGTCGCTGAAACCGGAACTTACAACACAGGAGACCGCCGATTTGTTGAACCTCCCTCAGCCATATCTGCTCAAGCTGCTTGAGCAAGACGAAGTGCCTTCTCACGTGGTGGGAACAGATCGCCGCATACTTCTGGCTGATGCGCTGGCCTATAAGCGAAAATCTTTTGAGAAAAGGGAAGCCATTCTGAAGGAAATGATGGAGTTGAACCAGGAAATGGGCCTGTATGATTGAGCAGGGCTGAATAGTGAACAAGATAATTGCACTGCTTGACTCCTGCGTTTTGTACTCCACAGCCCTTCGGGGTTTCCGGATGTGGCTGGCCGTCACGTCGAATCTGTTTCAGCCCAGATGGACGGCAGATATCCATCGTGAATGGATGAGCAAGGTGTTGACGAACCGTCCGGATTTATCCCCTGAACGGATCGAGCGCACAAGGGCATTGATGGATTCCAATGTGGAGCATTGTCTGGTAACAGGCTACGAAGAGTTGATCGCAGAACTGACTTTACCCGACGCCGATGACCGACATGTGCTGGCGGCAGCAATACAAGCTCAAGCCAGCGTGATCGTGACGTTCAATTTACGCGATTTCCCGGAGTACACTTTGAGCCGGTATGGGATAAAGGCGCAGCACCCGGATCAGTTTATGGGAGTAATGTTGAAAATCGAGCCAGAGGTTGTTTGCGCGACTGCTGAGAAGCATCGTCAATCGCTGAAGAACCCTCCCAGGACGCGCCAGGAGTATCTTGAGACATTGCTCAATCAAGGATTGCCCGGCACGGTCGCATCGCTGCGGGGGTTGATGACTGTCCTGTAGAAACGGCGCGACAGGATATGGATCAGCCAATTCCGGCTGATTGCGCGCTGCCCGGCTTTGCTGACTCGATGAATCCTCCTGGCACACACTGACTATGAAAGACATCGCGCGAAGAGTCTGGCTGGCGACTGGCGCATCGGTGATCGCGTTTGCGATCTACGAATTCATAAAGACTCTGCTCTACCCGCAGATGTCAGCCGTGACTTCTCACCTAATCACGGTGATAGTCGCCGGGGTTCTGACATTCTTCGTTTCTCGCTACGCGCTGGCTCGCTACAGCGCAGCGATTTCCCAAATAAAGCGGCAGACTGTGATGACTGAGGAAACCAATCAATTGCTTGGCGGGGTGCTCGAAACCATGATCGAGGGGGTCATCATCGTCGACTCCGAGATGAACATCGTGCTTCACAACGCCGCCGCCGCCCGCATAATGAAACTGCCCGGATCGGAGGAGATAAAAATAAACTGCGACTCTCCCCTGCTCCCCCGCGCCCCTGCTCCCCTGCTCAGTTCTCCGCGCCGCCTCATCGATGTCACCCGCGACCCTGCAATTCATGACGCCTTTCGTCTTGCTGTCGAAGAGCGCCGCGCAGTCGAGAGGCGCATAGAGATGACTGACCGGGAAGCTCGATCCTTTCAACTCAATGTGGCGCCGCTCGGAGGCGATCTTGCGGTCGGGGTCTTCTTC
>CAZPQE010000529.1:0-4529 GCA_964588615.1 uncultured Clostridia bacterium | reverse complement strand
AAGCGCGATTCCTGCAATCAACCCCCCGATGTGAGCCGCCTTATCGATTTCGCTGACTGAAAAACTGAGCACAAGGTTGAGGACGATGACCGGGATTACCCGGCGGATTATGGCGCGACGAAACTGGTCGGGCACATCGGGATGGGGCTTGAATGCGAAGGCGGCAAGCGCGCCGAAAAGCCCGAACAACGCTCCCGAAGCGCCCGCAGAAACGCTCTCAGGGTAGTAGAAATAACTTGCTATCGAGCCTGTCAGGCCGGTCAGCGTGTAGATGACGGCGAATCGCGCCGAGCCATAGAGCTTTTCCAACTCCTGCCCGACTATCCACAGCGCGTAGTTGTTCAAGGCGAGATGGAGCAGACCGATATGCAGGAACATCGAAGTGATGAGCCGCCAGTACTGGCCCAGTTGATCGATCTGCGGATTGAATTTCGCGCCGAAGTTTATCAGCACCCTTGTGTCTGCCGAGGCCAGCCCCATGCCGCCTGCCGTCCACATCAGAGCGAACAACCCGACGTTTATTCCGATGAACAGGTAGGTGAGTGTGCCTGAGCGAGAGGCCATCGCGTGGATGAAGCCCTGCGCGCGGGCTGATTCCTGAAACTCAGCTAGTCTTCTGGCCGGATTGAATCCGCATTGCTCGCACTCGGCCCGCTCGATGGGCGTAGCCGCGCCGCATCGCGGACACTCTCGAAATCCTGAATGGGTGGTTTTCTCGATCAATGCGCCCGTCTTTCTTAGCTTTGGTTACAGACAGCCTCAACAATAGCGCATCACGCAGGCAATCTTCAACTGTTGAGTTTTGATCGTTGGCGGAAAAACAAGGCCATCAACCCCGCCACGCGCCTTTTGATGAGCGCGGCGATTGGACGAGGTTGCCCTCGACGGTTGATTCCTGTACTCTTGCGCACTCCCTTCAACTCGATCAACAGGCGGACGACTGATGCTCCATCACCTGATATCGCTTGCTGGATTTTTCGCTTTTGCCGCCATCGCATGGTCGCTGTCAACCGCGCGTCGAAAAGTATCGTGGAAGACGATTGGCTGGGGACTCGGATTGCAACTGGCCATTGGGCTTTTGATCTTTCAACTCCCGGCTTCGCGCAGAATTTTTCTATGGCTCAATGACGCGGCGCTGGCCTTGCTCTCGGCTGCAAAGAGCGGAACCGCGTTCTTGTTCGGGCCGCTTGCCGCCGCTCCGGGCGAAGCGGGATCAATCGGTTTCATCCTTGTCTTTCAAGTCCTGCCCGTGGCCATTTTCTTTTCTGCATTCACCGCTGCACTCTATCACCTCCGCGTGCTGCAATGGGTGGTGCGCCTCTTCGCTCGACTCTTTCATCGCACTATGCGAATCAGCGGGGCAGAGGCTCTGTGCGGCGCGTCTAATATTTTCGTGGGCGTCGAATCCGCCCTCGTCATCCGCCCTTATCTCGAACGGATGACTCGCTCTGAGTTGTTGACAGTGCTCACCACAGGCATGGCTACGGTGGCATCTTCGACGCTCGGAGTCTACGTGGCATTTCTCACGGGTTTGTTTCCGCAGATAGCCGGTCACCTGTTGTCGGCTTCCATCTTATCGATTCCCGCCGCTGTGGTGATGACCAAGCTGCTGATCCCTGAGACTGAGCAGCCCGTGACTATAGCGGGAGTTCCTGCGGAAGATGCTTCGACGCGCTCCGGCAATCTGATGAGCGCGATCATCGCAGGGGCGATGGACGGATTGCGTCTCGCGGCAGGCATCTCGGCAGTGCTGATAGCGGTGCTGGGACTGACGGCTCTCGCGGATAAAGCGCTGGGGCTTGTAGGCTCGTGGACAGGGATGGCCGAGCCGCTTTCGATAACCCGGATTCTCAGTTGGATATTTTATCCGCTGGCTTATCTTCTCGGCATTCAGTCAGGCGATGTGCCTGAAGCCGCGCGGCTTCTGGGCGAACGAGTCATACTCACAGAGGTAGTCTCTTATCAAGACCTCGCCGCGATGATCTCAAGCGGAGCAGTAAGCGACCCTCGCACGGTGGTCATATTGAGTTATGCGTTATGTGGTTTTGCGCACGTGGCGTCGGTTGCGATCTTCGTAGGCGGGACGGCTGCGCTCGCCCCCAAGCGCAGAGACGACCTCGCTTCGCTCGGCTGGCGAGCATTACTTGCGGCGACACTGGCGACGCTTATGACCGGATGCGTTGCGGGCATTTTCAGCAGCGGAGAAGGAGCGCTGCTGTTGAGATAACGAGCGAGGAGCGATGTCGCGCTCATAAACAAAGGCTCCTCCCGCCTGAGAGGAGCCTTCGCTCGTTTTTTATCGTGGGAGCGGCTATGACCAGACGACGCCGCTCCCCTTGCTGATTTCCGTCAACCACCTCCCTCTGTCAAGATTCGGAGTTACTGGCTCGCGGCCTGCGCTTCAGATTCAAGCTGCTTCCACAGCCTGAGATAATCAGCCGCGTCCTTGAGTCGCTTCGTCGTCTTGTCCTTTGGCCACATCCATCGGTGCTGTTCCTTCATATAAGGTATGAGCGCGCGAGTCGATTCGACTCCGAACTCAGGATGGCACTGAACCATCGCGCCCTGAACTCCGCACGAGTAGGGCAGGTTCTTCCCCACTTTGAAATCATGGAACATCCTGGGTATCTCGGTTCCGAGAATGTGATCGAAAGGAGCCATGTGGCAATCGATGCAGCGCACGCCTGCCACATACATCAACTCGAATGCCGGGTTGTTCTCGTTGTGGCGAGTGACGTGGCAGTTGAGGCAGAGCAAATCCTCTTCGCCGTGATGGATCACCTCGTAAGCTTCAGGCGTCGCCTTGTCCATTCCCAGCTTGTAGATGCCGAGCCTTCGTCCAAGCACTGCTGCTGAGGCTTTAGACGGGTGACAGGCGGCGCAGGTCACGCCTTCCATCTGCCCGTCTGCGATGGGTTGGGATTTGCCCACCTTGAATTCAGCTTCGGGCCTTGCCTGAAGCGGCGAGTGGCACTTGGCGCAGAAGGTGTTCTGCGTGGATTTGTAGTTCGACTGCGAGTGCTCAGAAGCGAGCCACCCGCCGCCGGTGAAGTTGAAAACTCTGGTCGTGCTGTCATACAACGCGCCTACGGCCTCAGCCATGTGAGCTCCGCCATCTCCCCTCAGAACATGACAGCGCGTGCAACTGTATGACTCGGTGTAGTTGTAATCGGGCCTTATCTTGACGGGAGCAGGAGTGCTCTGGGCCTGGGTTGTTCGTGTTACGGCCAGGAGGCTTGCGAAAAAGAGAGATGCCAGCAACAACTGAACTAATCTCTTCGACATAATTGCCACCTCCTTTATTAAAGTCGCGCCCTGCAGGGATGTGGCCTCACTGACTGACTCTGTTTTCCCCGCAGGGGATTACCTTTGGCTCACTCATTTACCTCTGCCAGTGTTTTTGTCACAAGCGGCTTTTGCGGATATCTCCAAAACCGCTCAACTTCCTCGAACCTCGATGCTCTCTTCATCTGAGGCTCTCCGGCTCGCACACAAACAATCGTTCAATGAACTACTGCCCGTCAGGTCGCCCGAAATAAAACCGCAGCGACGTGTAAGGCAAATGCGCCTGATAGAACTGAGAGTTGATGAACTTCTCCTTGAAGTCGAAATACTGATAGCCGACTATCCAGTCGACCGCGTTGTGCAGCTTCACTGCAAGCCTGAACTCAGGCGAGTAGGATTGCTGCGGGTAGGAGCCTATGAGCACGTTCGACGTCGAAACCCTGTCGCCCTGCCCCGAATCGTGATGTAATCGCCAGGCTCCGTAGAATCGGGCGCGCGGATGAAACTCGATGTGGCTTGAGAGGAAGACGAAGTTGTCATTCACGAAATAACGGCTCAACCCCTCAGTCCTCACCCCGTTGGCGAAAAATATTATAGCCGCCTCGCTCGTCACATGCGTGTAGGTGTAGCCGCCGGAGAGCGAGAATTTTCCATTCGGAGTCCAGTCTCCCGACGCCGAAAAAATTCGGGTGTTGATGTCAGCGCCGAACTCGCGCGGAGGAGTCCCTTCGATCATCGCCGGATTGGTGTTGTCGCGCGTTACGAACGAGGTGTTGACGGAAAGCCCGGAGATCGGGCGAAAGATGCTGCGCACGCGGAAGTTTGTGTAATCGTAATTCGAGACGCGCGTGAAGACATTATCCGCCTCTCCCGTTTCCAGGTCGAAATAGATCGACCACAGCTTCAGCGGCTTTGCGCGAAATCCGAAGATGTAGGAGTTTGTGCGGTTGTCGAACTCTTCGCGGTCGAACTGGCCGGGGAAAGGCTCGGTCGCAGCAGGATTGAAGGCGGCAAGCTCTATGCGACGGTCGGTGTAACGATGGCCTAAGTGTGCCGACAGTTGCGGAAGGAAATCGTAATCGATTTCGATGATGTTGACCGCCTGGCGATACTTCGTGGCGCGGAACGACTGGTTTATGGTCGTCAGCGTCGGCAGAGGAACTACTCCGGCGGGAGTCGTTCGAGTGCGCACCAACTGTTCGAAGAAGTCCTGACCGCCGTTGATCCGAAAGCTGTTGATGCGG
>CAZPQE010000528.1:0-4530 GCA_964588615.1 uncultured Clostridia bacterium | reverse complement strand
GCGCCGCTTCGAGCAGTCTTAGGTCGAGCTTCTCTAGCGCCACATAGATCGGCAGGATCATAAACGGCAATTCGCCATAGACCTGTCCCACCAGTACCGCGAAATCATTGTAGAGCAGGCGGAGCGGCTCGCCCGTGATCCCGAAACTCATCAGCGCCGAATTGATGATGCCTTCGCTGCGAAGCAAAAGAATCCATGCGTAAGTGCGAATCAGAAAACTCGTCCAGAACGGAATCACCGTCAGCACCAGAAGCAGACGCCGCCATCTTTCAGGCGATTTGAGCGCGATGTAATAAGCCACCGGATAGCTCACCACAGCGCAGAGAATCGTGGTCGCAGTCGCAATCCAGATTGTGCGCCAGTAAGCCGGAAGATAGAGCGTATCGATTGCGCGCCTGTAATTGCCCGCCGACCAGTCATAGATGATAGAACCATAAGGGCCGCGCGCGGCCAGGCTCACAAGGATGACGATAATAAGTGGAGCGACGAAAAAGAACAGCAGCCAGAACACGCCCGGCGAAAGCAACAGCCCCGCAGCGCGCCCCGTTTTCTGTTCCCGATAATCGGCCATCTTTTCAACTCAGGGGATAGGGGACAGTTGTCAGTTGTCAGTTGTCAGACAGGTTGCCTTACACTCCCCTGCTCCCCACCACTTCTTCACTCTTCACCTCATCAACCTGTCCCCTGTCCTCTGTAACCTGTTCCCTACTTTCTCAACACGACCGCGCTTTCCATCGCCCAGCTAATGGAAACCGTCTGCCCGATGCGCGCGGCTATCGAATGAGAAGGGTCGGTGTTTTGCTCAAGCGCGGTCAATTTCCTGCCGCCTTCGGTCACGACTTTCCAGATGGTGTTCTCTCCCTGATAAACCGCCGAATCGAGACGGCCTCGCAAAGCGCGCTGGCTGACAGTCGAGAGGTTTATCTTTTCAGGTCTCACCATCACTCGTACCGTGTCGTCTTTCCGGCCTTCGCACCCAATGACTTTGAATTCCGCGCCATCGATTTTGATTGTGGCTTCCTGCCCTGCCTCGATGACACAGCCTTCGAAGATGTTGGAATCTCCGATGAATCGGGCGACGAATTCGGTTTGAGGCCGCTCGTAGATTTCTTCGGCAAGACCCAGTTGTTCTATTCGCCCGCCATTGAGAACAGCGATGCGGTCGCTCATCGTTAGGGCTTCTTCCTGATCGTGAGTCACGAAAACGAAGCTGATGCCTAATCGTCGTTGCAGGGCTTTGAGCTCGACCTGCATCTGCTTTCTCAATTTCAAGTCGAGCGCGGCAAGCGGTTCGTCGAGCAGGAGAACTTTCGGTTCGAGGACGAGCGCGCGGGCAAGAGCGACCCGCTGCTGCTGACCTCCTGAAAGCTCGATCGGTCGCCGGTCTTCAAGCGATGAGAGTTGAACGAGGTCGAGGGCATCGGCCACACGGCGTTTTATTTCGTCCCTTGCCATGCGCCTTCGCTGGAGTCCGAAGGCGACGTTGGCCGACACATTGAGGTGAGGAAAGAGGGCGTAATGCTGAAAGACGGTGGTCACATCGCGTCGATAAGGCGGTAGGTGAGTGACATCCTCTCCGCTCAGAATGACTTTGCCTTCATCCGGTATTTCGAAACCAGCGATCATCCTCAGCAGCGTCGTCTTGCCACAACCCGACGGGCCGAGCAATGTCATGAACTCTCCGCGTCGAATGCCAAGCGACACGCAGTCAGCGGCCACAACCGCTCCATACTTTTTCGTCACCTCGCCGAGTTCTACTTCGTAGACCTGTTCCATTTCACCCTAAGAGTTGGAGCAATCCTTTTTCATCAAGCACACTGATGCCAAGTTCTCTTGCCTTATCGAGCTTCGATCCGGGGTCTTCGCCCACGACGACATAATCGGTTTTTTTCGTAACTGAGCCGGTCACTCTTCCTCCGCGCTCTTCGATCATCTGCCTGGCCTCATCGCGCGACAAAGATGCAAGCTTGCCTGTGAGGACGAACTGCTTGCCTTCGAGATTTCGTGCTGCGCTTCCCACTGCTGCTTTCTTCGTCTTTCTGACCGTATTGACTCCGGCCTTTTTCAAACGGGCGATCAGGTCGCGGTTCTCCGTCTGGCGGAACCATTCTGCTATCGATGCTGCGATGATGGGGCCGATATCCTGAAGCCGGGTGAGTTGATCTTCACTCGCTTTCATCAACTCATCGATTGAATCAAAGTTGTTGGCCAGAATCTTCGCCTTCCGCTCGCCTATGTCTGGAATGCCCAGGCCGAAGATCAATCGATCGGTGTCGCTCGATTTGCTCTCTTCGATCTGATGAAGGAGATTGTCCGCGCTCTTTGCTCCCATACGCTCAAGCGCGATGAGTTCATCGCGTCGGTCTTTCAGTTGGTAGAGGTCAGCCGAGTCGCGCGCGAGCGGCGGGAGCCGGACTTCGTTTCCGGTTTCTTCTTTCATCACGCGCTCGGAGACGAGCATCTCGATGAGCGCGTCGCCCAGCCCTTCGATCCTCATCGCCTTTCGCAGCGCGAATTGTTTCAATCGCGCTTTGACCCTCGCCGGGCAATAAAAATTCACGCAGCGCACGGCGACTTCGCCTTCCTGTCGGACTACTTTCTCGCCGCACTCAGGGCAATTCGAGGGCATAACGAACTCGCGCAATTCTCTTCCCTTGCGCTTCGACTCAATCACTTTTACTACCTGCGGAATTATCTCGCCGCTCTTTTCTATCAGCACCGTGTCGCCGATCATCACTCCCATTCGTTTGATCTGATCCTCGTTGTGAAGCGAAGCGCGAGAGACGGTCGTGCCTGCGAGCAGCACAGGCTCAAGCTCGGCTACCGGTGTGAGCGTTCCTAATCGACCAACCTGAAGGGTGATGTCTCGAAGAAGGGTGGTGGCCTGTCGGGCGGGGTATTTGTAGGCTACGGCCCAGCGCGGGGCCTTCGAGGTCGAGCCCAGTTCGTCCTGAAGCGCGGTCGAGTTTACTTTGATAACCACGCCGTCTATTTCGTATCCGAGGTCGTCACGGCGCTGGCCCATCTGATTGCAGAACTCGATCACTTCATCAATCGAAGCGCAGCGGCGGCTCGACGGGTTGACCTTGAAACCGGCTCTGGAAAGCCATTCCAGCGCCTCCCAGTGAGTAGCAAACGGCTTGTCGCGGTCAAACAGCAGGTCATAGCAGAAAATGTCGAGCTTGCGCTCGGCGGCCACACGGGGGTCGAGCGATTTCATCGTGCCTGAAGTCGCGTTGCGCGGGTTGGCAAAGAGCGGCAATCCCCGCTCGGCCTGCTCCTCGTTCATCCGCCGAAAAGATTCATTCGACATGTAAACTTCGCCCCTCACCTCGAACTCCGAGGGGATGTCTGAAGAATCCTCTCTTCCAAAAAGCGAAGCCTGATCGCTGAAACTTTCTTTCGCCTTACCAGGTTTCTCTGAACGCAGGGCTTCGAGATTGATAGTGAGAGGCACAGAGCGAATGGTGCGCACATTGGTCGTCACGTCATCGCCGACGACTCCATCGCCGCGCGTGACGCCTCTTGCGAGCGATCCGTTTTCGTAGATCAGAGACATGCTGATGCCATCGATCTTCAATTCGGCGACGTACTCGACCGACTCGCGTCCCACGCCTCTGAGAACCCGCCCGTCCCATTCGCGCAGATCATCGTAAGAGTAGGTGTTGTCGAGCGAAAGCATGGGGCGGCGGTGCGTGTATTCAGAAAAGCCTTCGACCGCGCGGCCTGAAACTCTGCGCGTGGGAGAATCAGAAGTTATAAGTTCCGGGTTTTCTTCTTCAAGCTTGCGCAACAGGTGCATCAACTGGTCATACTCGTAATCGCTTATCTCAGGATCGCTGTGAACATAGTATCGCTCGTCGTGATAGCGAATCTGGCTGCGCAGGTTTTCGATTTCTTCGCCGATACGGTCTTTACTCATAATCCGATTCCGTCTCGCCTGACGTAGAACTGAGTGTTGAGTATATCGACCGAGGCTGGGGGTGTAAACCTTCGTCGAGGCGTATTTTCGAGCCGAGACGCGCCTCTTCTTGGGAGTAGTCGATGATCTACAACAGGCTGGCAGGCTGTTGACATCTTGAAAGCATGAACACCTGAGAACTAAGCAGTCTGTCAGCCTGCTGTGCGTTCCCCGAAAAATTTTTCGAATGCAGGTGCAGTTTTTTTACATCATAACGAACGGAGAATTCGTCTTATGGAATGGAGAGGAAACCGACTATGAACATACTAGCTTTTTTCCGAAGCCACACTCATTACTGGGGCGTGCCCCACGCCAGAAAATCAGTTCGGGATCTTTCACGTTGATATCGGAATGAGTTTCGATGAGGTCACGAAGTTCATCGACATTTTTGTTTTCGTAAAAAAGCAGGGCAAGCTGCCTGAACGTGTATTCTTTTTCATCGACTTTTCGATACAGCTCCAACCCTTTGCCCGCTTTCACGGCGGTCCGGATTCGTGCATATCGGAATGACCCGATAAACATCTGCTGCGTCACCTTCTCAAGTCCACTTGCAAAGGCTTCCTCTGCCT
>CAZPQE010000527.1:0-4540 GCA_964588615.1 uncultured Clostridia bacterium | reverse complement strand
GGAGGGTGTATTTTTATCTCAGTCTCTTCTCTCAGGAAAAGTGTCTACGAACCAGTGTTGATACGAGGCGCGACCCTCTTCGACCGTCACGGCCTTGTATGGATAAAGGAGCGGGTCCAACTCTTTGACGAAGACATACAGCCCGCCGGTTATGGCCGCAGTGATCAGAACAGGCAGCACGATCAACCCCGCGTAGAAATGCCAGCGCCAGATCGTGCGATAAAGGCGCGGCTCTTTTTTGCTGACAGGCAGTTCCGTTTCATCCGCCGTAATCGTTTCAACCTCTTTCTGCGCTACGTCTGCGATTTGTGTACTCATTCGTCTCTTCCTTGTGTTTGATGGATCATCGTTTCAGCGTCAACGAGCCTTCACTTGAAGGTGACAGAGACGCTGGCCAGCGCCGCGCGCGGCGCGGCTATCCATTCGAGATCGCCGCCTATCGCTCGCTCAACTTGATCAGCCTGCGCCCGGAGCGAATCAATAAAGCGTCATTGACTGCGGCGATGCCGTAGAGCCGTCCGCCTTCGAGGTTCAATTCATTGCGAGCGAGTTTTTCCAATTTGCGTCCGGCGCGAAAAACTTCCGTCACGCCGTCAACGCCAAAAAAATAAATCCTCTCGCCCGCTGCCAGCGGCGATGCCCAGCAATCGCCTTCGATGCGCGTCTGCCAGAGTTGTTCGCCGGTCTGCGCGTCGAGGCAAAAGACGACGCCGACTTTGTTGACGAAATAGACCAGGCCTCTATGCACGAGCGGCGAACCGAAAGAAGATGTCGCCTCTTTGGCTCGCCAGACGATTCGCGTTTGGCTCACGTCGCCCTCGCCGCCGAGTCGGATTGCCAGATTCGAGCTTTTATCGGTCGAACCGATGACCGCCAGATCATCGCTGACCGTAGGCGAAGGAATGTTGTTGCCTTTGAGTCCCGCGACCGTCCAGAGTTGATCGCCTGTCCTGGCGTCGAATGCCGCGACGCGCCCGCTGGCGCTGATGAGAATTTGCGACTTGCCCTGATGTCTGGCGACTATGGGAGAAGCCCAGCCGCCGCCTTCGGCAAGCGCGGTTTTCCAGAGGTTTTTGCCGGTCTGCTTATCAACCGCCAACAGATAAGAATGCCCGCTATGAAGGACTAAAACGATGACGGCCTGCTCGGTGAGGGCCAGGGAACTGCCCAGTCCGTGATTGGTTTTGTACGCGCCGTACTCGCTGGCGAGTTTGCGTTGCCAAAGCTCTTTGCCATCGTGGTCGAAGGCGAATAAATCGCCGCTCTCGAAAAAAGCGTAGAAGCGTTTTTCATCAACGGCAGGCGTCGGCGCGGCTTTGCTGACGGTGTTGGCGTCTTTCATAGCGAAGGCGGCGGCGTATTCTTTCTGCCAGAGTTGACCGCCGGTTTTGAAACTCAAACAGGAAACGAACAGGCGTTCCTTGTTGTCGCCCTGCGTCGAAGTCAGAAATATTTTCTCTCCCCAGACGACGGGGCTTGATTGCCCGTAACCTGTCAGGCTGACGCGCCAGACGACGTTTCTGGTGTCAGACCATTCCATCGGCAAGCGGCGAGCCGATGAATGGCTGTCGCCCGCGCCGCGAAACGATGTCCAGCGATTGTCCGCAGCAAAGGGCGCGAGCAATAAAAACAGCGTCAGTAAAAAATTCATGTCGTCTCCAGACCTGAAAGATGGATTTTGATTCCGCATAAACTGCGAAGGGACAAACAGACTTCCGCTCCGGAAATGCTCGTAGCTCCGTCTTGAGGCAGAAGGCGGTGATGGTGATTTCCGCCTCAAGACGGATGAGCGACTTCTACATCTTCGATCAGAGTTGCAGGAGAGGCACGGCAAGCCGACGAGCTTCCGCTTCTATGCTCCTTCGTTGAGAGGGGCTGACCGAACCGCGCGATACTATGAAAAGCCCCGCTCTCGACGTTTCGACCTCGCCGCGTTTTTCCATGCAGCCTTTGATGAAATTGCACATCCCGCATTTGAGCAGCATGCATTTCAAACGCACGACATTTTCATCGTCGCCATCTCCGAAGATGACGACTGAAAGCGGCTCCCTGAGAGAAAACTTCATGCTCATAACCCCTCACTCGCCAGTGAGCGACCTGTTCATCTGCTTTCGCCATTGGCCGACAGCAGCACCCAGCGCGCGAGCCGTTCGTCGGGCAACAAAGCTCGATCGCTCATCACGTAGTCGAGACCTTCCAATCGTTTCTTTATCCAGTTGCGAAAGAAGACCTCTGCCTTTAGGCGGAGGATGAATTTCGCGCCGTCTTCGTTCCTGCCTAAGCAGGGCGAAGCGGCTATGGTTTTCGCTTCTGTAGTATTGATGTTTTGCGGAGACTTCCGCCTTGTTGTTTAGTCTGCCGTGTACTCGAATAGCTGACCCGGCTTGGCCTTCAAGGCGTCGCAGAGCTTGGCGAGAGTGTTTAAGTCTATTCGCGATTGCTGGCCGTTCCAGATGCGATGACAGATAGGATAAGCCAGTCCGGTTGCGCGAGAAAGAGCAAACGGGTTTTCGATACCCTTGCGCGGCGCAACGTCTGCTACCACTAAAACCACCTTGCCCATAGTTGCCTACTATACCGAAGGCAGCGAAGAATATCAACTTGCAATATGTAGACTTCTGCAATACTTTTTTCTTGACTTCTAATGTAGACATCTGCAATATATCCGAGCGTATGTCGAATCGCAGAGAGTCAGGTAAATGCTCAAAGCTTTCAAATATCGCATCTACCCAAGCCACGCTCAGGTCACTCGACTTGAATGCACGCTTGGGCTTTGTTGCGAACTCTACAACGCGGCTTTGCAGGAACGGCGTGACGCTTATCGCATCTGCGGCAAATCCATCAGATGCTACGATCAGATAAACCAACTCCCCGACATCAAAGAGATTCGCCCGGATTTGAACAGGGTTCACTCTCAGGTGTTGCAGGAAGTGTTGAGGCGGTTGGATAAAGCCTTTGACGCTTTTTTTCGCCGCGTCGAAGCAGGCGAGAAACCGGGCTTCCCGCGTTTTCGTTCTCGCTCTCGATATGACAGCTTCACCTTTCCTCAGTCTGGATTTGCAATCGAGCATGGCAAACTCAGGCTCTGTAAAATCGGTCGGGTGAAAATCAAATTGCATCGCCCCGTAGAAGGGAAAATCAAAACGCTCACCATCACGCGGACAGCGACGGGCAAATGGTACGCTTGCTTTTCGGTTGAGTGTGAAGCTGAACCCAAGACGTTGACACTTGCTCAGGCAGGGGTTGACTGCGGGCTGAAAGAATTTGCCGTGCTGTCTACAGGTGAATCTATCGCCAATCCGCGATTCTTCCGCTTGGAAGAAAAGGAACTTGCAAAAGCTCAAAGAAAAATGGACGCAGCTAAGAAAGGCTCGCCAGAGCGAAAGAAGCGGCGAAAAGTAGTTGCTCGCATACACGAGCGTATAGCGAACAAACGCCGTGACTTTGCCCATAAGGAAAGCCGGAAGCTTGTAAACAGATTTGGAATCATTATATTTGAAGCGTTGAATATAAGCGGGATGCTCAAGAATCACTGTCTTGCTAAATCCATCGCAGACGCAGCGTGGAGTCAACTTGTAAACTACACTCGATACAAAGCGGAAGATGCTGGTAGAAAGTGCATACAAGTAAATCCACAAGGCACAAGCCAGATGTGTAGCGGCTGTGGTGAAATAGTCGAGAAAAGTTTGAGCGTCCGTATTCATAGTTGCTCAGGCTGTGGTTTGGTCTTAGACCGCGACCACAACGCCGCTATAAACATTCTGACTCTGGGGCTACAGAGTCTTCCGCAATCGCGGATAGAAGCCGCGTCCCTTCAGGGCGCGGAGTAGTCACTCCTTCTTCGATGCCGCCATAAGAGAGCAGCAGCGGGACTATCAACACCTTGTTGCCTTCTTTTACGGCGCGCTCGACCACGCTTCGCAACTCGGCGGTGGCCTGCGAGCGGATGGGTTCCGGCGCGTCGTCGCGCACGGTCAGATACTCTATGCGATGAAATCGGCTCGCGCCTTTCATGCGCTCGACGAGCGCGCGCATATCGGCGAGCCAGAGATCGTTTTCTTCATCCCTGACAGGCCCATGAGCTACGACTACGGCCACCTCGCGCGTCGGATTGCGGCTGATGCTCGCGGCGCGCGCGAGCAGTATGTCTGCGACGAGAGGATGACGACCCAGGGCCGCCGTCATGCGAACAGGCACAGGCGATTTTACGGGCGAGGTCGGATCGACAGCCGTCTGCGCCGAGGAATGATCCGAGTGTCCGTGATTCATTCTGGCGAATCTTGCAAGCTCAGGCGGAGCCGCGGCGCGCAGACCGAGCAGGTACTCCGTCGAAGTTATGACTGAACTGTGGGGAGAGATGAATAAAGGCACAGCGATTATTTCTTTGACGCCGCGCGTGACGAGTCGGTCGATGGCTGCCTGAATGTTGCTTCGGGTAGCCATGCCGAAAGCGATTTCGACAGGCATGGTCTTATCGACCTCGGCGGCGATTTTTTTCACTTCATCATTCCATCCCGTCTTTCCGCCATGGGCCAGCAGC
>CAZPQE010000526.1:0-4567 GCA_964588615.1 uncultured Clostridia bacterium | reverse complement strand
AGAGCGATGGCAGATCGAAACGGATGCCATCATTCGCCGGTCTCCAGCCCGACAGCGATTATCGTTTATCGAAGGCTTGCCTGTCGGAGGATTGCGCGCTATTGCCGTTGCGACAGACGGGGCAGTATGGGCGGGCGGAAGCGACGGGCTTGTGCGCTTTGCGGCCATGCCTCACCCCTGGGACAGATGGCAATACTTCGCGGGCAAACGATATCTGCCGTCAGACGATGTGATCGCGCTTGCCGCTGGCGAACGCGGTTCGATGTGGGTGCGAACTTCTGCGGGAGTGAGCCACATCGAATTTCGACCGATGACGCTCGCTCAGAAAGCGGCCCTCTTCGAAGAGCGCATCGATCAGAGACACAAGCGACATGATCTGGTCTCTGACTCGGAGATGTCCGATCCCGGCAACTCTGCCACGAGCCATCAGTACCCCAGCGACAACGACGGGTTGTGGACTGCGCTCTACGTCGCCGCTCAGTCGTTTCGTTACGCGGTGACGAAAGACGAGAAGGCTCTCGCCTCTGCGCGCCGTTCGGTCGAGGCGATGATGCGGCTCGAAGAAATCACCGCGAGGAGCGGGTTTCCCGCGCGCTCTTTTCGACACCGCTCGGAGCCTCGCCACGCCGACGGCGAATGGCACTTCACCGCAGACGGCGAGTGGGAATGGAAAGGCGACACGAGCTCGGACGAGATGGATGGTCACTTCCTCGCCTACGCTTTGGCTTACGACCTGCTGCCTGACGAGGAGTTGAAGAAGAAGCTGCGCCGGACGGTCGCCCGCATCGCAGACCATCTCATCGAGCATGGCTACAACCTCACCGACATCGATGGCAAGCCCACGCGATGGGGTCGCTACGGGATGGATTATTTCGAGACCGAAGAAGGTCTCGAAGAGATGGCTCTCTCATCGCTCGAACTGCTTTCGCATTTCAAGATCGCTCATCACATCACGGGCGATTCGAAGTATGACCGCGAGTATCGAAAGCTGATCGATGAGCATGGTTATCATCGCCGCGTCGCCACATATCTGAAATATCGCAAGGAGATCAACTACTCGGACGAAGAGCTTGCGATGATCGCTTTCTATCCGCTGTTTCTCTACGAAAAAGACCCATCTCTTTTGCGCGCTTATCGCGCGGGGCTTGATGAGTGGTGGCTCAACATCCGCCGCGAAAATAATCCGCTGTGGACTTTCATTTACGCCGTCGCAAACCCCGGCAGGGTCGCGCCGATTGATGAGGCAGCGCGGACGCTTTATCGAATCCCGGTCGATATGATCGAGTGGTCGGTCAGGAACTCTCATCGGCGCGATTTGAAGGTTGAAAAAGAGCGCGACCGGCATGACAAGATTCAAACCACGCGTCTTCTTCCGCCTGACGAGCGGCGGGTGATGAAATGGAATGGAAATCCCTTTCAACTCGACGGCGGCTCAGACGGGAAGGGCGAAGACGACGGCGCGTTCTTTTTGCTGCCTTACTGGATGGGTCGCTATCACAGATTGATCGCTGGTGAATGATCTTCGCCGCAAGGTTGACGATGAACGATGAGTAATCCTGTAGGGGCGTGGCCTCTGTGCCCGCCCCTGTTTGGTTTGTTCAGGCATTGTTTTCAGTCAGGGCCGCCCACAGAGGGACGGCCCTACAGGTTAGCCATCGATTTCGCAACAGCCCTGACCCTCACACCTCGAAGCGCGGTCGCTCTGCGCGGTTCATCTGTTTTATTTCGATCAATCGATGCTCGGCGCGCAACAGTTCATCCGTGTTCCGCTGAATCTTAACGATAGCTTCGATGATGTCATCGATGTCTGTTTCCGTGCCGAGCAGGAGTTGATGAGGAAGCCAGACTGATTCTTCGTAAGCTGCGCGCTCGGTTGCCGGGCAATGCGCGCGTTGCCAGGGCAGATCGCCCGCAAGCTGAGGGAAATCCCGCGCATCGACTTGAAAGAGCGCGCTGCGATAGACAGGCTCATAGAACAATCCATCGCAGGGGATGCCTTCGGCTTCGAGCGCGGCCACGAACCTATCGCGCGACGCGCGCCCGAAACTCGCCGCGTCGTATTTGAACACGAACTGATAAATCGCCCTCGTTGTTATCCGCTCATCGCGTTTGAGAAGCGAGATGCCTGAAATAGAGGACAAGCCTTCGGCAAGACGCAAGGCTCGCTCTTCGCGCCGCGCAGTTTGTTCGGGCAGTCGTTCGAGTTGAGCCAGCAGAACGGCTGCCTGAAATTCGGTCATTCGATAATTGAAACCGAGCAAGCGATGGCCGAAGCGATCAGTCCGGCTTGCGCGCCCGCAGTTCACATAAGACTGACATCGCTCAAATACTTCATCATCACTGGTCGTGACCGCGCCGCCTTCGCCTGCGGTCATCAGCTTCGAGGTCTGAAAGCTGAACGATCCGGCATCTCCCAGCGAGCCTGCGCCGCACTCTTTCCATCTGGCTCCGTGAGCATGCGCGCAGTCTTCTATGATTCGGAGATTGTTACGCGCGGCCAGTTCCGCGAGCGCGTCCATATCACAGAGGTTCATAGCCAGATGCACGGGGATGATGGCGCGAGTGCGCTCGGTGATGGCGGCCTGGGCTGCCGGCGGATCGATGCAGTAAGTGTCCTCGTCGATATCGACGAAGACGGGGACGGCTCCGAGTCTGAGCACTGGCGCGGCGGTCGCTTCAAACGTGTAAGCTGGGATGATGACTTCATCGTTTGGTTTGATACCGACGGCTTTCAACGCAATCTCAAGCGTGACCGTTCCGTTGGCGGCTGCAAGCGCGTGCCGGGAGTCCTGGGCAGAGGCGAATCGTTTGCTGAATTCATCGGCCAGCGCATTGGGAAACGGGTAGCCGCCCCAGTTGCGGCTTTCGAGAACTTCGATGATCCCGTGTTTTTCTCTTTCATCGAACTGGGGCCACTGAGTGAAAGGTTTTTCTCTTACGGGCTGCCCGCCCGCGATTGCCAGTTGCGGCATAACTGCTCCTCATCAATAGTCTGGAGTCGAGACTCCGGAGTCTGGAGTCCGTCGCGCAGGAGTCACAAAAAGGATGTTGGAGGTTAGATGTTAGAGGGAACAGCTTCGCGTCTGCCTCTGACCCAACTACTAACATCTGACATCAAACATCTCCTCTGTTTTCCATCCTTGTCAGCGCGTTGTTAAAAACGACATCCAGGGCTCCTCAATCGACTGCGGCTGCAAACGGCCAGCGGCGATGCTTCCACGACCACAGCAAGAAAAATCCTGCGCCTGCCGCAAGCGTCCCGAGCCCGAACATTATGGCTACGGGGTCGGAGGTGGAGAAGATGAATATCCATCCCGCCAGAGCGATGATGCTCGGCAGCGGGTAAAACCACATGCGGAAGGGTCGCTCCCGGTCAGGGCGTTGTTTTCTGAGAAGCGTCACGGCGATGATCTGGCCTATGAACTGAATCAGTATGCGGGTGGTGATGAGCGCGTCGATGACCATCTGGAGCGAAAAGAAACTGCACGCTACGGAGATCGCGCCTATGAGCAGGAGCGAGATGTGCGGGAAGTTTTTACGGGGATGAAGCCGGGCGAAGATTTTGAAGAAGTAGCCGTCGGTTGCCGCCGCGTAAGGTATGCGCGAATAGCCGAGCAGCAGAGCGAACACCGATCCGAAGGCAGTCCACAATACCATGGCGGTGAAAATGGTGGCGACCTTCGGGCCGTAGATTCTTTCCATGAAGATCGAGACCACGAAATCCGAATTCGGTTTCTGATCCGAGGGGACGAATTCGCGCCAGGGAACCACTCCGATGATCGAGAGGTTGACCGCGAAATAAATCAAAGCCACAGCGACGACGCTTATGATGATCGAGCGCGGGATGACTCGACCGGGGTCTTTCACTTCGTCGCCGATGTAGCAGACATCGTAGTAGCCGAGATAATCGTATACGCCGACACGGGTAGCGACTCCGAGTCCCATCAAAAATCCGAATGAAAAATTGAAGGCATCGGGCGGAAAATCGAAAGCGATGCGCGAGTCGAAATGCATCGCGCCCGTAACGATCACCGCGCCGGTCGTAAGCAGCGTGCCAATCCAGAGGCTCACTGTGATTTTGGCTATAGAAGTGATGCGGCGATAAAGCAGCGCGATGTTGATGACGCCGACGGCAACGGCGATCATCACCTGCTGATGCCAGGCGATGCCCTGCCAGAGGTAGCCCGCATATTTGGCGAACCCGATGTAGCCCGAAGCTATCTCAAGCGGGCCGCTGAAGATGAACTGCCAGATGAAGAGGAAGGCCATCAGTCGGCCATAGCTTTCGCGGTTGAAGCCTTCGCGCAAATAGATGTAGCTGCCGCCCGAACCGGGATGAGATGCGCCAAGCTCGCTCCAGACCATCCCGTCCGGTATTGCGATGATGACGGCGATGAGCCATCCGATCATAGATTGCGGCCCGCCGAGAGCCGACATGACGAAGCAGCCTCCGCTCTCGCGTGACGACGCGAACGCGATCTGCCCCCCGTCGGGAGACCAGCTCGGGTGCATGTCGGCGCCCAAGTGCGCCCCCGTCAGGTTCACCGGCGGCCCTCCCGAGACCTGG
>CAZPQE010000525.1:0-4568 GCA_964588615.1 uncultured Clostridia bacterium | reverse complement strand
GAACGCAAGCGTCTCGCTTGCTGGTGCAGTAGCAAGCGAGACGCTTGCGTTCCTTACTGCCAGCGCAGGATCATCGATTCGACAGATCGCCGATAGTGTGTTGAATGAGAGTGAGAGCCGCTATCGCCGCCGTCTCCGTCCTCAAAACGCGCGGCCCAAGAGTCGCGAATTTGTATCCGCGCTCACTCATCCGCTTCAGTTCCGCTTCGCTCCATCCGCCCTCCGGCCCTATCAATGCAGCGACGGCTGTGTCGCAGGTCACATCCGCGAGAGCCTCGTTGATCGATAGCCCGCCTTGCTCGCTGAAGACGAGCATCCGCGCGTCGCTCGATTTCAAAAAATCTTCCAGCGCAAGAGGCGATGCGATCTCTACCAACCGCCGCCGCCCGCATTGCTTGAGCGATTCCATAGAGATGCGCCGCCATCTTTCCAATCGCTTCGCGGCGCTTGCTTCATTCAACTTCACATCCGCGTGATCGGTCGCAAGCGGAACTATGCGGCTCACTCCCAACTCGGTCGCTTTTTGCACTATCAAATCGAACTTCTCTCCTTTGGCCAGCGATTGAGCGAGCGTGACGCGGGCGCGCGATTCCACACAGTCTTTCATCTCACTGATTATTTCCAGACGCGCCCGATTTTCTATCGATGAGATGCGGCATCTGTACTCGCGCCCGCAGCCGTCGAACACGCTTGCCTCATCGCCCGCTCTCAGCCTCAGCACGCGGGCCAGATGATGAGTCTCTTCCAGAGACAAAAGCGCCGTGCGGCCATCGATATCTTCCGTCGCAGCATAAAACCTCTGGCGAGACATCGCGCTCCTTTCCTCGAAAAAGGTAGAGCAGGCTGCCAGCCTGCGGGTTCCCAGATGTTCATGTTTTCAGGTCATCAACAGGCTGGCAGCCTGTTGTACGTCAGAAAAGGTAGAGCAGGCTCGAAGCCTGCGGGTTCCCAAATGTTCATGCTTTCAGAGCGAAGCGCAATCCGCCGGATCACAGCGAAGACTTCCTCGCGACAATCGCGGCCCACTCGCCCGCTTCGCTTCGTTCCATGATTTCAAGCCCCGATTCAATCAATCTTCGCTCGACACTGGCGGCAAGCGACATGAGGATGCCTGAAAGAATAATCAATCCCGAATCCGACACGCACGCGACGAGATCATCCGCAAGATCGATAATCACCTCGGCGGTCAGATTCGCCACGACTACATCGAACTTTTGATCGCGGCAATCTTTCGGCTGCCCCGCGAAGATATCGAGATTCGCCGCGTCGTTTATCTCAGCGTTTTCGCGGGCCACTTCGACCGCGATCGGATCAATATCGATTGCGGTGATTCTGGATTCAGGCGCAAGTTTCGCCGCCGCGATTGCAAGTATCCCTGTGCCTGTCCCGACATCGAGAAGCGTATTGCCGCGCCATCTCTTTTCCAGAGCTTCGAGGCACAGCCTCGTCGTCTCGTGCGTGCCTGTGCCGAAAGCCATGCCGGGATCGATGCGAATCACGACGCGCTCATCATCGCCAGCAGGCAGTTTCCACGAAGGCGCGACGATGAGACGATGGCCGATTTCTACGGCCTCGAATCCTTCTTTCCATTTCTGCATCCAGTCCTGATCCGCAATCTCGGAAACAGATATCTCGACAAGCTCATCGCGTTTTCCTGCGCGCGCCAGTTCCGCGTCAATCGCCTCGACTATCTCTCGCGCCTCGACACTCCCATCGAAGTACGCGCCCAGCTTCACCGCCCTCTCATCTTCTTCAAGAGTCACCACGCCCGTCGTGCCGAGATCGAACAACAAGGCAGAGACAATCTCTTCCGCCTCTCGCGCAACCCGTAGAGCGATGAGATTCCATGTTTTCATTCTGTCATCGGTCATTTCAGCCAGCGGGGGATAAGTAGGGGAGTGAGGGAGTAGGGGAGTCACCACTCCCTCACCCCCCCACTCCCCCACTCTGCATTCCGCACTCTCTTCACCCTCCGATCCCCAGTTCGTCGAGCGTCTGCTCGTCGTCGCGCCAGTGTGCGCGCACTTTCACAAAGAGGCCGAGGAAGACATGGCGAGAGAGAAGTTTTTCTATGTCGCGGCGAGCCTCCGAGCCTATCTGTTTCAATCGCTCGCCCCCTCGCCCTATGATGATCGCGCGATGCGAGGGTTTTTCGACATAAATCAGACAGTGGATGCGGGTGATGTCTTCCGCTTCTTCCCACTTTTCGGTTATCACTGCGGTCACGTAAGGAAGCTCTTCGCTCGTAGCGCGAAGTATTTTTTCGCGCACCATCTCGGCTACTATCGCGCGCTCCGCCTGATCGGTCAGTTCGTCTTCCGGGTAGAGAAGCGGGCCTTCGGGCATATACTCGAATATTTTTTTTATGAGCGTTTCCGCCCCGTCGCCCTTCATGGCCGAGACGGGGATGATTTCATCGAACTGCCTCTCTGCGGCATAAGCGGCTATGAGCGGAAGCAATCGACTCTTGTCGCGCATCAGATCGATTTTATTGGGCAGAAGGAAAGCGGGCGTTTCGACCTTCTTCATCATTTCGAGAGTGAAGCGGTTGCCCGCGCCCATCGGTTCGGTGGCATCGATGACAAGCAGTATCAGATCGACTGATGAGAGAGCCTCGGCGACCATAGCCATCATGCGGCGATTGAGTTTGTAAGAGGGCTTGTGAATTCCGGGGGTGTCGAGAAAAACTATCTGACCTTCTGCGCGAGTCAGCACGCCTCTGATGCGAGTCCTTGTGGTCTGAGGCTTGTCGGAGGTGATGGCGATTTTTTCTCCGATGAGATGGTTGAGCAGACTCGATTTGCCCGCGTTTGGGCGGCCTATGATTGCGGCCACGCCCGATCTTGGATTTTTCTGCTGGCTTTTTTCGTGATCCGACATAGGTGGGAATGCCTTACTGTTTCGCGCCGGTTCGTTCGATGGATCGAAGTTTCACGCGGTTGACGCGCTTGCCGTCCGAATCGATTACTTCGAATTGCAGCCCCTTGAATTCCAGTTTTTCTCCCGCCGCCGGAACGTGGCCGAGTTCGTTGATTATGAGTCCGGCGACTGTCGTAAAATCATCGGCTTCGAGTTCCTTGTCATAAAGAAGTTCTATCTTTCTTATCTCCGCGCTCCCATCTATGACCAGCGATCCGTCTTCCGTCCGCTCGATCTGTTTGTCAGACGGCGCGCGGTCTTCGTCTTCTATCTCTCCGAGTATTTCTTCGATGATGTCTTCAGTGGTGACGAGTCCGGCCACTCCGCCGTATTCATCGATGACCATAGCCATCTGAACTTTCGCCTTCTGCATCTCCTTGAACAGTTCGGCAATCGACTTGGTTTCCGGCACGAAGTAAGCCGGGCGCAGGCACTCAGAAAGCGGGGTATCGAATTTGCCTTCCTCGCAGAAAACCAGCAGGTCGCGGACGTAGACTATGCCTTCTATGTTATCGATCTGATCGCGATAGACCGGCAGGCGCGAGTATTTCGATTCGATCATCAGCCGCCGGGCGTCCGAGACCATCGAGTCGAGTTCGATGGCTATGATCTGAGTGCGCGGGCGCATGACTTCGCCTACGAGCGTGTCGCCGAATTCTATGATCGATTGAATCAACTCCCCTTCGGACTCCTCGATGATGCCCTCTTCTTCGGCCACATCGATCAATGCCTGCACTTCGTAGAGAGTCTCTTCAGTGTCGTCTTCCCCTTCCTCCTCCGTCTCAGGGGCGCGGGCGCGCATGATGGCCAGCGCATTGCTCACCGGGGCGACGAATATGCTGAAGATGCGATAAAAAATTTTGAAGATCGGGAGCAGATCCCAGAAGATTTTTTCGGGGCGTTTGAGGGCTATGGTTCGCGGGAGCAACTGACGAAACAGGGCGACGATGAGGAAGACGGCCAGGAAAGTTATGGCGAGCGGCGCGGGCGCGCCTGCGCGCGTGAGCATCTTATCAAGCAGGATGGCTATGGCGACGATGGAGAGTTGAGTGCCTAGTATGAGCATCAACTCGAACCGCTGACGGTGTTCGAGCAGTTCGTGAAAGAATCGCGCGCGCGGAGAATCCTCGTATTCGCCGCCCAGCACGCGGAGCGACACTTCGCTCAACGATTCGTAGGCGCTCTCGATGGTCGACAAAAACACCAGCACGACGAGCGCCGCGCCTGCTATTGCTATCTCAGTCAACATAACGCTTCGCTCGCAGTCAGCGGCGATGTCAGATCGATACAACGAAAATGATCGACGCCGCCAGACTCAGTATACTCCTCACCGCATGAAGTCTTCCCCACTTTTGCAGTAGCGCGCGAGTTGCGTCCGAGGCGCGATCAATATCGGGGGCAAGAAGCTTCTTGTTCGTCGGCATAATCGCCAGCAGGGTGAACGGCATCGCCGAAAAGATGAGAGCCGCGCCTGCCAGCCACATCGCGCCTCCTCCTCTGATCCAGGATGCGACTCCTGCGATCTCGCTCACGACGGCAAGCGCGACCTGCCTGAAGGTTGCACGTTTGTAGCTCGGAGCCCGCACAGCAGCGGCAATCTCGGTCGAACAACTCATAGGTGCCGGATGCTCTGCGAGATTGATGTAGAT
>CAZPQE010000524.1:0-4575 GCA_964588615.1 uncultured Clostridia bacterium | reverse complement strand
AAGGTTGGAAGCAAAATCGCCCGCTCCATTTTCCACATTCGATGAAGCTGGCAGGACGTTTAACCGAGCGGGAATAATCTGATTATGATGTGCGGGCAATTCATCAACAGTGGCGGTATAGAAAATGATCGAGCAGGGTAAGAAGAAGCGTTTCTGCCTGGCAATCATCAAGCCGTCGCACTATGACGATCAGGGCTATGTCATCCAATGGTTTCGATCCGCCATCCCCTCGAATTCACTGGCAGTATTGTACGGACTCGCCCTTGAGTGCGCCGAGCGAAAAGTTCTGGGCGAGGATGTCGAAATAGATATCCACGCTTTGGATGAAACCAACTCTCACATCGATCCTGCGCGCATAGCCAGGCTCATAAAACAGTCCGAGGCGAGAATGGTGATGCTGGTCGGCGTTCAGTCGAATCAGTTTCCGCGCGCGATCGACATCGCCGCTCCTCTGCGCCAGCGCAGACCCGGCCTTCCGCTCGAACCCGCCTGGCTGTTTTACCCGAAATACATAGTCGAAACCGTTTGGAAACAGATACGGTGGGTCTCGCTTTACGCGCGACTCCGACTGATCTACAAAAAGATCAGGCGCGATCCGCATCGCTTCCAATACCTGGACGCGGCGCTCGAACCTGTGGCCGATGACGAAATCGAGACCAGAGAGATATTCCAGTCCGAGGCCGCGCACATTTATGTGATCCACGCGCAGGAGATGGAGCGAATCCGTCGCGGCGACATAAAATGATCTCGCTCATAGGAGGAAACCATGGCTATAGTGACCATACCTGACGAAAATCGAACCATTGCAGAGGCGGAAGAACTGGCAGGATGTCTCGAATCCATCGGCATAGTTTATGAAAGATGGGAGCCGCGCCATCAAATCTCGCAGGGCGCTCCTGCCGAAGAGATTCTCGCGGCATACTCCCAGGAGATCGAGCGACTCAAAGCTCGCGGCGGATACGTCACCGCCGATGTGATCGATGTCAATCCGCGAACGCCGGGGCTTGACGCGATGCTTGCCCGGTTCAATCGCGAGCACTGGCACGCGGAAGACGAAGTGCGGTTCATCATTCACGGGCGGGGACTCTTTCACATTCGCCCGCGCCAGGGCGCTGTGCTTGGAATAGAAGTCGAGGCAGGCGATCTGCTCTCGGTTCCGCGAGGGACATGGCACTGGTTCGATTTGTGCGCGAGCCGCGAGATTCGCGCGATCCGATTGTTTCAGGACCCGTCAGGCTGGGCTCCCAATTACACCGAGAGCGGAATAGATGCCCGTTACCAACCCCTGTGCCTGGGGCCGAACTATATTCCGCAGGCGGGTCTGTAGTTCATCTTTTTGGATTTCTGTGGAAAAAGTCTGGAGTCGAGAGTCTGGAGTCTGGAGTCCGTCGCGCGTGAGGCATCACTTGTATTCATATTTTCAGGGCGTTGATGGCTCCTAAGAAAATAATAAAATCCTAATCCGAATTTTCACGTCGGATTCCTCCCTCAAATACGTTCAGCATGAGCGACCAGGCTCTCCGCAATGACGGCGACCTTCGGAGAGCACAGATTTTTTTGGGAAGGGATTTATGAAAACACTTTTTCGGGTCTCACTCGTTGTCGCGGGCCTTGCCGCCCTGGGCCACGCGCAAACTTCTTGGATTCAATCAACGGCGATGCAGGAAGCCGAAACGCTCTTTCAATCTCAGAAATGGGCTGAAGCCGCGCGCTCATTCGAAGCCATAACGCGGGTGGAGCCATCGAACGCCAGAGCGTGGACGCGCCTCGGATCGGCCCTCCTGTCGAAGGGCGACTATCAGCAGGCGGCGAAGGCTCTGCACAGGGCCGTCGAATTAAACAACCACCCTGCGGCGATGTACAACCTCGCCTGCGCGTATTCGAGATTGAATGAAAAAGACCGCGCATTCGAATGGCTCGGCAAATCGCTTGATGCCGGTTTCTCTCAGCCGGGATTGATCGCCTCCGACCCCGATCTTGCCCGATTGCGCGAGGACGCGCGCTACAGGGAAGTCGCAGCGCGAATCGATAAGATAATCAATCCCTGCATGCACGATCCTCCCCATCGCCAGTTCGATTTCTGGGTGGGCGAGTGGGATGTCAAAAGCACAGCCAACCCGTCAGGCCCTTCGATAGGAGCGAGCCGGATCGAACGACTCGAAGGCGGCTGTCTGATTCTGGAGAACTGGACGGGCGCGGGGGGCAGCACCGGCAGGAGCTTCAATTTTTATGATCGCTCCCAGAGCAGATGGCGTCAGGTGTGGGTGGCCAACAACGGCAGCGCGCTCGATTTCGCGGGAGACTACAAAGATAACCAGATGCGATATGAAGGAGAGACCGCAGGAACGAACGGTCAGAAGACGCTTCAACGATTGACGTTTTTCAACCTCGGCGCGGATCGCGTCCGCCAGCTTTGGGAGCAGTCTGCCGACGGCGGCAAAACCTGGACGGTCGCATTCGACGGAACATACATCAGGAAAAAATAACCACGTGAGGCTTTGGCGAAGGCAAAAGGAAAAAGGCAAAAGGAAAAAACGGCGAGTCTGCCGAAACAGAAATCGCTCCTCCTTAGAAAATGTACAGCCGTCGGTCAGCCTGCTGATGCTCTCAATTTTCATCCTTATCAGAGAGTCAACAGGCTGGCAGCCTGTTGTACATCTATGGCTCTTCGCTTTTGCCTTTTACCTTTTATTTCCCCACAGGTTTTTCGGTGATGCTGACCACGTGACCCTGCGTGCGGAAGAAGAGAACGCCTTCCGATATTGCGGGCGTGGCCATGCACACTTCGCCCATCGGGTTTTTGGCTATCACTTCGAACTTCGCGCCCGCCCTCACCACGTAAACGTCGCCGTCTTCGCTCGAAAAATAGAGCTTGCCGTCGGCGGCCACTGGCGATGCGGTAAAGCCTGTAGCGCCGTCGCCCAATCGCTCCTGATAGAGGCGCGTCCCTGTCCGCGCTTCGAAGCAATAAAGCACGCCGTTGTTCTTGCTGCTGTAGAGATAATCGCCGTAAACCAGAGGCGTAATCATGTATGCGCCGTCGCGCGGCGACATCCAGGCCACATGCTTGTTGGATGTGGCGTTTTCAGCGAGCGAGATATCGCCTGCGGCGTCGAGGCGAATGGCGTAGATCGGAGCCATGCGCCCGTGCGCGTTGGTGATGAACACAAGATCATGAGCCACTATCGGAGTCGGGACAGGGATATCACCGCCGCCCTTGAGTCGCCAGACTTCTTTGCCCGTTTCAGCGTCGTATCCGCCGATGTGCTTGTAGCCGTTGACCAGAAGCAAAGCGCGTCCTCCTACCTGACAGATAGTCGGGCTGCTCCAGGTTGGAACTTCTTCGCGGGGGGTGCGCCAGAGTTCGCGCCCGTCTTTGATGCTCAGGGCGGCGACGAAAGAATCCCGTTGCACATCGCATTGCAGAAAGATTTTATCTTTGTAAATGACTGGTGAGCTTCCGAATTCCCACTGCGCCTGAGCGACGAGGTAATAACCAGAATCAAGCACGCCGAGGTCTTTCTTCCACAGCAGCTTTCCATTGAGGTCATAGCAGTAGAGACCTTCAGACCCGAACATCACGACCAGATGTTTTCCGTCGGTCGCAGGAGTGGAACTGGCGTGAGTCGATTTCGGATGGCGTTTGATCTTTGGGACTCCGGTGTGAGCGACGCGCTCCCAGAGTATTTTGCCCGTTCGTTTGTCGAGGCAGTAAACGATCCACTTGTGAGCGGTGTCGTCCTGAACCGAGCCGATGTCGCCGTAGAGGCCGACTCTCAGTTTAGGGTCTGTCTGTCCGCTGATGGCTGTTGTGACGAAGAGGCGGTTTCCCCAGATAACCGGACTCGAATGGCCGAGGCCCGGAATCGGAGTCTTCCACCTCACACCTTCGCTCGCTGTCACGTTCCACCGGGTCGGGGTAGGAAATCCTTCGGCGATGCCGCTGGCGCTCGCGCCGCGAAACGCGGGCCAGTTGACGGTCGGCGCAGAGGTGTTGCCCGACGAGACAGGAAGAAGCAGTACAAGGAGTGAAAGTAAGAGGGTCAGTCGCAAAGCGAAACGATTCATCGATAGATCTCCTCTCGATTGACACTGAAAGACGCCGGAACAGAGATTCTGCCACGCGCGGCGAAGGGCAACAAGACAGGCGGGAAGAATGCGGACGGTTGAGGTCGCGCGATTCTTATCGTTGCTCTCTCCCGCCACAACCTGGCAGCCCTGAGTCAGCCCAGGCCGTTGGCCTGGGTAACGGCGCGCGCGCAGATGAAAAGCCCCGAAGGGGCAATGCCATTAAGTTAAGGGGGCGGCTTAAAGGTGTCAGTAGCCCGCGCGTCAGCAAGGGCTTGATTCTACTGGCCCTCCCTCACCATCGGGCTACTGACACACAGCTTAACTTAATGGCATTGCCCCGAAGGGGCGGCCCTAAGCGATGGTCACCCTGATTCGAGTTGCTGCGGAAGGAATGGCCTGAAAAAGCTTCCGGCTGAAGCCGGGACTACGAACAAAAACATTTGGCTCACGTCTTCATAGACTGCGGAGCGGGAGATATCTCCTGGTCGCGTAGCGACCTGTTTG
>CAZPQE010000523.1:0-4602 GCA_964588615.1 uncultured Clostridia bacterium | reverse complement strand
TTTTTGCCGCAAAGCGGGATTTCTTCTCGCGCGGAGTCGCTTCGACATCCGAAAGAGTTTGTTCATCTACGGAGATGCTTACAGCCGAGCGACCGGGCGAAAGCGCGGCAACAGCGTTAGCGATCTGTTTTATATGATCGGGCGTCGTTCCGCAGCATCCGCCGACGAACTTGGCTCCCGATTGAATCAGCCGTTTGGCGTACCTGGCCATGTATTCGGGCGAAGTCATGTAAAACATGCGGCCTTCGACGCTGCGCGGCAATCCGTTGTTGGGTTGAGCCGAAAGCTTGCGCGTTGTCACTTCGCGCATTTTTTCAAGCGCGTCGAGCATAGCCGCAGGCCCGACGGAGCAGTTAAGCCCGATCACGTCCGCGCCCCATTCGTCCAAACGGCGGGTGAAGATTTCAGGCGAGGTGCCGTAGCTGGTGTTGCCGTCGTTTTGAATCGTCATCTGGGCGACTACCGGAAGGTCGCACACCTCGCGCGCGGCGAGAAGCGCCTGATGAATTTCTGCAACGTCCGAAAAAGTTTCGATTATGAAGAGATCGACTCCGCCTTCGAGCAGAGCCTCGGCCTGCTGGCGAAAAACCGAGCGGGCTTCTTCTATAGAGGTCGGGCCATAAGGCTCTATGCGAATGCCTAACGGGCCGATTGCACCGGCGACGAAGGCTCTCTCTCCTGCGGCTTCGCGGGCGAGCCGCGCGCCCGCGATGTTGATGTCGCGGATTTTGTCTTCCAGTCCGTAGGCGGCCAGTTTGACGCGGTTTGCGCCATAGGTGTTGGCTTCGATTATATCGGCCCCGGCCTTGACGTATTCGCGGTGGATGCCCAGAACCAGATCGGCGTTCGACAGATTGGACTCGTCGAAGCAGCGATTGATGTAGACGCCGCGCGAATAGAGCATCGTCCCCATCGCGCCGTCGAAGACATAGACTCGATCATCGGTGACTGCGTTGCGAAAATCTCTGTTAGCCATAAAAAATCAAAGGCCCCGCGCTAAACTGCGCGGGGCCGAATTCCGGGCTGTTTAGCAGTTTTTTACGTGGAGCAATTTGCCTAAATCGCCACGTCGAATTATCAACGGGTTAATATTGCTCCAAAGCCGGTGTTATTTCAAGCCCTGAGATCGAACCCAATGCCGCCGGAGCCGATGGTAGCGATGGTGACAGAGCGAATCGCTTCAAGTTTCTGGCCGAGTCGATTATAATTCGAGCCTGGCGGGAAGGAGGAAGTTTATGAGCAGCGAAGAAGTGAATCTGATCCTCGAAAGACTGGATAAGATAGAAACCAGTCAGCGAAGTATGGAAACCGGCATAATGAATCTGGGCACTCGCCTTGAAGCTCTGGAGAATAAAGTCGAAGAGCGATTGCAGGATACGCGCCCGCTGTGGTCAGGAGTGCAAACCCAAATAGAAGGCTTGCGCGCAGATATGCAAACCCAGATGGAAGGCTTGCGCGCAGACACGCAGACGCGAATCGAAAGTCTGCGCGAAGAAATGCAGACGCGGATCGAAAGTCTGCGCGAGGAAATGCAGACGCGGATCGAAAGTCTGCGCGAGGAAATGCAGACGCGAATCGAAAGTCTGCGCGAGGAAATGCAGAAAGGGTTTCACTTGCTCGACAAGAAATTCGAGCTTGTGCAGGAGGATGTGGTCAATGTGCGCGTCAAGCAGCGATTTCTTGAGAAAGAAGTTGACGAGATCAAGAAGGCATCCTGAAGTTTCCGCTAACTCCTGGGAAGACACTTCGCCGGAATCGTTTTACCTTCGCTTTCGAAATCCCAGGCTATCATCGCTATCCGCCACCCGTCATCATCTCTCACGAGTTGAATGCTGTTAATGCCGCGCTCGAATGGCTCTGCGTCCTCTGCCGTGAAGCGCGACTCATAAAGGCTGAACACCTGAGCCACATTTCCGAACGCTTCGACGGTTCGCCAGGAATCTCTTTCATAGAGACCGTCGGCCTGAATGCCTCGCTCTTTGAGGAAACGACCGCACCAGAGTATGAACGCTTCGACATCCATCGCCGCAAGCGCCGGGTTGTGTTCGCTTCGAGGGGGCAGTAGCATTCCGCCTGCGATGAAGAGCGAGCAAAAACGATTCCAGTCCGCTTCGCCTCCAGGAGTGAAAGAGACCGATTCATACAAGGCGAGCAGGATGGAATCGATTGAATCGAAGTCGGAAGCGTGTGCAGAAGGCGATTGCTCAGTCATTTATTCTTCCACGCCGTGAGACATGCCGCCGGGGCCGGGAAAGAGCTTTTCGCCGCAGTCCCCGCACGTTTCGTTCGAGAGCAACCCGCTCAACAACACCAGCCTCGCGTTGAGATGGCGGGACACTTCAAGTATCCCTTCCGACACTTCTTCGGGCTGCTCAAGCTCCTGCACCAGTTCCCACACGTAGGTGAAGAAAGGGTCCTCGGCAGACTCGCTGCTGTAGGCCGCAAGGCGCAGTTCCCTGAGCGACTGCCCCTTGCCGTGATGCGAGACATACATCACCGGAGCTATCGGCTCTCCCGGCTCGACCATCTCAAGCAATCGCTGCATGGCCACTTCGGTTTCGATGCTCAGTATGAGATGGCGTTCGAGTTGAAGCCCGATTTCCGGGACCTGCCAAAGCTCGACGGGTTGAGGGAAAATGCTCGGTTCGACTTCGGTGTGAAAATCCAGCGATTCGAGTTCATCGCGGATGGAGGCGATCAACTGCTCGACGTAATCGGATTTCATCTCGCCGAACACGCGGTCTTCCACTTTCCAGGCGTCTTCTTCGTGAACAGCCACCACTCCGCAGATGGCGCGATTGATTATGCTGACCTCTCCGAGTTCTATCTCCCCGTAGCTGGCCTTTCGCGGCGCGCGCGTCAGAGGAGCAGGCTTGCGGCTTCGCTTCTCGATGAAGTCGAAGAAAGATTTGAGGTAGCGACGAGTGATCGATTCCTTGCGCCACTGCGTCAGATCGACCGGGTAAAGCCGGTCGTCGAAATAAACCGTCGGTTTTCTGCCCAGGGCCAGCGCGCGTCGGAACAGGTTCTTTTCCACTGCCTGCTTTACGGTGTCGGGAAGAGTGGACGGAAAGAAGTTCGCCCATTCTATGGGGATGGGGATGGAAAACAGCAGAGCGAACGGTACAAGGACGACAGGCTCAGGTCTCTTTCCGCTTGTCGAGAGCCATCCAAACAATCTGTATCCGGCTTCGTGCAGGCACGATTCTATCGTGGTGAATACCTCTTCGCTGAGTTCTTCTTCGCCCAGCATGCGGTGAATGTGTTTTTCCTTGCCCTCATCGACCAGCCCTTCGACCTCATCGATCAGGCCCGTCGGGAAAGTGTCGCCGTCGGCTCTCTCGGCCAGCAGACGTATTTGCCTGAGCGTTTCGTGAATGCTTCGATTGCGGCTTTGCTTTTTTCTCGTTTCGGCCATCAGCGTGAGAAAGCTTATTAGAAGGCAGCCGAGAATTCAAACAACAAACAGCCCGCTCCCACTCTCGATGCAATCGTGTTATGATACCGCCTCATTCAGATACGGGACGGGCAGCCGTTCTCTGGCAGACAGAGTTTCAAAGATCACATCAGGAGTCTTTCGTCCTATGCCGATCAATCGCGGTCATCTCGTCATGGCGATCAGCGCCATTGCGCTGCTTGCCGCGTCAGCCCGCGCGCAGACGGCGGCTCCGGGCGATCTGACCAGCAAGGCCGCCTCCATTGTTTCGATTGCCGGAGAGAATATCAACGGGCGGCCTTTCACTCCGGGGCGCGGATTTCTGATCGGGCAGAACGTCATAGCGACCGATTATGAAGTCATACGCAACGCTTCGAAGGTCTATGTCAAAACCCGCGACGGGAAGAAAAAGGAAGCGAAAATACTGGGAGTGGATTCGCGGCTGGCGGTGGCTATTCTCTCGGTCTCGGAGATGAAGGTTTCCCCTCTTGCCCTCTGCGTCAACGATGCGCTCGAAAGTGGAGAGCCGGTTTACATCATCGCTGGCGCGGACGCGATTCGAAGAGAAGAGATTCGAGACTCTTTGGTCATCGAGGGCAAACGATTTCTGAAGATGCCCGGACGAGTTTCACCCGACAGTCGCGGATGCCCGGTCTTCAACTCCAGAGGCGAAGTCGTCGCAGTGGCCGTAGCCGATCCCACTCGCGGAAATGCCTGCGGGTTTGCCGTCCCCGCCTCCTATCTGATAAAGCTCGGTTACATCGCCATCGAGGGCTTTCATATCGGTTCCATCAAGTACCCGTCGTCGGATGGGGAGTGGGAAGGAAAGAGGTTGGAGGCGGGCGCGCAACCGAGGTTCATAAGAAAATCGGGCAGCGCGCTCCAGCGCGACGCCGTGAGAAGAGTAATTCCGATCTATCCGCCACTGGCCAGGCAATCGCGCATAGTGGGCCTGGCGACCATAGAATTGACCATAAACGAAGAAGGCGACGTGGTGGCAGCGCGGGCGATATCGGGGAACCAGTTATTGAAAGACGCTGCGCTGGCGGCGGCGCGCGGCTGGAAATTCCCGCCCACCAAAACTCAGGGCCAGCCGGTCAGGTTCATCGGCACGATCATCTTCAATTTCGCATCCTGAGAGCGCGAAGTTCTTCATTCGATCACGC
>CAZPQE010000522.1:0-4612 GCA_964588615.1 uncultured Clostridia bacterium | reverse complement strand
GCGCCCTGGTCTGAAAACTACTGGTTCGAAAACACCGACGTGCATGGCAATCAGAAGCTTCGACGCTTCATCCCTCACGCCTTGCTCGACACTATGGTCAAGCGCCGACGCCAGTGGTTTTCAGCCGAAGAGTACGGGCATGCGGGAATTGCGAAGGGGTGCGCCTCGGTCGTCCGCGCGGGAGGAAGAGTCTGTCTCGGCGGTCACGGCCAGATGCAGGGGATCGGGTGTCACTGGGAAATATGGAATCTGCAATCAGGCGGCATGACTCAGCACGAAGCTCTGCGATGCGCGACCATCTTCGGCGCAGAAGCGATAGGACTTCAGCAGGACATAGGCTCGCTCGAAGCGGGAAAGCTGGCCGACCTGATCGTGCTCGACAAGAATCCTCTTCAGGATATTCGCAACACCAACACGATTCGCTGGGTGATGAAAAACGGCGAGCTTTTCGACGGCGACACGATGAATCAGATGTGGCCTGCCGAAAAGAAACTCGAAAAGATGTACTGGTGGGACGCCGACCCGATCCGCTGATCGATCCAGGAGTTTGAAGATGAAATGGAATAAGCTTCTGTGCCTGTTTCTGCTGCTCATCGCCGCGACAGTCATTGCAGGCTCAGGGCAGGATGAAATCTCGAAGCTCACCTCTTCGGACCTTGAGCGCGGAAAGAAACTCTTCGTCGGCCATTGCGCTGTCTGTCACGGCATAGAAGGTGTGGGCGACAGAGGGCCGAGCCTCAATCAAACGAGGCTGCGACATGTGACTGATGACTGGTCTTTGTTCCGAGTAATCAAAAACGGCATCGAGGGAAGCGAGATGCCTGCCACCTGGCAGATGACCGACCGCGAAGTCTGGCAGGTGGCCGGTTACATTCGCTCGCTCGGTCGCCTGTCGCCAGCAAAGATCGCGGGCGACCCCGTGAGAGGCAAAGCCGTTTATGAGAGGCAGGGCTGTTCGATATGCCATATCATCGGCGGCGAGGGCGAAACGCACGGGCCTGAGTTGACCTGGATCGGCGCGCGACGAAGCGCGGCCTATCTGCGTCAGGCATTGATCGATCCTGACGCGGAATCGCCCGCCGGATTTCTGGTCGTAAGCGTGAAGACGCGCGACGGAAGAAATGTTCGAGGCGTGCGCCTCAACGAGGATTCCTTCACCATCCAGTTGCGAGACGACGGCAGCCGCCTTCACTCTTTTCGCAAGAGCGAACTCAAAGAGGTGAAGAAAGAATTCGGCGCATCGACTATGCCCGCCTACACCTCGATGACCGCCGCTGATCTCGACGACCTCATCGCTTATCTGGCCAGCCTGCGAGGTGAAAAATGAAAATCATCCGCCTGCTCCTCGTCGTTTGCTTTCTTTCTGCGTCGGCTTCGGCGCAGGTGACTTACAAAAGAATCGCCAACCCGGACGCGGAGCCGGGCAACTGGCTGACCTATTCAGGCAATTACAGCGGGCATCGCTTCTCGCAGCTTGCCGAGATTACACCGACAAGTGTCGCGCGACTCCGCCCCGTGTGGGTCTATCAGATTCGCGCTGCCGGGAGGTTCGAGACTTCGCCCATCGTCGCCGACGGAGTGATGTATGTGACCGAGCCGCCGACCAAAGTGACGGCCCTCGATCTTCGCAGCGGTCGCCCGCTGTGGAGTTGGCAGCGACCGCAGGCCAGAGTGGCGAGGACTCTCGGATTCGGCCCGACCAATCGGGGAGCGGCGCTGCTCGATGACACGGTTTATGTCGGCACGCTCGACGGCTATCTTGTCGCGCTCGACGCCCGGTCGGGCGCTGTGCGATGGGAGACGAAAGTGGCCGACAACTCGACCGGGCACGCGATCACCGTCGCGCCGCTTGCCATTGACGGAAAAATAATAGTGGGCATCAGCGGAGGCGAAGCAGGCATACGCGGTTTTCTGGACGCTTATGACGCAAAGACTGGAAAGCTTGCATGGCGATGCTGGACTATTCCGGCTCCGGGCGAGGCGGGGAGCGAAACGTGGAGCGGCGATAGCTGGAAGACCGGCGCAGGACCGACCTGGGTGACAGGCTCTTACGATCCGGCGTTGAATCTCATCTACTGGGGCACGGGCAATCCGGGACCCGACTGGAACGGCGATGTTCGCGTGGGTGATAACCTTTACACCTGCTCGCTGCTTGCGATTGACGCGGCGACGGGGAAAATGAAGTGGCATTTTCAATTCACTCCGCACGACGTGCATGACTGGGATGCGAATCAAATCCCTGTGCTATTCGATGCCGTGTGGAAGGGGGGCGCGCGACGGCTTGTAGCCCTTGCAAATCGCAATGCGTTTTATTACGTGCTCGATCGTGAGACCGGAGAGTTTCTGCTCGGCACTCCTTACGCGAAGCAGACCTGGGCCAGCGGGCTTGATGCTAAGGGGAGGCCGATTGTATTGCCCAACACCGAGCCTACGGTCGAAGGCAATCTGGTATGGCCTTCTCTTCAGGGCGCGACCAACTGGTTTTCGCCTTCCTTCAATCCGCAGACCCGGACGCTTTATGTTTCGGTGCGCGAGATGGGAGCTTATTACTACAAGGGCGAGGCTGAATACAAACCGGGGACTTACTTCACTGCCGGAGGCGAGCGGGCGGTGGAAGGCGACGAAGCGTGGGGGGCGATACGCGCGCTCGACGCGCTGAACGGAAAAGTGAAATGGGAGTTCAGACTGCAATCCCCCCCCTGGGCCGGAGTGCTTGCGACTGCGGGCGGGGTGGTCTTCAGCGGATCGAACGAGGGGAATTTCTACGCGCTCGACGCCCTGACGGGAAAACCACTGTGGGAGTTTCAGACCGGCGGGCAGATCACAGCAAACCCGATCAGCTTTCTGATCGATGGCCGCCAGCACGTAGCCATCGCATCAGGCCAGTCGCTGTTCGTGTTCGGTCTCAGGTAGTCTGCCGATGCTCTATGGCAGGAGACGAGCCTCTGTCACGTGGCGATGCTCTGGCCGGTGCATTATAATCCGGTCGATTGATTTAAGGGTTGACGCGCGCTTTGTCTTTAACTCGACATTGCATTTCGGAGTGAGCGATTGAGCAGGAAAGATTTTCAGAGTGTCGTAGATGCCGATGATGAAAGCGGCGAAGGTGTGCCTGAAGACAATATGGCGCGTTTGCAAAGGGCAACCGAAAGCGGCGATCAACGGGCGTTCCTCATCGCCCTTGATGAAATAAATCTGAATGATCGCTCGGTTGAAGATTTGATACGAATCGTTCGACTGGCCCTTGAGACCGGCGCTTACAGGACTGCGCGTCGTGTTTCTGATGAAGGGGCGAAATGCTACCCGGAAAACGCAGAGATACAAAATTATGCCCGCGTGCTGGCTCCGCCCATGGTGATCTCTTACAGCCTGCCTCCTGACCAGACATTGGAAGCCAATCGAAGCTGGCTCAAAAAACACGGCAGCGAGTATAGAGGCAAATGGGTGGCGCTCAAAGACGGTCAGCTTCTTGCCTCGGCAGATTCGCTCGACCGGCTTGCTGAACAAGTAGAGAACACAAAGGATGTTTTGCTGACCACTGCCTACTGATGCTTCTTACCTCTTCTGACGGACTATCATTTGCTACCGGCGCGACGGCCTATGACTACCATTCAGTTTCAGGCAGCGACACATCAGACCGAATAATTCTGAAAGTGCAGATCGAAGGACAATCAACAGAAGCAGTGGTTGATACGGGCGCTCCGTTTGTCGTTTGCTCGCCTGATCTCGCCAGGCTGATTGGTTTTGATTCTTCTTCGGCTCTCTATCCTCATAAGATTCTGATCAGAGGAAGCTGGGTACAAGGAAGCATTCATCGTGTGAGCCTCACTATCCCGGCGTCAGAAGGCAATAGTATTTCTCTCGAAGTCACGGCGTTCGTTCCTGACCCGGATGAAGAAATGCTGAAAGGGAATTTCCCGTCATTCATCTCTCTTTTCGGGTGTCTCGAACGGCTCCGCTTCGCAGTCGATCCTTCCGACACCATGTTTTATTTCGGCCCTCTGCCTTGACCTTGCTACAGGTTCGTCATCAGAAGCGCAAAGAGAAAACACCAGCGAGCGACGAAGACAAAGATCATACAAACACGGCATAGCCCATGAACATAACTTTTCTCGGCGGCGGCAACGAAATAGGCGCAAGCAGCGCGATTGTTGAAATCGGCTCAAGTCGCGTCCTCATAGATTGCGGAATCCGAATGAGCGGCGATAATCGATTGCCCGATCTTGCCTCAATCAGCGGAGAGCGATATCAGCACCTCGACGCCATTCTTCTCACTCACGCCCACATGGATCACAGCGGCGCGCTCCCCGTCCTCCATCAGCACTACCCCGCAGTGCCGGTTTATACCACTGCTCCCACGCGCGGACTCGTCGAAGTGCTGCTGCGCGATTCGATCAACATCATGCGCAGCAAAGCTGAAAGCGAAGGCGAATTGCCGCTTTATTCACCGGCGGCTGTCGAGAGCCTGCTCGAAAAAATAATACCCGTCGTGATGGCTTCGCCCGTCGAGGTGAGCAAGTCGGGGCTGACCGCCACGTGGTTTCCTGCGGGCCACATACTCGGAGCCGCATCGATTGGAATCGAAGGCACAGAAAACGGAAGGACGATTCGC
>CAZPQE010000521.1:0-4655 GCA_964588615.1 uncultured Clostridia bacterium | reverse complement strand
TATCAAATCCGCCTCGGCTGGGCCGGATGCCATAGTCTATGAACAATTCGGCTCGATAAATCTGTTCGATTTGAAATCGGGCAAATCGACGAAAGTCAACATCACGCTCAACGACGATCTCCCCTCTGTTCGCCCGCGATACGAGCGCGCGGCCAATCGAATAAGCAACGTTGCGCTCTCTCCTACGGGCGTGAGAGCTTTGTTCGAGGCTCGCGGCGAGATCATCAGCGTGCCTTCGGAAAAAGGCAATGCGCGAAACCTGACCAACTCGCCCGGAGCGGCAGACCGCGATCCAGCGTGGTCGCCTGATGGACGTTGGATCGCTTACTTTTCCGATGAGTCGGGCGAGTACGCGCTGCACCTTCGCGATCAGACGGGGCTGGGCGAAGTCAAAAAGATCAATCTGGGCAATCCGCCGTCTTATTTCTATTCGCCTCTGTGGTCGCCCGACAGCAAGAAAATCGCTTACACCGACAAGCGATTGAACCTCTGGTATGTCGACATAGAAAAAGGCGCGCCTGTGAAAGTCGACACCAACACTTTCGATAATCCGTGGCGGGTGATGGATCCATCGTGGTCTCCCGATAGCAAGTGGATCGCATACACGCGCCAGTTGAAAAATCGTCTCTGCGCGGTGTTCGTCTATTCGATTGAGACGGCGAAGAGTACGCAGATAACGGACGGGTTGAGCGACGCGCGTTATGCGAATTTTGATCGAAGCGGCAAGTACATCTACTTCACCGCAAGCACTGACGCGGGGCCTGCATCGGGGTGGCTGGATATGTCGAGTTTCCCGCATAACGCCAATCTGACGCGCAGCGTTTACGTCGCGGTGTTGAAGAAGGACACGCCTTCGCCGCTTGGGCCTGAGAGCGACGAAGAAAAAATCGAAGAAGAGAAAAAGCCCGAAGCGCCAAAGCCTCCCGCCAAGCCTGAGCCGGTGACGGTGACGATAGATTTCGAGGGCATCAGTCAGCGCATCATCGCGCTGCCCATCCCGGCGCGAAACTTCACGGGCATGAAAGCAGGAAAAGCGGGCGCGATTTTCATACTCGAAGCAGTTCCGGCTGTGGGAGCGGGCGGCCCTCCGGGTGGGACTCTGCATCGCTTCGACATGGACAAGCGCAAGTTCGATAAAGTGATGGACGGCGTTGGATTGTTCGTCATCTCGGCCAACGGCGAAAAGATTCTCCTCGGTCAGGGGCCGTCGCTCCCGCCCGGTTTCCCGCTTCAGGGCTATCGCTATACGATCATACCGGCTGCCCAGCCTCCGCGTCCCGGTGAGGGTGGAGTCAACGTCGCCGAGGTGGAAGTCTATGTCGACCCGAAAGCAGAGTGGCGACAGATGTACGCGGAAGCGTGGCGAGTGCAGAGAGACTTTTTCTATGATCCAGGTCTGCACGGGCTTGACCTCGCGACTTACGAAAAGAAGTATGAAGTTTATCTCGATAACATCGCGCACCGGGCTGATCTGACTTATCTGTTTCAGGAAATGCTCGGCAACATGTCAGTAGGCCATCACAACGCGGGCGGCGGCGATCAGCCTCAACCCAACTTCGTCGCGGGCGGCCTGCTCGGTTGCGATTTCACAATTGAGAACGGGCGTTATCGCTTTGCGAAGATTTACAACGGCGAGAACTGGAACCCGCAACTTCGCGCGCCTCTCACGCAACCGGGCGTTGATGTAAAAGTGGGCGATTACCTGATAGCGGTTCGCGGACGCGAAGTAAGAGCTACGGACAATGTTTACTCTTTCTTCGAGGCGACGGCCAATAAACAAGTCGTCATTCGTGTGAGCGCGAACGCAGACGGGTCGAACTCGCGCGAAGTGACCGTCGTGCCTGTAGCGAACGAAGGGGGACTGAGGAATCTCGACTGGATAGAGAGCAATCGTCGCACAGTCGACAAAATGAGCGGAGGGCGATTGGCTTACGTTTATCTGCCGAACACCTCGACTGCGGGATTCACGAACTTCAATCGATACTACTTCGCGCAGATCGATAAAGAAGGCGCGGTCATCGATGAGCGGTTCAACGGCGGAGGCACGGCGGCTGACTACATCATCGATTACATGCGCAGGCCGCTGATGAATCGCTGGGCCACGCGCGAGGGCGAAGACTTCAACACTCCTGTGGGGTCTATTTATGGGCCAAAGGCGATGATCATAAACGAGTGGGCCGGATCAGGAGGCGATTTGATGCCGTGGTTGTTTAGAAAAGCGGGAGTCGGGCCTACGGTAGGAAAGCGCACGTGGGGCGGGCTTATCGGCATTTACGATTATCCGTTTTTGATCGATGGCGGACAGGTGACGGCTCCGCGAGTGGCGTTTTACAACCTTCAGGGCGAGTGGGATGTAGAGAACTGGGGAACACCTGCGGATGTTGAAGTCGATCTCGACCCTGCCTTGTGGAGACAGGGCCGGGACACACAGCTTGAAAAGGCTGTCGAGGTAGTGATGGCGGCCTTGAAGCGAAACCCGCTTCCGAAATATCGCAAGCCCGCATATCCGAACTATCACAAGACGGCAGTGCGTCCGTCTCCGCAGTCGGGCAACCGTTAGAGAAGTGGCATTGGCTGACAGCTTGCGCGGCTGCGCCATAGACTGACTCGATTGAAAGAGCGCGGATACAATCGTCCGCGCTCTTTTTTTCATGCGTTGATTTATTGAGCGGTTGCCACCAGAGCCAGCTTGTCGCCTCGCGGACTGAGGGCCAGCCGCGTGATGGTTTTGATTCCCGCGCTGGCGAAGTCTGCCGCAGGTTGCCACTCTTTGTCTTTCGCGGGGTCGAATTTGAAGAGCTTCGCGCCGCTCGCCATCAGAATCACTCCGTCCCGCGTCCACGCATAGTCTTCGCTGCCCGCAAGAGTCTTGATTATTGTCGCAGTCTTTCGCGTCTTTGTGTCCATCTCTTTGATGAGCCATTCGGTCTCAGATAATTTGTGAACGAAGGTGAGCGTGCCTCGCTGCGGGTGGCGATGAAGCGATCTGCCTATGTTGCTCTCGACCGTTTCGGCTTTGCCTGTGCGCGTGTCGGCTATCTGCAAAGTCGCGGGGCGGCCCAGCACGAAAAGCGCCAGAGTGTTTTCATCCAGCCAGCAGTGATAGCCCACGGGCTTGACGTTCTCTAAAACGAGCGAGGGCGCGCTGCCGTCGAAAGGAAATTTCCATAATCGTTGAGTCTGATCAGCCTCGACGCGAATGACGGAAAAGAATTTTCCCGCAGGGGTTGGCGAATACTCGCCTTCCGTCGTGCGCGTCATCTGCGTTGTGGATTTATCACTGATCGTGTAGCGATAGATATCGGGCTGCGCGCCTTCGCGGATGGAAGTGAAGAGCAGGCTTGCGCCGTCGGGCAGAAAATAAGGCTGATTGTCATAGCCTTCGCGCCGGGTGATGTTGACCGGCTGGTTGAAAATCAAACGCCCCGCGCCAGTTTCGATATCGACGAGAAAGATATCGGTCGAAGGCGGCGCGTTTTGTTGCGGCGCGGTTTGCCCCTGCGCCAACAGGAAGCACAGGAAAATGATCGCGGCGATTTTTACGGCTCGTTGGTTCATGGTTCCTCTCAAAAAATGTACGATAGGCTGCCAGCCTGTCGGGGTTCCAACTTTCATGCTTTCCGCGCATGAACAGGCTGGCAGCCTGTTCTACAAGGTACGACAGGCTGCCAGCCTGTCGTGGTTCTCCAATTTCATGCTTTCCGCGCATGAACAGGCTGGCAGCCTGTTCTACATGAATTCAGTTCTCGTTGCCCTTCAAATGCCGATTGAGAAATTTGTCCATCGCATTCAAGCACATCACCCAGCGATGATGCAGCAGCGTTTCGTGAATGTCATCCGGCAGCACTATCAATTCGTGCGGGACGTTGTGCGCTCGTAGCAGTTGCACCAATCCAGTGGTCTGCGAAAATGCCACGTTGCGATCATCGTCGCCATGAATCAACAACACAGGAGATTTCCATTTCTCTATTTCCGAAATCGGCGATGACTTGTAAGCCACATCTTTAGGATCAACCGAAGTCCCCCAGAGATGAACACCCGCCATATCTACTCCTGCCACGAATACGTCGGAATTCCTCGCCAATGCCTGAGCCGTCAGCAGTCCGCCATAAGACAATCCCCAGATGCCTACACGCCTGGGATCGACGTCGGCGCGGCTTTGAAGATACTTGCCCGCCGCCAGCACGTCCTGATATTCGGCATTCCCGCGACGGCCTGTGTTGGCCGCTTCGCGAAACTTTTTGCCATAACCTATGCCGCTTCGATAATTCACCGAAAGGACTATGTAGCCCTGCGAGGCGAGGTGCTGATTGACGGAGTAGAAGAGGTGATAGAACTGAATGTAGTGATAGCCGAGCAGCATCTGACGACGCGGGCCGCCGTGAACGAATATGATCGCCGGTCGCCGCTCTCCCTCTTTGAGATCGCGCGGAAGGAAAAGCTGATTGTTGAACTTCAATCCGTCAGGCGCAGTGAGAGTCACGTTTTCAGGCGCGACATGAGCCGAAGCGGGAAAATCTTTCATCACGGTCGGATAAATCACACGCGGTTTTTCGCCCTTCGCCAACACGGCGACCGACTGCGGCTGACTCACTCCCGCCTGTAGCAGAGCCACGCCGCCCGATGAGAGCGCGACAGGAAAAGTTTCTATGTCA
>CAZPQE010000520.1:1003-4663 GCA_964588615.1 uncultured Clostridia bacterium | reverse complement strand
AGTCGAGCGGGCGAGTTTCGATGGCAAGGGCAGGTGCAATGCGCTTTACCCGGTACATAGCGAGCCGCGACTTGTTGCAGGGGCGCCGCTCGCCAACGATGTGTTGAAGTGCCAGTTGAAGCCGATCAACTACGCTGACTACAAGGCAGCGTTCACCGACGCGCAGAAGGCTCGACTGACGGCGATCTTTTCGTCGGGCGTCTGCGACTTCAGCAAACCTGGCGTTGGACAAGCGCCAATCAAAGGGACGTACCAGCGATATTGACGCTGTTAGAAATTAACGGTCGAGCATTGACAGAGCGCAGGCTCTACAAAAACACGAAAGGAAAAACATGTTACGACGCTTCATCATTACGGCTTTATCTCTGATCATGAGCCTTGCAGTTGTCGAACAATGTCTGGCTCAAACAACGACTCCATCAACCGCAGCCGCGCCCGCAGCCGCGAAAAACGATTACAGCAAAGCCGAAACGTGGCTCTGCCGTCCTGGCCGTCAGGATGCCTGCTCCGTCGATCTGACGACCACTGTCGTTCAGGCCAACGGCAAACTCAATGTGGAAAAGTGGTCGCCGAATCCCAACGCGCCGATTGACTGCTTTTATGTTTATCCAACTGTCTCGAACGATGCGACGCCCAACTCGGATATGAACGCGGGGCCTGAAGAGTTGGCGGTCATACGCGCTCAGTTCGCCCGTTTCGGCTCGCAGTGCCGCACCTTCGCCCCGCTCTACCGTCAGGTGACATTGACCGCATTGCGCGCCGGAATAGCGGGCCGCCCTGTGACCGTAGATCGCGCGCTTGGCTACAACGACGTGGTCGATGCGTGGAAGTATTACCTCGAACACGATAATCAGGGGCGCGGCGTGGTGCTGATAGGACATTCGCAGGGATCAGGCGTGTTGACGCAACTGATTCGAAACGAAATCGATGGCAAGCCCGTGCAGCAACGCATCCTCTCGGCCCTGCTGCTGGGAACGAGTTTGCCTGTTCCTAAGGGCAAGGATGTGGGAGGCGCATTTCAGAATGTGCCGCTCTGCCGGTCGGCGTCTCAAACAGGTTGTGTGATCGCTTACGCTTCGTTCCGCGAGAACGTCCCTCCCCCTGCCAACAGTCGATTCAGCCGCGTGCAGAGCAAAGATATGGAAGCTGCCTGCGTAAACCCTGCTGCGCTTGCAGGCGGAAGCGGCGTGTTGAAAGCGTACTTGTCGGCAGCAGGTCGCAGTCTCGGATCAGCGGCGGAGCCAAGGCCGTGGGTTACGCCTGCGCAACCGATCAACACTCCTTTTGTGAGCGTGCCGGGTTTACTCAGCGCCGAATGCGTATCCAATGAGAAGGGGTCGTATTTGGCGGTCAAAGTACACGCAGACCCGAAAGACCCTCGAACGGATGACATAGTGGGCGATGTGGTCACGGGCGGGCAGGTGCAGGCCGACTGGGGATTGCACCTGATCGATGTTCATCTGGCGATGGGCAATCTTGTCGATATCGTCTCTCAGCAGGCGAAAGCATATCTGGCAAAGCAGAAAAAGAAATGACCGCTCGCAGATGAAATCGTTCGTAGTCCCGGCTTTAGCCGGAAGCTCACGCCTCTACAACCTTCCGCCTCAAGGCGGTACTACGAACTTTTCCGGAGGAGGATCGAGCTATGACTTCAAAACAGGATCAACGAGGCCATCGATTGGATCGCCGGTCATTTCTGACCGCGACTGCGCAGGCGGCGACCGTGAGCATTTTCATTCCCGGTTTGCTTCGCGCCGATACGAACGGCGCGACTCCGGTTGTCACTATCGCGTCGGGCAAAGTGCGCGGGCGGAAAGAAGGCGGCCTTCACATCTTCAAAGGGATTCCCTACGGCGCTCCGACCGGAGGCGCGAATCGTCTCCTTCCGCCTCGTCCTCCCGATGCATGGACGGGGGTGCGCGACGCCTTCGAGTTCGGACATTACGCGCCGCAATCGAACCGTCCGCGCGGCGCAAAGCAACTCCAGTTCTTCAGCATCCTGCGGCCCACAAAACCCGGCGACTCCAGCGAAGATTGTCTCTACCTCAACGTGTGGACGCGAGGCACAGGCAGCGAGCGCAAGCGGCCAGTGATGGTCTGGTTTCACGGAGGCGGTTTCGATCAGGGTACGGGCGGCTCGATAGGCTACGACGGCGCGGGGCTTGCCCGTCATCAGGATGTCGTCGTGGTGACGGTCAATCATCGCTTGAATGCGCTGGGCTATCTGTATCTGGCTGAACTGGGCGGCGCGGATTTTGCGGACTCTGCCAACGTGGGGCAGCAGGATTTAGTCGCCGCTCTTCGATGGGTGCGCGACAACATAAGCGCATTCGGCGGCGATCCTCAGAGAGTTTTCATATTCGGTCAGTCGGGCGGCGGCGCAAAAGTTTCGACCCTGCTGGCGATGCCTTCGGCAAAAGGGTTGTTTCATAGCGCGGCGATTCAAAGCGGCGCTGCCCTGCGCGGAGGCGCGCGCGAAGCGGCCAACAAGACGGCGGAAACTTTGTTGAGAGAACTCGGGTTGAAGCCGGGGCAGGGGCGCGAGCTTCAACAAACGCCGCTCGACAAACTGATGGAAGCGGGAAATCGGGCGCGATTCGGCGCTGTCGTAGATGGCCGCGTGTTGCCGACTCATCCTTTCGATCCGGTGGCGACTCCCCTCTCGGCGGATGTGCCGGTGATCGTAGGCTACACGTGGACGGAGCGCACGGTTTATGAAATCGATTCGCCCGACTACGGCAAGCTGGATGAAGCGGGGCTGCTGGAAAACGTCCGACGCGCGCTGGGCGAGGACGCTGAAAGAGTGATCGCCAGCTATCGCAAGCGATATCCGAAGGCCACGCCTTATGAGCTTTCGACCAACATCACTGGCGATGCCGCGGCGATGAGTTCGATCCGACTGGCAGAACGGCGGGCGGCTCTGGGAAAAGCTCCGACTTATCTCTACGTCTGGGAATGGGAAACCTCGGTGATGGGCCTTCGCGCGCCGCACTGCATGGAGATTCCATTCGTCTTCAATCACATCGATCAATGCGAGAGCATGACTGGCCCGGTCAACGCGCAGATGAAGAAACTCGAAGCCGCAGGCGCAGGAGCCTGGTCTGCGCTTGCTCGCGCGGGCAATCCGAATCACAAGGGGCTGCCCACGTGGCCGGCCTACACGACGGACAAGCGCGCGGTGATGATCTTCAACACGCCCTGTCGCGTGGAGAATGATCCGACGATGGAAGTCAGACAGATCATGGAGAAACGCGGCGAGGCCAATCGTTCGACGCCTCTGCCCGGTGATGAATAGAGTTGAAAAGAAGCTGGTGGGTTGCAGGACTGCCGTCCATCGAAAATTCATTGATGTACAACAGGCTGCCAGTCTGTTGATACACGGAAGGCATGAAGGTTTGAGGCATCAGCAGGCTGCCAGCCTGCTGTACATCTTCGGAGGGAAAAACGTATGAAAAAACTTGTTGGTTTGATTAGAATGTCAGCAATCATCATCGCTGTGGCGGCGCTTATGGGAACGGCGAGGGCGCAGGAACAACCCTTGCGTTTTCCGGGAGCGCCCTGCGCTGATCCCTCTTATCTGCACTGTCCCGACAGAGAATGTTCATCGGCGACCGTTATCAATCAGGGAAACGTGGTAGAAATGAAAACGCGCCGCACATA
>CAZPQE010000520.1:0-993 GCA_964588615.1 uncultured Clostridia bacterium | reverse complement strand
TTTCTCGATTATCCGTGCGATCTGAAGAAAGGCGAGAAAGTCACCTTCATTCTCAGCCTGCACGGCGGCGGCTCTTATGGGAACTGGCAACGCCATTACTTCCCGCTTCTCGATTACGTCAACAAGTATCGCCTTGTGGTCGCTACTCCCAACGCTCCGACGCGAGCGTGGTCTGCGGCAGACGACGAGTATCTGCAAAACATCGTCACCTTCGTCATCGAGCAGATAGGCAGAGAGAACATAAAGGCTTTCTGGCTCGTGGGTCATTCGCAGGGCGGGATGACATCGAATCGATTGATCCGCACGGACTTTTTCAAAGACAAAGTCGATGGGTGGCTCAGCCTGTCGGGCGGGCGGCTGGGAGGCAATCCCGGTCGCTCGGCGACTTTCGCTCCGACGGCTCCGGGCGCGGCTCCTCCCGCCGCTCCCGCTGTCAGCAGCAGCACGATGGCTCAGGCGGCAGCGGCTTTGCGCGAACTTCCCGCCGTAGATTTTTCATTCATCTACTCGACGGGTCAGCGTGAAGTCGATGATAAAGGCGTGCCTGATGTTTCCGAGTGGGCGAAGAAATATGCCTGCGGCCCGCGTCGCGCGCCTGCGGAGATAGTCGATACCAAAGCAGGCTACGTCTATGATAGTTCGCGGCTGAATCTGCTGCGTCCGGGCTGGGGACTCCTTCCTGCGCCGGGCAAAGCGCATTTGTTGGCCTATGCCGATTGCAAGGATGGACGAATAGTCGCTGATGTCGTCCGCCTTGACAAGGGGCATACTGAAGGGCTTGAGCCGAAAGTCACCGAAGAGTTGATAAAGCTGATGCTCTCGGCTAAAGGCGGCAAGCTTCAACAGACGCCTTAGAAATCGCATAGCCTCTTGCGGGTTGGATTCCTGAATGATAGTTTCAACAGCCGGTCGAAAATAACCGGCAAGTCAATCGAACTTTATTGCAGTTTATCAGGTCTCCAACCCGTGAGGGATTTCCCATGCGCATTCGTT
>CAZPQE010000519.1:0-4668 GCA_964588615.1 uncultured Clostridia bacterium | reverse complement strand
TCTTTTCCAAGATTGTAGGGCGGGTCAGCGATCACAAGATCGACGGACGAAGCGGGAAGCTTTTTCATTTCTTCTATCGCGTCTCCGCAAATCAGCCGTATCATTTCATCACTCCTTGATCCATTCATGCCGACGAGCGAGTTTCAGCCATGCGGCTTCGCCCTTGGATTTGATGAATCTTGCATCGAGCAATCGGAGAAATTCCCACACTGTTCTCTTCTCAATCTCCACGTAGTGTATATCCCGCACTTGAATCTGGCCAGTACCGAGCGCAGAGTTATAGCTGATGTCGGAAGAAGAAATGTATTTCAGATCGTACACTGCGAAGGAAACCACTTCCATAACCCCATTCGTCATGCCGGTCGAAGAAACTCGCTCCGAGTAAACCTTATGCTTCAACGAAAGTATGATGAAAATATAATCGGGGTCACTGAGGTACTCCGACCTGATCCTTGCATAAGAAGTTATATTGGGACTTCTGCCCGAAGTCGCTATGTCTTCGGCAGTCGCTTTGACATCGATGTTGGCCGAAAGGTAATCATCCGCTGTCTTTCGCTTGAATTGGAGAATTATGTCGAATGGATCAAGCCGCTTTCCGGCCTGCACATTGATTAGCTCAAATTCATTTGCAGGATCATCAGCGATGTCTTCGAATTGCTCTAATGCCCAGGCTTCCACGAACGGTCCGGCGACCTTGTTGATGTTCTCCAACGGAAGACCGCGTTTGAGGTTGGTTTGTATGAGGATGCGATTCCTGCCCGTTTCTATAGCTCTTTTTATTATGGCCGAAATTCTTCCGACGGCATAATCAGACCATTGCGGGTAATGAGGATTCTCGCGGGGTATCTTGGGTTTGATCTTCATTGTGAATCCCTGTCAATCAAGAACATATTGAAAGAGCCTGTTCTACTCTGCCGCATTTCTTATGTCAATGCCGGAGTGAATGGTTGTTTAGCCGCTATCGGCCAATTACACTATGCTTTTGAAGCTGAGGAAAAAATCATGACTACAGGAATAAAACCTTCTCAAATCGATCAACTCATAATAGATGAGTTCGGCGTCAACGCCGATTACGTACTCCAATTGCTCCATCACTATCAGCAAAATCCCGCGTCAGTAGGCGAAGAATGGCGGGATTATTTCAAAGACGTTCTGGGCGAAAGTCCGGCTCAACCCCAACCGTCCGCCGCTCGCGTCGAACAAAAAATCGAGACTCCGTCAGCGCAGCCCGTAATCGAAGGCGAGCCCGTGCCGCTTCGCGGCGCGGCTCTGAAAATCGCTGAAAACATGCAGGCAAGCCTTTCGGTTCCTACGGCCACTTCGCAAAGAGTCATTCCCATAAAACTTCTCGACGAAAATCGCCGCCTCATCAACGATCACCTGAAATCTTCCAATCGCAAAGCATCCTTCACTCACATCATCGCCTTCGCCGTCCTCAAAGCCCTCGAACGCTTCCCCGCGCTCAATGACTCTTTTGAAATCATCGATGGAGCGCCTACGAGAATCCGACGCTCGGAGGTCAACCTCGGCATAGCCGTCGATGTCACACGCAAGGACGGAACGCGCTCGCTGCTTGTGCCAAATATCCGTGCAGCAAACAAATTGAACTTCTCTCAACTCCTCCACACTTACGACGACATCATACGCCGCGCACGCGAAGGCCGTCTTCAGGTCGCGGATTTTCAATCCACGACCGTCAGCATCACCAATCCGGGAACCATAGGCACAACGGCTTCCAACCCGCGACTGATGGCCGGTCAGGGCGCGATCATAGCGACCGGCGCGATAGAAACTCCCGCCGAGTATCGCGCCATGTCGAAAGAAGCCCTCTCTCGCCTCGGCATCAGCAAAGTGATGACCGTAACCAGCACCTACGATCATCGAATAATTCAGGGCGCGGAATCGGGCGCGTTCCTCGCCCGTGTCGAAGAGCTTCTCGGCGGAGAGCATAATTTTTACGACGAGATATTCGCCGCGCTCGCCATCCCTTTCCGCCCTTACGTCTGGGCGATGGATGTCAACCCGGCTCTGCTGGGCGAAGCCTATCACCGCGATGAGATTCGCAAACAAGCGCGCGTCTTCGAATTGATCAATGCCTATCGCGTGCGCGGCCATCTCATAGCCGACTTGGACCCGCTCAGATGGAAAACGATTCAGTATCACCCCGAACTCGACATCGCTACCTACGGACTGACTATCTGGGACCTCGACCGCGAGTTCATCGCGTCGGGGCTGGGAGGAAAAGAGACGGCGACTCTGCGCGAGATCGTAGCCCTGCTGCATCGTTACTACTGCGGCAAAGTGGGAGTCGAGTATCGCAACATTCAGGACCCGGAAGAAAAAGAATGGATTCGCTCGCGCGTCGAACGAGACGCGCCCGCCCTTTCAGTCGAGACTAAAAATCAAATCCTGTGGAAGCTCATCTCTGCCGAACTGTTCGAGAGATTTTTGGGGATGAAGTATCTGGGCCAGAAACGATTTTCAATCGAAGGCAACGAAACTGTAGTCGCTCTGCTCGATCAGTTGATAGAAAGCGCGGCCCATCGCGGCATAACCGATATCACTATGGGGATGTCGCATCGCGGCAGGTTGAACGTCATCGCCAACGTGATAGGCCGTTTCTGCGAGCGGATATTCACCAGCTTCGAGGGGTCGATTCATCCGCGATTCCCTCACGATCAGGGCGACGTGAAATATCATCAGGGCGCAAGCGGATTGCGCGAAACCGCCGCCGGTCAGGTGATGCTCGCGGTCGCCTCCAATCCGAGCCATCTCGAATTCGTCGATCCGGTGGTCGAAGGCATAGTGCGCGCGAAACAGGACGCATCAAAAAATCCCGAACGATTGCTTGCCGTACTGCTTCACGGCGACGCGGCTTTCGCCGGCGAAGGAGTCGTAGCCGAAACGCTCAACCTCTCCCAACTGCCCGGTTACGCGACGGGCGGGACTATTCACATCATCGTCAACAATCAACTCGGATTCACCACGCCGCCCGAAGAGGGGCGCTCTTCGACTTACAGCACCGACATAGCCAAAATGATTCAGGCTCCCATCTTTCACATCAACAGTGATGACCCGGAAGCGGCTTACAACGCGCTTCAGACCGCGCTCGATTACCGGATGAAATTCAAGAAGGATGTCGTCCTCGACGTGACAGGATTCCGCAAACTCGGACACAACGAAGGCGACGAGCCTACATACACCCAGCCCGTTATGTATCAGCGCATACGCGAGCATCCCGGAGTGAGAGAACTCTACGCGCGTCGCCTCACGTCAGAAGGCGTCGTGGATGAAGCGCGCGTCCATGAACTAATGGAAGAGCGAATGCGCAGATATGAAAACGCGCAGCTTGGCGCAAAAGAAATAGTCGCGCGTCAGGGCGGAGAAGTTGCAATCCCCGTCGCTCGACCTGAAACAGAGAATGTCGAGGTGATCGAGACGGGAGTTGACCTGCGCGCGCTTCGCCTGATAGGGCAGACGATCAACACTGTGCCTAAGGGTTTCAATCTCAATCCCAAGATAGTCGGCCTGCTTGCGCGGCGGGCGAAGATGGTCGAAGGCGAAGCGATGGTCGATTGGGCTATGGCCGAGGCTCTTGCATTCGGCTCGCTCATTCTCGAAGGCGTGACCATTCGCATAAGCGGACAGGACACTGTGCGAGGAACCTTCAGCCAGCGACACGCGGCTTTCACTGACACCGAAACGGGCGAAGAATGGATACCGCTCAAGGCGATGACCGCAGGTGAGGCGCGCTTTCACATCTACGACAGTCCGCTTTCGGAAGCGGGCGCGCTCGGATTCGAATACGGCTACAGCGTGGCCGCCCCCGATGCTCTGGTTTTATGGGAAGCTCAGTTCGGAGATTTCGCCAACGCTGCGCAGGTCATCCTGGATCAGTTCATCGCGTCGGGCGAACAGAAATGGAATCAAACGGCGCGCGTTGTATTGTTGTTGCCGCATGGTTACGAAGGACAGGGGCCTGAGCATTCGAGCGCGCGGCTTGAGCGTTACCTGCAACTGTGCGCCGAGGGGAATATGCGGGTCGCGTGCTGCACGACAGCCGCGCAGTATTTTCATCTTCTGAGAAGACAGGCTCGCGCCGAGGCGAAGCCGCTCGTAGTGATGACTCCCAAGAGCCTGCTTCGAGCAGCGGAGGCTTCATCGCCAATCGAAGAATTCACCGCAGGAGGTTTTCTGCCCGTGATAGGCGATGAGGAAGCAAGCGCGGCGCAGGTGTTGCGCGTGCTGATAGCGAGCGGAAAGGTTTACTACGATCTAGCAATGGAGCGCAAAAAGCTGGGCGACGCGAGTACAGCGATTTTGCGGATCGAACAGTTTTATCCTTTTCCAAAGCGTCAGCTTGCAGAATGGTTCGATCTGTTTTCCGCCGCGACCGACATCAGATGGATACAGGAAGAGCCGCGCAATCAGGGAGGGTGGTCGTTCGTCGAATCGCGCATTCGCGAAATGATCGGAGACAAACGAACGCTCCGCTACGCAGGGCGCGCGGCCAGCGCAAGCACGGCTACAGGCTCGCACACCATTCATCAGATGGAGCAGCGGCAAATCGTCAGCGATGCCTTCGCTTAAAACGGCATGCGATTGGATTAAACCCTCATCGAGCCGGTCACGTTCAAAGCCCTGAAAGGGCAATGCCATTAAGTTAAG
>CAZPQE010000518.1:0-4672 GCA_964588615.1 uncultured Clostridia bacterium | reverse complement strand
GGAACGGAACCTGGTTGCGCAAACGTCGGATATCAGCGCCGAAGATGATCGCGTGCCTGCCGCGAGTGGTCGAGAAGTTGTCGTTGAACTGGAACGCTTCGACCGTTCGGCCCTGTGGCAGGTTGGTGGCTGGGCCGATTGTCTGAACGGTCGCCGCCGTTCCGGCTCCGCGCACGCCGCTGAAGCTTACGTTGGCAAGCGCGGTACCGATGCCGCCATCTCCCGGATGAGGTATACAGCCTTTGAGTCCCTCGCATCCGCCGCCGAATATGACGAACAGGCGGCTGTAAGCGAATCGGAACTCATTAACCGAGGTGTTCGACACCTGACGGGTATAGCTTGAACCGAGGTTCTGGCTGCGGAACGGAATGTCGGCAGTGAACCCGGCGCTTCCGCCAAGTCCGTTCTTGTTGTTTCCATCCTGGAAGAGATAGCGCGTCCAGATGTCATTCTTTTCCGAAAGCTTGACGTCGCCGCGACCCGAAAATTCTTCCTGATCGTAAGGGAAGCTGGCTGTGCGCTCGGGGAACGCCGCACGGTAGTTCACGCCGTTGATCACTACGTTATCAAACGGGTTGGAAAGGTCGGTGCGCGGGCGAACTGTGCCGAAATCGGTGATGTTGAAGGCGGAGAAATCGGCCATCACCGCGATCAGGTTGTTTCCGGGGAAAGCCCGCTTGAGGGCAGCAGCCGAATCAGGCAGAAGCGCGATGTTGCCTGACCGGAGGATGTCGCTCTGACGCTGCTTGATGCCCTGATAGCTGGCAAAGAAGAACGCCTTGTCTTTGAGGATCGGACCGCCGACCGTGCCGCCGTACACGTTGGTCAAAAGCGGAAGCGCTTCTTCCTGGCCGCCGCGACGCTCGATGTTGGTCAGAGTGTCGAACAGCTTGCGGTCGCGGTGAAACCAGAAGCCGCTGCCGTGAAGGTCGTTCGTGCCCGACTTGGTCACGATGTTGACTATCGCGCCCTGGTTGCGGCCATACTGGGCCGAGAAGTTGTTCGTGATGACCTGGAAGTCCTGAACCGTGTCCTGGTTGTCAACGAAGTAGTTCGGGCCGCCGATTGACAGGTCGTTGTTGTCCTGCCCGTCAATGGTGAAGTTGTTGGAGCGGGCGCGCTGACCGTTTACTGACAGCGTGATGCCGTTGCCGTTGACGTTGCCAAATCCCGGAACGACGCCCGGCGCAAGCAGCGCCAGGGTGTCAATGCCGCCTCCGGCTGCGTTTGAAGGAAGCTCGGCCACTTTGCGGGCTTCGAAGTTGGCCGAAATCTGAGAGGTCTCTTTCTGAATGGTCTCCTCAGTGCCAGCAGTGACGGTCACCGTCTCGGTGATTCCACCCGGCTGCAACGAGACATCGATGATCGAGTCCTGTCCGAGTTTGACCCCTATGTCGGTGTAAACCCCTCGCTTGAAATTCTGGGCCTCGACCGTGAGGGTGTATGTGCCCGGTATGAGGTTCGGGATGTTGTAGAGACCTTCTCCCGTCGACTTGAAGGCCGGGGTTTCGACCCCTGTCGCCTGATTCTTGGCCGTGATCGAAGCGCCTGGTACTACTGCGCCAGTCTGGTCGGTCACCGAGCCCTTGATAGTGCCTGTGGTGGCCTGGGCCAGAGCCGGCTGGCTAAACAATGGCATCAGCGACATCGCGACAAACGCGAACGTCAGCATCGATGCCAGCGTCTTCGCTTTGCGGAGTTTTCTCATTTCTTTCCTCCAAGGGTTGATTTAGGGTTGTTGGTTGATTTCGTTAAAAGACTAATCAGGAAGAAAGAGACTTCGCAAGGCTAGTGCCACGACGGGAGGAGAAGCAGGATCACAAGCCCGGACAGGCTAAGTTCTTTTTTTACAGCGTGTTAAAAATTCACCGCAGGCTTTCGCAAACCGCAAAAGATGTGGGCTTATCCGAGATTTTGGATTTTTATCCAGTATTTTGTATGCAACTCGAAAGGCTGAAGTCCTGACCCTACTTTCCGATCTGTGGGGATGAGCCGAGAACTGTTTCTCGAAACTCGCGGAAGTCGAGACGCAATTCGTAGAGGTCTCCTGCGAACCTGTACATGTCCTTCGCCATCGCATCGATCTGCCGGGCCTCGCGATTCTGCTCGGCTTTGATTTCCGCAACATCAAGCTGAAGTGTCTTCAGCATCTCAACAACTGTTTCGAGCGTCGGTTTGGTTGTCGCTTCTTCGTCGTCCATAGCCCGCATTCTACGCCCCATCGCAAAAGTGGTCAATTGAGAGTTGAAATACATGCCGATTCCATTTCACGCGCCCTCTCGATCAGGCTCGCAAGCGACGGCCCCCCGTGCGAAACAGGAATGCCCAGTTCCCGCTCAAGGTCTTCGAGCCTGTAATCGTCGAGAAAAATATGCCCCGATTTCAAACACGCCTGCTCCGGAACGATGAGAAAATCTCCCTCAATCTCCCGGCGACTTTCGAGAAAATCTCTCCCTCCGATCAGCCCGGCTACGGTCACTTCCTCGCCGAAGAATTTATTCTTCACTCCAATAACCTTCAGCCGCGTTCCCGCTTGCTCGTTCAACCGCGCGACATATTTTGAAAGTATCGGATAAAACAATTCTCCTGTCGCAACTGTCCCGTGAAGCGCGCCTCGCTTGAGACCGAACCTCGAAACCCTCCCCCGTTTCAACATATTCTCTGATTCGATGATGAACCTTCGCACCATCCCCACCCCGTCTTCGATCTGCGGATAATCGCCGTAGTGCGAGCGCCCAGGCAGAGGAAGCCCCGCGCGAAGATAAAATTCATCGGCCAGAAACACGAACGTCGTTTCAAACCTGCGGCGAAACTCGCCCTGACGCGGGCGCATCTCCTTGATCAGTGACCCTGCAAATTCATCCGTGACCGCAGTCAGCAGATGCCGGTAGTTGTGCAGATGGGTGAAGACCACAGGCACGATGGCGACGCTCGTAAGCTGAGGGTGAAGCTCGGCCAGATCATCAATCGTCCGCTTTAAAACTTCGCCGTCGTTGATCCCAGGGCATAACACGATCTGCGCGTGAAGGGCGATCCCCTGCGAAGCCAGATAGCGCATCTTGCCCAGTACGTCGTCGGCCCTCTTGCGTCCGAGCAGATAGCGGCGCACTTCCGGGTCGGTCGCATGCACTGAAACATACTGAGGCGATAGGCGCTGCTCGACTATCCGATCCATCTCCATCTTCGAGATCGAAGACATAGTGGTATAGTTGCCGTGCAGGAATGAAAGTCTCACATCTTCGTCTTTGAAAAAAAGAGACTCGCGCGCCCCTTGTGGGTTTTGATTGCAGAAGCAAAAGAGGCAGTCGTTGGCGCACTGACGCGGAGAGAAGTATTCGAAGTCCAGCCCCCAGATTTCTCCTTCGCCTGGCTCGACTTGGATCTGAAATGCCTGGCCTGATTTTTTTATCACGTCGAGACAGACGCGGTCTTCCGACCCGGTATAAAACTGAAAATCGATGAAGTCGCGCGCCGGGTTCCCGTTGATCTTCATTATCCGGTCGCCTGCTTCAATCCCTGCCCGGTCGCCGAGCCCGAACGGATCGACTCCTGATATCAACACGCCTTTCTCTTTCCTGAGCATGTTGATTGGATAGATAGTCTCGAACAACTCTGAGTACATAAGCCGGAAAGTATAGCGGAGAGCGCGGCAGAGCGGCGAGAGCGCAGAAACCCTGATTCATATTCCTGCGCTCCGTCTACAGCAAATCGTCTATCGATGTGTATTCGAGGCCCTGGTCTTCGGCCACCGCCTTGTAGGTCACTTTGCCTTTGAAGGTGTTGGCGCCGTTCTTCAAATGCCGGTCTCGCTTGAAGGCTTCGACCGCGCCGTAGTTGGCAAGCTTGACGGCAAAAGGCATCGTCACGTTGGTGAGCGCGAAAGTCGAAGTGCGAGGCACTGCGCCGGGCATATTGGTCACGCCGTAGTGAAGCACGTTTTCGACATAGTAAGTCGGCTGGCTGTGCGTCGTAGGTTTCGTCGTCTCGATGCAGCCGCCCTGATCTACGGCGACATCTACGATGACCGATCCGCGAGGCATGGCTTTGAGCATCTCTCGCGTCACCAGCTTGGGCGCAGCCGCGCCCGGCACGAGCACGGCTCCGACCACGAGGTCGGAGGTCGAGACCGAATCGGCTATCGTGTAGGGATTGGAGGCAAGTGTGCGAATGCGGCTTCCGAAAATATCATCGAGGTAACGCAATCGTTCGAGGTCGCGGTCGATTATGGTGACAGCCGCGCCCAGACCTACTGCCATCTTCACGGCATTGGTTCCCACGACTCCTCCGCCGATTACAGTCGTCTTGCCCGGCGCGACTCCCGGCACTCCGCCCAGCAGCACGCCGCGTCCTCCGTTGACTTTTTCGAGATAGAACGCGCCCACCTGAATCGCCATCCTCCCGGCAACTTCGCTCATCGGAGTGAGCAGCGGCAGGTGTCCGAGGTCGTTGGTTATCGTCTCGTAAGCCACGCCCGTCACTCCGCGATCGAGCAGCGCGCGCGTGAGTTCCCGCGCGGGCGCAAGATGCAGATAGGTGAAAAGTATCAGTCCCTCGCGCATCAGATCGTATTCCGAAGCGATGGGCTCTTTGACCTTCACGATCATATCGGCGCGCGACCACGCCTCCTGCGCCGTATCGACTATCTGCGCTCCGGCTCCGATGTACTCTTCAT
>CAZPQE010000517.1:0-4677 GCA_964588615.1 uncultured Clostridia bacterium | reverse complement strand
CAGTGGGGCGGCTCGCTTGAGAACCGCGCGCGCATCGTTGCCGAAATAGTGAAGCAGATGCGCAGGCACGTGGGAAAGGATTTCCCGATAATCATCAAGCTCAACTGCGACGACGGCCCTTCGGACAATGGAACGCCGGGTGAGATCGATATCAATTCTTTCCCCGCGCTGGTCAAAGAAGTCCTCCGCGTCGGAGTCGATGCGATAGACATAAGCGGCGGGGAAAAACCCGGCGACCCGTTGAGGATGAACATCAGCGAGCCAGGCGGTCAATCTTTTTATCGACGCTATGCCGAAGCCCTCAACCTGAAAGCTCCCGTGATACTGGGCTGCGGCAATCGCAATGTGGAATTGCTCGAAGAGATCATCAAAAAAGGGAAAGTGGATTTCTTCTGTCTGGCTCGCCCGCTGGTGCGTCAGCCTGATCTGGTCAAGCAATGGCTAGAGGGAGGAAAAGCCGAATCCGAATGCATCAATGCGAATCTGTGTTTTCGCCGTTTGCAGGAAACCGGCGGGCCGGTTCATTGCGCGGTGCTTGCCCAGATGCAACGATCCCGTCAGGCCATGCTCGAAGGGAAAGGCTCGGTCTTTATTTAGAAAGCGCGTTCGTAGTCCCGAATCAGGGCGGAAGCCTTAAAGAGCGAAGTTTCCGGCTGAAGCCGGGACTACGAACCAGTTCAATAGAGGCATTCACCCTATCACTCATCGCTGATTGCCGACTCCCACCCGCATGCACATATCGCTCAGAGGACAGGCCGAACATAGCGGTGTCGCCCCCCTGCAGATGTTCTTCCCGAAAGGCACAAGCAAGCGATTGATCTCGACCTGGTAGCGGCGCGGGAGTTTCGCTTCCAACTCTTCCATAGTGCGCTCAGGCGTTTCCGATTCGACATAGCCCCAGCGGTTCGTCACCCGATGAACGTGAATGTCTACTCCGACGCAAGGCTCATCGCAGGCTATGCCCATCACTAAATTTGCGCACTTGGGGCCGACCCCGTTGAATGAAAGCAACACGTCCCGATCACACGGCAGTGAGCCGTTATGTTCATCAACGATGCGGCGAGCGATTTCATGAATCTGAGCGGCCTTGCGCTCGTGAAAAGTGCATTCATTGATGAGCCGGTCTATTTCATCAACGCTCATCGCGGCAACTTCGCCCGCAGTGCGAGCGCGAGCGAAAAATTTTCGCGCGACCAGCAGCATCACTTCATCGAAAGTGCGAATCGAGATTATGCAGGCGACCAGCAATTCGAACGCAGAGCGGAAACCCTCTTCATGAAGTTCGAACATACCGGCTTTGGGAAAAGTACGCACTGCCTCGCGCACCCTGTCGATCACCAAATCAATATCGAAAGCCCTCTTCTCCATCTCAACTGACCACTGACCACTGACCACTGCTATTGCCCGTGACGCTGTTTCCACGCTTTCACATATCGCTCGGTTTTCGGGTTCGATTCGTTCCATTTCGGAGGCTGCGGGTTTTCGGCGATCATCAAAAGAGCGAGCGCGATGCAGCGGTTCACTTTGGCCATGTTTTCATAATCGATCTTGTCCCAGTGATCGCCCGCGCCGTGATAGTCGGGATAAACATAAGCCACGCACAGCGTATGGGCAGGCACGCCCTGATCGGCGAGCGCCTGATTGTCGCTGCGCGAAAAGAAAGTGTCGCTGTTGCGCTCGTGTTTGTAAACATTGATGCCGGTCATCTCGCCCGCCGCCTTGAAAATCAACCCCACGTCTGAAAAATCGAAACCGGTCATCGAGGCATTGGCCAACTGCAGCCCTTCGCTGCTGTCCGTCCTTCCCACCTGTTCGAGGTTTATGTTGGCGACCGTCTTTTCAATCGGAAACACCGGATGGCGACCGTAGTAGCGCGACCCCAGAAGACCTTTCTCTTCGCCGAAGAAAGTCATAAACACGATGCTGCGCCGCGGTTTTTGTTTGAGTGAAGAGAGAGCCGAAGCGAGCTCGATCACCGATACTGTCCCGCTGCCGTCGTCGTTCGCGCCGTTGAATATCTGATCGCCCTCGCCTTCGCGCATGCCGGTGTGATCGTAATGGGCAGTGACCAGAACATAAGTGTCTTTGAGTTGCGGGTCGGAGCCGCGCAAAATGCCTATGACGTTGCGCAATTTGACCGGCTTTTCGACGGGCGCGGCCAACCGCAGCGTAACTCTCGCATCCGACGCGCCTGTCTTCAAGCTGTCGAACAGCGCGGCGATTTTCGCGCCATGAGCCACGATCATCTGAGAGGCGGTCATCGCGCGAGTGGGCGAAGGGTTCTCCGGGTCGAAGAGGCGGCCCGCGCCCGCGCCGTTTCCGCGCTCGCTGGCGCGATCAATCGAGATGACCGCCGAGGCTTTGAGCGCGGACATTTTCGAGAGGAAGTCGTTTTGCGCGCGGAAGAATTCTCCCATGCGCGATTGCATCTCGCGGCGATAATCGGGAATTTCAGTCAATATCACTTTGCCTGAAACCTGTTCCGATGTGAGAGTTTCAATCGAAGCCTTGTCCTTGTAATCGATCTTGAAGGCGGCGGCCTGCGAGAGGTCGAGCGGCGAATTGATGCCTATGCTCACGCGGAGGGAATCCAGAGTGAAGGTTTCTTTCCCGCTCTGGATTTTCAATTCGAAGCCTTCGAGAGTTCGCTCTGCGGATTTCCAGTTGGCGGTCTGGAAATAGCCGTCGTCGCCAGCAGGCTCAAGCCCGGCTCTTCGAAACTGCGCGGCGATGTATTCGGCTGCTATGTCCAATCCGCGCGAAGGGGTGTTGCGGCCTTCGAGCGCGTCGGAGGCTATGAAGGACAGATGACCGCGAAGCGAATCCGCCGACACTCGATCCATAGCCGCCTGCGCGTCCGGGGTGAGGGTGAATTTCGGCTCGCCCGATTGAAGCGCGGCAAGCGCGCCCGCGCCGAGTGAGAAAAACAAAACTCCCGCAGCAATGCGAGCAGGAAACCGTCTCTTGAAATTCATTCGATGATTGCCTCCCAGGCTATAAGATGAAGAGGTGAAGGGGTGAAAAGGTGAAAAGGTGATAAAACTCTTTCACCTCTTCACCTCTTCACCCACGGTCGCGGCGAAGCGTAAGCCCGCCGTCTACGGTTATGACCTGTCCCGTGATGTAGTTGTCAGGCTCAAGCAGCAGGCGCGCGACGCGGGCCACGTCTTCCGGTTTGCCGAAACGCGGGATGATTTTCTGTTCGACGAAATGATCATACTTGCCGGACTGAATGGATTGCAGAGCCATGCCTGCGCGGTTTACGCCCGGCGCGATGATGTTAACTCTTATCTGGCAGCCCCATTGTTTGGCCATCACCCGCGCGGCCTGAATCAAAGCCCTCTTAGGCGCGGCATAGTTGATGCTCCCCTCGAAGGCGGCTACAGCCTGCATAGTCGATAGCAAAACAATGGCGCCCTCCTGTTTGCGCTCCGACATTCGCAGGGCGGCGTCGCGGGCCAGCAGAATGGGCGCGATATAATTTTTGCGCATCGAAGCGATCAGGTCTGCTTCGGTCGCCTCCTCGAATTTCACTCTCGCCGGATCGCCAGCGAAACAGACCATCCCGTAGAGACCTTCTCCCGCGGAGTCGGCGGCTTCGATGTACGCAGTTCGTGTTGCGGCATCTGAGATATCGCCTTCGACGAGTCGGGTTGAAGCCGCGTATCTGGCTTCCAGAGCCAGTTTCAGGGCTTGAGCGCGGTCGCGGTTGCTGCGGTATCCGATGGTGAGGCGCGCGCCGCAGCTTGCAAGCAGAACAGAGGTCGCCGCGCCGAGTCCTCCCGCTCCGCCCGCTACGAGTATGGATCGGTCAGCGAGCGAGCGCGGATTGAAATCGAAGTCGAATGTATGATCGCTCAACTCATTAGCTCCTTCGCATCAAGTCAAGGTTCTATCGCAAGCAAGCCAATGGCGCAAGTCGTTTTCGAGAATCAGGTGATAGAATGCCTCCCATCATGTCGAAGGAACCGGCGAACGCCGACATTTCGAACTCGCTGCATGAGGAAGGCTACAGGATAGTTCCTCGACTGATAGCTCATTCGACTGCGCAAAGGCTCGCTCGCGCTATAGCCCAAGCCCGCGCCGGCCCTGAAGTGAGGATGCGGCAAAACAAAGCCTTCGCCATCAGAAAACTGCTGGACGTGATTTCAGAAGCGCGCTATTTCGCTTCGAATCAGGCGATAAGAAATCTGGTCGAACCTGTGCTGGGAAGCGGAGCGAGAGTCGTTCGCGGAGTGTTCTTCGACAAGACTCCGGAAGCGAACTGGAAAATCATCTGGCATCAGGACACGACTATCGCGGTGAAGGAAAAAAGAGAAGTCGCAGGATACGGCCCGTGGTCGATCAAGGCCGGAGTGTTCAACGTGCAGCCGCCCGCGTCAGTGCTGGAAAGAATGCTGACGGTCAGAGTTCATCTCGATGACGCGGATGAAAACAACGGCGCGCTGAGGGTGATTCCAGGTTCTCACACGGGCGGCATCCTTGAGCAGGAAGAAATCGAGAGATGGAAACAGAGGGCGACGCCCGTCGTCTGCTCGGTGAAGCGAGGCGGGGCGATGCTGATGAAACCGCTGTTGCTTCATGCTTCATCGGCTTCGATGAATCCGTCGCATCGCCGGGTGCTGCATCTCGAATACGCGAACTTTCAGCTTGAGGGCGGGCTTGAGTGGTACGGGT
>CAZPQE010000516.1:0-4694 GCA_964588615.1 uncultured Clostridia bacterium | reverse complement strand
ATGGGTCTCATCGAAGAGCGTCACGTCATCGAGGCTCTGGCCGACAAGTTCAACCTTCCTCTGAGCGATCCCGATATCACAGAGATCGATCTTGAGCTCGTGCGCCGCATCTCGCTCAAATACCTTCGCCGGCAGGTCGCCCTTCCCATCCGCATCGTCGAAGGCCAGTTGATGCTGCTCGTGTCCGATCCGCTGGAGACTGCTTTCCTCGAAGACATCACGCGCCTTTTCAACTGTCGGGTGAAACTGGCTCTGGCGACCTCCGCGCTGATAGCTCAGAAGCTCGATCTGGTCGATGCCCTGCTTCAGGGCAAGGATTCAGGCATCGGCGATTATCAGAAAGTAAAGTATCACACTCTCGAAACCCAGCCGCAGTCGAATGATGATCGAGTCATTCAGATGGTCGATCAGTTGATCCGTTCGGCCATCGAAGAGGGGGCAAGCGACGTTCACCTCGAACCGATGGCCAACAAGCTGAGGATGCGCTACCGGCTCGACGGCGTGCTGATTCACAAGATGGACTTCCCGCGCGACTACACTCCCCGCATAGTTTCGCGCATAAAGATACTGGCCGATGCCGACGTGGCCGAGCGGCGCAAGCATCAGGACGGGCGCATATTCGTGCGGGTGGAAGACAAGGAAATCGACATCCGCGCTTCGTTCTACGCAACGGTATTCGGCGAAAACGTGGTGCTGAGGATACTCAACAAAGCGTCGCTCATAAGCCTCAAGGAGCTCGGATTCGCGCCCAACATTCTGAGGATGTACAGCGAGGATGTGCTGGCCGCTCCTTCCGGCATCACCCTGATAACCGGGCCAACCGGGTCGGGCAAGACTACCACCCTCTACAGTTCCGTAGACCACTGTAACGATCCGACGGTCAAGATCATCACCTGCGAAGACCCCGTCGAGTACGTCATCGATGGCATCTCGCAATGCTCGATCAACGAAAAGATCGGGCTGACTTTTCATGAGACTCTGCGCTCGATAGTCCGCCAGGACCCCGACATCATAGTGATAGGCGAAATCAGAGACAAATTCTCCGCGGACGTGGCGGTGCAGTCGGCGCTCACCGGACATAAGGTTTTTGCGACTTTCCACACTGAAGACTCGGTGGGGGCGCTGGTGCGATTGATAAACATGGATATCGAGACATCGCTCATCGCTTCGACCATCGGCGCGGTGCTCGCCCAGCGGCTCGTCCGCAAGGTGTGCTCGAACTGCCGCGAGCCTTATTCGGCGGAAGACCGTTTTCTGCGCCGGTTCGCGCTGAGGCGTGAGCAGTTGAATGGGTTCACGCTCTATCGAGGGAAGGGTTGCTCGTCGTGCAACTTCACAGGCTATCGCGGGCGACTGGGGATTTATGAGCTTCTGGTTCCCAACCACGACATACGCGACGCCATACTGATGAAGAAGACGATGCAGGAAATACGCCGGATCAGCCTCGATTCGTGCAATCTCTGCACCATGCAGGAAGACGGCATGGTGAAGGCGCTTCGCGGAGTGACCACGCTCGAAGAAGTTTTGGAGAACGCGCCGCGAGTGTTTCATCAGCGGCCTCTCGAAGAAGTTCTCAAGATCGTCGGCTAGGGCCCCCGTTTCGTACATGAGCAGTCGGCCAAAGAGCGATCTCTTAGGGTCGCGCTACTGACACCTCCGCGCCCTGTCAGTAGCCCAAACGTCAGCGCGGACTGACTTCTGCTGCCGGAAACTTTTTCATTCAAAATTTTGGATCAAACTGTTTGACTCCCCTGCTGCCGAGTCCTATCATTAGCCCATCTTTCAAGCCTGGGGATTTATCGAGGCGAGTTCTTCGATGAGTTTGATAGAGCCTATAGTAGTCTTCCCAGGGTTTCAATTGAGAAGCATTCGAGGAGTGCATTAGCAAGCGAGCGCAAAGTTTCGCTTGAATAAGACAAGTGCCCAGAGAAGCGGGCGTCGGTTTGCGGATTGGAACTGCGCCCGGCTCAAACTTTCTGACATTTCATATCTGACCTCCGCAGGTCGGGTGAATACTCAGGCGCAAGCGCGACGATTATTCTCCGCTCGCGCTCAAAAAGACTGGAGTCAAAATAATGAAAAGATCAACTGCCAGGAAACGCACTCTGACAGGAAGCCGCGCCGTAAGGTTCTGGAGCGCGCTTCTCATCGTGCTGCTTTTATGCGGCGCGGTTCCGGCTCAAACAGGAAAATCATCCATCAACGGCACGGTCATCGATCCCAAGGGACAGGCAGTGGCAGGAGCCAGTGTCACGTTGACCAGCATCGAGACCAATGCCTCGCGCTCTCAAACCACCAGCGACAAGGGCGGATTCACCTTCGACCTCATTTCGCCCGGTCTCTACAAGCTCGAAGTCGAAGCCACAGGCTTCAAGAAATCCGTGCTTGCCGAAGTCCGCGCGCTCGTAGATAAGCCGACTTCTCTGGACATCCAGCTTGAAGTCGGAGCCGTCACCGAATCTGTAACCGTGTCGGCAGGCTCTACGGAAATCCTGCTCAACAAGCAGGACGCCACCATCGGCAATAACTTTCAAAACACCCAGATCACCCAGTTGCCTCTGGAATCGAGAAACGTGGTCGCCCTTCTCAGCTTGCAGCCGGGCGTCACCCCTGACGGCTACGTCGCAGGCTCGCGCGCCGACCAGGCCAACGTCACCCTCGACGGCGTCGATGTCAACGAACAACAGACCGGGCTGGATAACATCACCGGGTCGGCTTTCGCCAGCGTGCTGAGAGTGACTCCCGATTCGATCGAGGAGTTTCGCGTCACCACCACCAACCCCAACGCCGCGCAGGGCCGGTCGAGCGGCGCGCAGGTGTCGCTTGTTACAAAGAGCGGGACCAACGAATTTCACGGCTCGCTCTATGAGTTCCATCGCAACACGGTGACGAGCGCAAACGACTTCTTCAACAACAGCGCGGGCATCGAAACTCCCAAGCTCCTGCGAAATCTTTTCGGCGGCTCCATCGGCGGGCCGATCAAAAAAGACCGCCTGTTTTTCTTCTACAACTATGAAGGCCGCCGAGACGCCAGCGAATCGGCGGTCGGGCCGCGCATCGTTCCGCTTCCGAGCATGGGGCAGGGTCAGGCCAAGTACTATAACTCGGCGGGCAATCTCGTAATGCTCAACACCAGCCAGTTGAATCAGCTTTTCCCCGTAGTCGGGATAAACCCGCTCGCGGTCGCCGTATTCCGCGACGCGGCGGCTCAGTATCCGGCCAACGACTTCTCTGTGGGCGACGGACTCAACACCGCAGGCTATCGCTTCAACGCCTCGACCCCGCTCAATCTCAACACCAACATCGTGAAGCTCGACTACAACGCCACGTCCGACGGCAGGCATTCGCTCTTCCTGCGCGCAAACTATCAGTCGGACAAGATCGGATTCGCTCCGAATTTCCCCGGAACGCCCGCGCCCAATTTCTGGAATCACCCGACAGGACTTGCCGCAGGACACAACTGGACGATCAGCAATACGCTGGTCAACAGCTTCCGCTACGGCATAACCCGCGAATCGTTCTCCGATCAGGGCGATTCGTCGGCAAACTCCATCAGCTTCCGCGATGTTTTCTCGCCGCTGGCCTACTCGCGAACGATCAACCGCACCACTCCCGTGCATAATTTCACCGACGATATGTCGTGGATCAGAGGCAATCACAGCTTTCAGTTCGGCGGCAACATCCGCGTGATCCGCAATCGGAGGACGAGCTTCGCCAAGTCGTTCGACTTCGCCCGCGCCAATCAGTTCTTCTATCAGGACGCCGGCGGGTCAGTGCTCGAACCCATAACGGACGTCGATCCGAGTTGGGAGACCAACCTGCTCATCGCGCTCACCTCGCTCATCGGTCGCTACTCGCAGTACACGGCCAACTTCAACTTCGACCTCGACGGAAGCCCGCTTGCTGTAGGCAAGGGAGTGGATCGAAATTTTGCCACCGAAGAATATGAGGGCTATGTCCAGGATGTGTGGAAGTTCACGCCCAACCTGACCTTCACTCTTGGGCTGCGTTATGCGATAGGCAAGCCGGTTTATGAGGTCAACGGATTTCAGGCTCAACCGACTGTCAGCCTCGGAGATTTTTTCGAGCGCAGGAAAGCGGGAGCAGCCCAGGGCAAACCGCTCAACGAACTGATCACGGTCGATAAATCCGGCCCGGCAAACGGCAAGCCCGGCTTCTATGACTGGGACAAGAACAACTTTCAGCCGAGAGTGGCCGTCGCCTGGTCGCCGGATTACAAGGAAGGCTTCCTTCACAAACTCTTCGGAGAGAATGGAGACACCGTGATTCGCGGCGGCTTTGCGATCATCAACGATTACTTCGGCCAGTCGCTCGCCGTCCGTTTCGATCTCAACAACACCCTCGGGTTTTCCTCGACTCAGGCCATAGCCGCAGAGACCTACAACGTGACTGACAATCCGGCTCCGCGATTTACGGGCTTCGGGCAGAATGTTCGCGCGCTGCCTGACATTCGCGTCCCGTCGCGTCTGGTCTTCCCGCTCACCCATCCTGCCGACGAGGACACCCGCATCGAAGGCGGACTCGACGACACTCTGGTCACGCCTATCAACTACAGTTGGAACGTCTCTTATGGCCGCAAGCTGCCCGCCGGATTCTTCGTCGAGGGAGCCTACATCGGCTAGGGCCATTTAATTTTTGGGGTTGTGTAAGCAAACAAAGAAAATATAGTCTCA
>CAZPQE010000515.1:0-4694 GCA_964588615.1 uncultured Clostridia bacterium | reverse complement strand
CCTGAATCAAAATCGAATCAGAAATTGAAAAGAGGCGACCTTTGAGTGCCGTTTATCACCTGCAACACGTTCGTCCCTTCGGGCCTGAGATTGAATGATCCTTTCAGCGTCAGTTTGCCTGAAGTGAAGGAGCGCGGCGAAATGACCGCGCCGTTGAGAAGCGCCAGAGACGAGTAGCTGAAGTTCTCGCCGTAGACCTGGAGTTTGGTCTCCGTCTTCACCTTGACCCGGCTCACTCGCGGCGGCCCGGTCGGGGTTCCGTCCTGCGAGGACGGATAGATCGAAAGCACCCCCTCCTTGTCGTCCGTGCCGAGCGTCGCGTCGCGTCCCCGGCCTCGCGCGGCAGAGTACATCAGCGCGCCTGCATCCGGCGAATGCGAAAGCCCTATCCCGTGGCCGATCTCATGACAGGCCACCTCCGCCAGATTGGCCGACGCGCCGAGGAAACAATCCATCTCCCGGTTGAAAACCACGTCAGCTTCTCCCAGCCGCTTGAAGGTTACGCCGTTTATGACTTTGGTCTCCGAAGCGTAAAACAGCACTCTCGTCAAAGCGACGACGCCCGAACATCCCGAAGGCGGATCGAGTTGTCCCTGGCAATCGCCGAATGAGATGACGTTCTCGTTGTCGGTCGCAAGGCCGCACTTCGAGGTCTGGCCGCCAAGTCTTAAATCGATCCTGGCGCCGCTTTGCCGCGCCCAGGCGCTGAGGGCGCGCGTGAGCTCTTCGCGTCCTCCGCCGCTGACGGGCGAATTTTCGGGGTTGTAATTGAAGTATACCGGCTGGTTTGAATCAGGCTGAAACCATCTCACCCCGCCGCTCAACAACGCGAAGGCTGGCGTGTACCCGCCTGACCTCCTGTTGTCGAGTTCGGGCGGAAAGAGGACTATCGGCTGATGGCTCCTTTCGGCTTCCCTCTGCGCGATGCGCAGGGATTGTTTCTCAAGAGTCGTTTCGATCCTCTCGATGTGATCCTGATAAAGCTCCAGGTCGGTAACAGTTCGGTTATCGCGGCGGGAGAGAAGGTTTACGCCGTCATCTATGACGCGGCTGACGATCTTTCGCCCCTGCGCGTCTTCCGAAATAGAGAACATCCCCATGAAGCAATGGGCGGTGTGAAGCGTTCCGTCTGATGAGGTATTGAGATAGAGGAGGACTTCCCTGCCCCGTTCGAACTGCGGCTGGCCGAATACCTCCATGCCTACAAGCCCGACCGCGCCTCCCATCTGTTTGAGCACGATGATGGGCGAAGCGATGTTGCCCTTGTACACGCGCTGAACAGCTATCATCACATAAGTCCATATAGCGTCTTCCGATTCATCCCATCGGCTTTCGGTAGCCATGACCTGGCCCTTGAGTATGACGCGCGAATCGACGATCAACTCTTCTTCCGAGAGCATCACCGCAGTCGTCGCCTGTGAAGTATGGATCAGAAATAAAACCAGGAGGAGGGGCAGGGCTGATCGAGTGAGGCGCGCGAAATAATGATTCATAATATCGATAAACGCTCCCGAATATGAACGAATGCCTGCCACTGAGCCTTCCTGCTCATCAGGCAGTTCGCTTGTTTGTCTAAAATCGTTCTTCGCCGTCGCTCCCGCGAGACCTGCTGAAACCTTCACGGGGTTGTCCGGCTCACAGCGGAGATGTCGCTGATGCGCAAAAGGCAAGCAATTTTTCTACCGCAGCTTCGATTGTTTGTCGTAAACAGAGGCATTCAATGATTTCAGCGATTTAGAACGCCGATGCCGGCGATCAGGCGGTAGATATCGAAGGCCGCGTTTCGCCAGAATGGTTCCGAAGGAAACATTTGGTTCTTCGTTGAGTATAAATTTTACCTGCGGGGTCGCGCATATCGTGTCCACGGTATACCATAAGCGTCTATGAAAGTGGCAACGTGGAATGTGAATTCGATAGCGGCTCGATTGCCGCTGGCCCTCAAATGGATCGAGTCGGAGCGGCCTGACGTTTTGTGCCTTCAGGAGATCAAGTGCATAGATGAGAAGTTCCCGCGCCAGGCATTCGCCGAACTTGGCTATGAGGCCGAAACCTTCGGCCAGCCGACTTACAACGGCGTGGCGATTCTTTCGCGCGAGCCCTGCGAGTCGGTTCAGCGGGGTTTTCCCGGCGACGGCCCCGATGCGCAGTCGCGGTTGATAGCGGCGACCGTTGACCGGGTGCGAGTGATAAACGTCTACGTTCCCAACGGCGGCGAGATCAGTTCCGACAAGTACGCTTTCAAGCTCGACTGGATGCAGAGGCTGCGCGGTTTTCTGGACTCCGCATGCGACAAGGATTCACAGGTTCTGTTGTGCGGAGATTTCAACGTCGCCCCCCAGGATATCGATGTGCATGATCCTGAGCAGTGGCGCGGGCAGGTGCTCTTCAGCGAGCCGGAGCGCGCAGCCCTTGAAAAGATCAGGCAGTGGGGGTTGATCGATGCTTTCCGGCTGCACAACTCTCAGGACAAACAGTATTCGTGGTGGGATTATCGCGCGGCGGCATTTCGACGAAACGCCGGTTTGAGGATCGATCACATTTTCGTGACGGAGCCGCTGGCTGCGCGATGCTCGTCTTCGAGGATAGACAAAGAGCCGCGTCGCTGGGAGCGCCCTTCGGATCACGCGCCGGTGATCGCCGAGTTCAGGTAAGAGTGATGACACCTGATTCTTTGAATGCCGCGTTGAGGTTTTTTCTCCCCGCTTATCTGATCGTGCTTTTTGTGACCGCGTTTTTGTGGCGCTCGATCGTAGTGTGGCGAAAAACGGGAATAAATCCCTACAGGCTCGGACGCAGCCAGAGCGCGCACGACCTTATAGGCACACTCTTTCGACTCGCCTTTATCGCCACCGCCGCAGTGATCGCGGTGTTTAGTTTCTCAGATCGAATCTACCAATATCTCGCTCCCATCGTCTGGCTTGAGCGCCCCTGGCTGGCAGCAACGGGAATCGCGCTGCTTATGGTTTCGCTTGTGTGGATTCTCGTCGCCCAGGCCGAGATGCGCCAGTCGTGGCGGATAGGAATCGATGAGGAGAACAAAACCGATCTGGTCTGTCGAGGAGTCTTTCGCCTTTCGCGCAATCCTATCTTCCTCGGCCTCCGGTTCACGCTGCTCGGATTTTTTTTAACCCTGCCCAATGCCGTCACATTTGCGATGCTTCTGGTCGGAGACTCTCTCATGCAGATACAGGTTCGATTGGAAGAAGCGCATCTCCTGCGAATGCATGGCGAAAGCTATCTTGAGTATTGCAGGCGGACCCGGCGCTGGCTCTGACTCCGCAGATTCGAACTGCCGCTTGTGCGATCATCCAGGAGGGGTGTAGTATCGGGCTGTCAAAATAAATATTACTTCTCACTCGCGCTTCCGAACGCTCTCGTTGTGTTGAATTCCGTATTTCGCCGATTGATCTTTCGCGCGGGTGTCAGCGCCGGATTTGCGAATCGATGCCGCCCTCGATCCGCAATGCAACTCTGGTAATCCGGGCGGCACCCTGAATCGATCTGCGCCCGCATAACGCTTCTACTTCCACATCCGCGCAAGCTCCGCGCTTGCGCTACAGGAGCCTTGCCTATGAATCGCAGAGAAATCACCGTAGGCATCGGCGGAGCAGCAGGGGACGGCATGGATAAAACCGGCGACACCCTCGCCAAGACCTGCAGCCGTCTCGGTCTCTACCTGTGCGCCTACAACTCCTATCAATCCATAATTCGCGGCGGCCATATATGGCTGCGCGTGCGCATATCGGAACAGAAAGCCTACACGCACGGCGATCACCTCAACGCGCTCATCGCGCTCAATCAGGATGCAATCGAACGCCACGCCCGTGAAGTCCAGCGCGGCGGCGCGATCATTTACAACTCAGACAAACTCAGATGCGACCCGGCGCTCGTAGCCGACGACGTTCTCACTGTGCCGCTGCCAATAGCGGAAATCACCAAACCGTTCGGGCGGCTCCAGGCGGTCATGCAAAACACAGTTGCGATGGGCGCGCTGCTCTATCTGCTCGATCTCGAATTCGACATGGCCGCTTCAGTCCTCGCCGACACATTCAGTCACAAAGGCGAATCGGTCATCACTCAGAACGTCAACGTGGCGCGCGCGGGCTTCGATTACGCGCGCACGAATTTCGTTCCCCTCGGTTACGAGTGGACGTTCACCCGCATTCGACGCCCGTTCATCACCGGCAACGAAGCTTTCGCTCTCGGCGCGGTGGCCGCAGGGTGCAAATTTTATTCGGCATATCCGATGACGCCAGCTTCTTCCATACTGCACTGGATGGCCGTTCACGGCGAGAAACTCGGCGTGCTGGTCAAGCAGTGCGAAGACGAGCTTTCGGTAGTCAACATGGCCATAGGCGCCGGGCATGCCGGAGCGCGCTCGATGTGCGCCACCTCCGGCGGCGGATTCGCCCTGATGACCGAAGCGATTGGCATGGCCGGCATGATCGAAGCTCCTGTCGTCATCATCGAAGTGCAGCGCGGCGGCCCTTCGACCGGCATTCCGACCAAGACCGAACAGGCCGATCTCAATCAGGTCTACGGCGCTTCGCAGGGCGATTACCCGCGAGTGATCATCGCCCCGCTGGATACGACCGACTGTTACTACTCGGCAGTGGAAGCCCATAACCTCGCCGAAAAATATCAACTTCCGGTGACGATAATTTCCGACCTGCTCCTTTCAGAGCATCCCGAAA
>CAZPQE010000514.1:0-4707 GCA_964588615.1 uncultured Clostridia bacterium | reverse complement strand
GAAGCTTCTGAACCATCCGTAGTCTATCCTGGAGGTTGACTTCATCAGGTCAGGCCGCAGAGAAATCGCTCCTTGCTGCGCTTGACCTCTCTATCAACAGTTATTGGTTTGCATTGGAGGTGCTCCCATGACGCGAAATATTTCTTCCGCATTTCGGATCAGATGCATTCTGTTGATACTTGGGCTGGCGGGTTTCACTCAATCCATTTTCCCGGTTAGCGCATACAATCACTCGCGGGTAGTTCAACAAGCAGGCAACAAGAGGCAAGCAAAGTCTTATTCACTTCTTACCGATGATCCCAAGCATTACATAGAAGGAGGCAAAATAGAGACCAGGGAGACAGTTGACCCCTCAGCCGGAGATCGGATCAAGCACTATGTAGAAGACCTCAACCTTAGTCAGGAGGCTCAGAAATCATATACAACTGTGGTAAAGACGGAGCAGGATTTTCAGAGCGCCCAGGCACAGATCAATCCGGCTGAAACTACGATTCCCCTGACATCAGGAGTGCCGGTGAATGCATCCATCGGCGGAGCGCCGGCAGGAAGCTGCGCGCTCGGCAACACTCAATACACCATTCAGGTTCCCGCAAACGCGACCCAGCTTGTGATCGCATTGAGCGGCAATCAGGATGTTGACCTCTTCGTCCGGTTCAATCAGGCAGTCGCTATCTCAGGCGGTCAGCCTGTCGCCGACCATACTTCGACCAGTCTGTCAGGAAATGAGACCATCACCATCACTCCATCAAGCACGCCGCCTTTGCGACAGGGCTGTTACTTCATCGCCATCGGCAACTGCGCGACCGTCACCGCCAACTTCACTTTGACCGCCACCGTATCGACATCTGGAGGAGGAGGCGGCGGCAGTGGATGCAGCGGCGGAACTCCATTGACATCAGGGACGGCATTGAACGGAACCATCGGCGGAGCGCCGGCAGGAAGCTGCGCACTTGGAAATACCCAATACACCATCGAGGTTCCAGCCACCGCCACTCAACTGGTCATCGCATTGAGCGGCAATCAGGATGTTGATCTCTTCGTCCGGTTCAATCAGGCAGTCGCTATCTCAGGCGGTCAGCCTGTCGCCGACCATACTTCGACCAGTCTGTCAGGAAATGAGACCATCACCATCACTCCATCAAGCACGCCGCCTTTGCGACAGGGCTGTTACTTCATCGCCATCGGCAACTGCGCGACCGTCACCGCCAACTTTACTTTGACCGCCACTGTCTTACTTGGGCCTGCCCCAACAGAACCGATGATTCGCAAAGCTGAGATAAGCGGCAAACATGTAATCATCAGCGGGGTGAACTTCGATGCCGGGGCTGTCATCGTCATGAATGGAGTGGATCGAAAGACCCTTCGCGATTCGACCAACCCAGGCATTCTCACCGGCAAGAAACTCGGCAAAAAGATCGGACGAGGCGAAACGGTGATACTTCAGGTGAGGAACTCGACTGGCGTAATTTCTCCTCCATTTTCCTTCACCAGGCCGTGAGCGACTGTATGGTACGAGAAAGCATGCAAAGAGGCAGGATTTTGAATGCCCCTTTGCATGCTTTGCTGTTGGAAGCCGGCTCCTTACCCGTCGATTTGAACCCGCAGGCCGCGCCGAGTATAATCCGCCACTTCTGAAGCCCCTCGACATTCAGAGCAAAAAAACAGCAGGGAGAAACCGGTATGAAGTCCATCCCCTTTCGTCGCCGCCTGCGATATCGCTTCGACAACCTGATGAGCCGGGGACCCATCGCGCTCATCGGATGGCTGTTTATCGCTTCCATCGCCCTCATCGCAGTTATCTCTTCTCTGGTCGTAGCCTGGGGAATCGATCCCAATGATCGAAGCTTTCTCGATGTCGCCTGGGCCTCGCTTATGCGCACGCTCGACGCCGGCACGATGGGCGGCGATGAGGGAAGCTGGCCTTTTCTCATCGCTATGCTCGCTGTAACGATGGGCGGCATCTTCGTCGTCAGCACTTTGATCGGCGTGCTCACCACCGGCATCGAAGGCAAGCTGGATGAACTCCGCAAGGGGCGCTCGTTCGTAGCCGAAAAGGGGCATACAGTGATTCTCGGCTGGTCGTCGCAGGTCTTCACCCTTGTGTCTGAGATAGCCATAGCCAACGAGAATCACCGCCGGGGCTGCATAGCCATCCTCGCTGAAAAAGACGCCGTCGAGATGCAGGACGAGATAAAATCCAAAGTCGGAGATACCAGGCGCACGAAAGTAGTATGCCGCACAGGGTCGCCAATCGATCTGGCCGACCTCGAGATAGTCAATCCGCATGCAGCGCGCTCCATCGTCGTGCTCGCTCCCGAAACGGGTGACCCTGACGCGACGGTCATCAAAACCATTCTGGCCATAGTCAACAACCCCAATCGCCATCAGCAGCCATATCACATAGTGGCTGTCATTCGCGATCAGAAAAACCTCCAAGTCGCCCGCATGGTCGGGCGCGATGAAGCGCAGCTAGTGCTGGCGAACGACCTCATAGCCCGCGTCACCGCTCAGACCTGTCGTCAGTCGGGCCTTTCGGTCGCCTACACCGAACTGCTCGATTTCGGCGGCGACGAGATTTATTTTCAGGAAGAGCCCGCGCTGGCGGGAAGGACCTTCGGCGAGGCTTTGATGGCCTATGAAGATTCCTGCGTGATCGGCCTGCGCAGGCGCGACGGCAGGATCATGCTCAACCCGCCGATGGAATCGAGGATCGAAAGCGGCGACAAGATCATAGCCATCTCTGAAGACGACGACACCATAAGACTATCGGGCAGGAGCGACTATGGGATCGATCCGCGAGCAATAAAAGAGGCGGAGCAGAAGGCCGCCGCGCCTGAAGGTACTCTCATTTTAGGGTGGAATCATCGGGCGACGACTATCATTCGAGAGTTGGACAACTACGTCGCAGCCGGGTCGGAAGTGATGGTGGTGTCGGAAATCGAAGAGGCCCAGTCCAGGCTCGCCGCCTTGCAATCCGAATGTCTGAACACCAACGTGTCTTTTCGGAAGGGCGATACGACCGACCGCAGGCTGCTCGACGATTTGCAGGTTCCGGCATTCGATCACGTCATCGTCCTCAGCCAGACTGAAGGGATCAACGGTGCGTCAATCGATCCACAGCAGGCCGACGCGCGGACTCTCATCACGCTGCTCCACCTGCGCGACATCGGAATGAAGCACGGGTTCGGATTCTCGATAGTGAGCGAGATGCTCGACGTGCGCAATCGGGAACTGGCCCAGGTGACGAGGGCCGATGATTTCATCGTCAGCGACAAGATGTTGAGCCTGATGCTGTCGCAGATTTCCGAAAACAAGGAACTGACCGCTGTGTTTCAGGATTTGTTCGACCCGGAAGGCTCGGAGATGTACCTCAAGCCCGCAGAAAATTATGTAGAGATCGGAAGGGCCATGAACTTTTACACCGTAGTCGAATCGGCGCGTCGCAGAGGCGAAGTGGCCGTAGGCTTCCGCCTGCAGGCGGAAGCCTACAACCCGGCGAAATCCTACGGCGTAAAGGTCAATCCCAAAAAATCAGTGATAGTGTCGTTTTCAAAAGACGACCGGATAATCGTCCTTGCCGAGGATTGAACCCGGTCGCTCGCCTGCTGATTAGACTCAAGTAGTCGCTCTATCGTTCTTTCCCTCGACGAATTGCTCCGTTTCACCTCTTCAACCTTGCGCCCTTGCACCGTCAATAAACCGGAACTAATCTCATTGTCGGGCCTTTGAAACTTTCAGCATTGATTTCATCATTGCAAGGAGACAGCTATGAAAAATCGCTTCCGCCTCTCTTTCATCACTACAACATTCATTCTCATCCTGGTTCAGGCAGCCTTCTCTCACAACAAGGCGCAGGAGCCAGCCTCGAAGCCTCGCGCGGCGGAAAAACAAACTGAAGCCTTCGAGGCTGTCCCTGCGCCGTCGGCAAGCGAAGCCGCTCTCAAACTCACCCTTCAGAATCTTTCAAACCAACTGGCCATACTCTCTTCGGAACTTCGCGCATTGAGGCGCGAGACCGAACGAAGTTCGGCCACCCTCGAACTGCTGCTCTACGAAGAGCGATTGGCCAAAGTCGAGGACAAACTCGACAGCGTGAAATATCAGAAGGCTCAACTCGAAGCCCGCGAACAAGACCTCGTCCGCAGAATGCGAAACATCCCGCAGGAAATAGCCCTGCGTGGGACCATCCGCAAGGATGAAGCCGAAGCCGCTCTCCGCGCCGAATACCAACGGGGTATCGATGACACCAGAACCCAACTCTCCGCCGCTCAGGATCGCATAATCGAATTGCAGGCAAACGCCGACAGGCTCCGCCGCAGGATCGAGGCATTAAGGAAGCGACTCGAACCCGATGCTGAAAAGGAGGAAAAATGATGATGAGATATCTTACTTGACCAGCGTCAGCCTGACTGGCAACTCGATGACAGCATTTCTCGTGTTGTCGGTCTCGACTCTTATCACCCCGCCGTAAATCCCCTGCTTGAGCTTCGCCTTCGCGTTGACGCTGACTCTTACCAGATAATTCGAGCCTTCAACCAGGGTCTGCTTCTCGAAAGCGAGGAACGGAAGATCGGACGAAATCGCCCTGATCTGAAAAGCGCCCAGTTGAATTCGCACCCCGAAGCGCCCCGTTTTTACCGCCCCCTTTTTCAAAGCGCGAATCGATTCCTGACCGAGGTCGAGCGAGGCCAGAGAAGGAATGATGTC
>CAZPQE010000513.1:0-4708 GCA_964588615.1 uncultured Clostridia bacterium | reverse complement strand
CAAACCTGAGCGACCGCCTCCTCTCGAATGTGTGAGAGGCTCGCGGGCATCTTTCTCTTCATCCACAACTCTATATTCAGCATCAATAGTCGACATCTTATTACCCTTGTTCTCTTCCATCGTCATAACTCCTTTCCACAATCCGGCTCCTATAGACTCTCAGAAGCCTGATTGACCAGTGAAGGTTGACTCACCGCGAATTTTTCTTCGCGCTCAAGGGCCAGCCGATTGCCCTCGTCGATCATCTCTCGCAGAGGTTTGTTGAGAGTCAGCGCATAAACTTCGCCCGCGAGCGCAAATAACACCCGCGCTCCCAACACGACCGGTATGCCCCAGGCGTTCCAGATCAATCCGGCGAGAATCGGGCCTGCGATCTCTCCCATTCCTTCTCCGAGGCTCAGGTAACTCAGAGTGCGCGCGCGCCGACGGCGATCAAAGGCTGAGGCGTGCGCCATCAACGCGCCCCACGCAGGGCGGAAAGCTGCTTTGCCCATGTCATCCAAAGCTCTCCCTGCGCCTATGCCCGCGAAAGTAGGAAACAGGAAATAAACGACGGACGAAAGCGTGTTGGCAGCGCCGCGAAACAGAAGGACGAAACGGTGGCTGATGTTGTCCGACAGCCAGCCGAACAACGGGCCTGAAAAAATCACCACCACCAGCGAGAGAGTATAAATCGCTCCCGCCTGCGCCTCGCTCAAGTGACCGTATTCAGTCGCCAGAATCGGAAACAGGTTGCTCATCATGTTGGCCGCGCCCGATATCAGAAACGCCAGAACCGCGAAAGGCAGTATTGCAGCCCGCGCGGGACGTTTTTCTGCGGATTCATTTTCGACATCGGTCGCATCTTCCGCTTCGAGGTGATGAGTCGATTCAGGCACGAAGCGCGCGACGACATAGAGCGGAAGTATCGAGAGCGCGAATGCCGCCAGAAAAACCGTCGGGTAGTCGGAGGCGGTCAGGGCGAGCAGCAGTCCGCCTGCTCCTTTTCCTACAGACCCCGCGCTCGTTTTCGCCGTCGTATACCAGGCGAAGGATGAGGCGAGGGTTTTGCGCCCGCCATTTTCAGCTATGAGCGCGTTGACCGAAGGATCGCGGAGCGATTCGGAAACCCCGTGCAGCAGGCGTATGAGATAGATTTGCCACGACTGACTGGCGAAGGCCAGCATCAACGCCACAACGCTTCTGATCGCGATTGAAACAGTGAAACTGCGCTTGAGCCCGAAGCGATCCGCCGCCCAGCCCATCGCGGGCTTGAGCGCCTGCTCTGCGACCAGATTCAACGAAAGCAGAATGCCCGTCTCAGCCATGCTCAAGCCGAGATGTTTGTATGCATAAAGCGGCAGCGCGAAGCTGATTATTCCGAAGCTCAATCGAGAGAAGAAGCCTTCGGCGATGATAGCCAGGATCGAAGCGTTGATGTTGGCCCATCTCTCTTTCATGCGTCACTCGACGAACTGTCCGGGCGGATCGAGTTTGAATCGCTCCTGAGCGTAGCCATCGATGTAGTCGGCTATCAACTTTGCGGCGTCCGGCACTCCCTTGTATCCCGGAAAGAAATTCACATCGACTACGAATGGCCCCTGCGGACTCTCGATGATATCGAGTCCGTAGAGTCCCAGCCCGCAGACCTTGCCCGTGCGCACTGCGAGCTCGCGCACTTCTTCGCTTATCTCGACGGGGCGACCCGGAACCGTGAAGCTGGTTTCCGAAAAAGGTTTCTTGACGCCGAACACCTGCTCGCCCACGCAGTAAATCTTGAGGTCTTCGCCAGTGCCGGGGATGAACTCCTGAACTATGACCGGAGTATGCGGCGGCGGAATCGAGTCGAGGTCTTCAGGCTTTTCTACTTTGTAAATTCCCGCGCCGCGATGACCCAGATGCGGTTTGATTATCAAGGTTTTTTCCGAGGCCAGTTCCTTGAGCATAGTAAGATCGCCCGTCACCCAGGACTGCGGAGCGGGAACGCCCGCCTGACGAAGCAGGCGCGACACAACGATTTTGTTTTGTGTCAGCGCGCAGGCCGGATATGGATTGAGCAGCCGCGCGCCCTCGCAGTAGAGTATGCCCGCGATGCTCAACGAAAGCTCGGTGTGCGATTTGAGAATGTAGAGGTCGTGCGAGGGCCTCACCTCTTCGGGCTGCTGGAGGATTTCTTCGGCGATGCTTTCGCCGACTTCGTACCCTCGTTTTCTCAGAATGTCATAAGCCTCAACCAGCACGGGACTGGGCACGGGCGGCACTCGACGGACTATCATGAAGTACAGTTTCATTTATGTGTCTCCTCGGGCAAAAGTTTTCAGTTTTCAGTTTTCAGTTCCATAGCGCGGAGGCAGGCCGCGTGAATGTAATCGGCGAGCAGGGTCGCGGCATCAGGCACTCCCTTGAATCCGGGGAAGGTGTTTATATCGACTACCACCGCTTTGCCTTCGCTGATGATTATGTCTATTCCGTAAACATCTATGCCAAACGCGCTGCCGCACCTCAAGGTGATCTCTTTCATCTCAGGGGTGACATCGAAAGGCTCGCCGAGTTTATCTTCATAAGTTGTGGGAGGCCAGACTCTCCTCACGCCGAAAATTTTTTCGCCTATGCGATAAATCTTGTGATCGCGCCCGTCCGGCTTGTGATAGCGTTGAGCGAACAGAAGTCCCTGATCTTTTTCGATGTCGGCGAGTTCTTCTTTGCTGTGGACTATGCTCACGCCCCGGCCCTGCGATCCCCCGCGATAGGGCTTGATGACCAGCGGCCCTCTGTCGAGCAGGGCAGAGAACTGACTCGCCTGCTGGGCGAAATAGGTTTCAGGGAGCGGAACCTGGGCTTCCTGAAGGCGGCGCGTGGCGATGATCTTGTCTTTCATCTCCGCGACCGCAGGGTAGGGGTTGAGCGTTCCGGCTCCTTCGAGGTGCAACGCCCAGGCGAGAGCCATCGCCGCTTCGGTTCCCGATTTGAGAATATAGAGGTCGTGCTCGACTTTTATCTTTTCGACATCGATTAGGTTGTCTTCAGGAATGATGTAGAGAACCTGCGCGCCGCGTTCGATGAGTTGAAGGGCGGCCTGCTGGACTACGGATTTGTCTGAGGACGATTTGCTGCGTGTGGTTATGATTGCGATCTTCATTCGTGCCGCTCCTTTCCCGCGCGGCTGATGCAATAGTCGGCAAGGCGCTCATTTGCGCCCGGCACGCCCGTGTAATTCGGAAAATCGTTGATCTCGATTACAAGCGGCCCTGTCGGAGTTTCTATGCAATCGACTCCATAGAGTTCGAGTCCGAAAATCTGCCCGCAGCGACGGCCAAGTTCTTCGAGCGCGGGAGTGAGAGTAGTCGTTTCCGACGCGATGGCTTCGCTTCCGTCTTTCGGCTTGTTGAACGGGGAAGGTTTGCGCACGGCCCAGATTTGATCGCCTATGCCGTAGAGTTTGAGGTCGAGTCCGTCGTCGGTCGGAAGATAGCTTTGAGCCAGCGCGACCGGATCGACCCAATCGACCTGGGCCAGTTCTTCGGGAGTGTTGACGACGAAAAGCCCGCACGAGTTGTCGCCAAAAATGGGTTTGAGTATGAGCGGATAGAAATCCGGTTTGACATCGGCGGCCAACTGTTTGACGTTGCCCAGAAAAGTCGCGGGCGTGCGAATGCCGTGTGTGGCAAGCGCGACAGCCATGTCGGCTTTGTTGAAGACGGCAGCAATCGAAGATTTGCTATTGATGGTGGTGATGCCTTTGAACTCGGCCCATTCGAGCAGGCACATCAACCCGTAGCTGCGGCCTCGCCCGACTATAAGATCGAACGGGCGCATCCATCCATCGTCTTCCAGATTGTGAGAAACTTTCTGCGGATCGATGAGTGTGATCTGATGGCCTCTTTCGGTAAGACCCGCGAGCAAGCCCGATGGCTGACTCTGTGAAAGGTAACGATTTTCTACGACGGCTCCTATGCGCAGCAAATCTTCAGGCATGTTCTGTCCTCAAAATAGCATTGTCTTTGCGCAAGCAGCGTGATTATATACCTCGCTGCGACGCTATCAAAGCAGAACACAGGCGCGGAGAAAATCCGCCTGTCCCGCGAGAGGCGTAGTCCTATAGCGGTATGAGGCGCGATGATTTCACAAGCGAGCCATCCGATGCGCGGTTTCTCGCTTTATTCCAGGCGCAGGACGAAAAGACTTTGCCTCAGCGCGTATTTATTTTAGTATGGAAGGAAACTCGGCGGCGGAAACGACCATCAAATTCGGGGCTGACCGCTGAGTAGTTTGGTCACAGGGGTAGTCAGCAGCTCCATAAAGCAAGAAAAAATTGCGAGTGTAGCGCAGGCTGGCAACTTGCTCCCCCCTCAAATCAATAGAAAGCGTGGAGAATTTACCGCTGGATGAGAGAGGTCTGAAAGGATGAGAGAAAAATTCAACGGGTTGAAACGGAACAGCTTTTTCGTGGGAGTTCTGGTAGCTATTTTATGCCTGTCTCCTGTTTTCATGTTCATACAGACCGACAAGGTCTTCTCAAATTCGGACACAAAGAAGAAGAAAGGAGAGTCATCAGACAAGAAGAAGAAGTCTGATGATGAGGATTCGAAGAAGAAGAGTTCTGACGACGATGACGATGACGACGATGAGGATGACGACGATGAGGATGATGACGAAGACTCTTCTGAATCGGAGAAGCAGAAGAAAGAAGAGTCATCCGAGTCGCGCAAGGAAAAATCTTCAAGGAAAG
>CAZPQE010000512.1:902-4711 GCA_964588615.1 uncultured Clostridia bacterium | reverse complement strand
AGGTTCTTATAAAAAGCATCGAGTTTTTTGCTGTTGATATTGACCAAAACCCTAACCCATCCAGCCAGTCAGGGACTGCTTCGGCACACGCAGTACATCCCCAGGCTGGAGGTGGTCATGATGTCAGGTTGACTGTCTTCGATCGGGACTTGAACATAACGAATACGGTCTTCTTCGGCGGCAGCAACGAAGAATTCTTTCCAGGAACAGCTAAGCCACTGGCCGTCGATGTGCAGGGCGCAGTCTACATCACAGGCTTCACCAGATCGACGGACCTGCCGACGGTCAATCCCATCCTGGCCAATCCCCCGAGGCCTGGCAAGCTGGCAGGTTTCCTCGCCGTGCTTCATCCGCAGACCCTCCAGCCGGTGTTTTCCACCTACCTCGGCGGCACGGACTTTGGGGAGGTCATCAACTCCATCACCGTCGACCGGCAGGGCAATATCTACATAGTCGGCACGACCGAGTCTCAAGAATTCCCTGCTCCCACACCCGGAGCAATTCAAAATCAGCGTCGCGGCCTCAAGGACGCTTTCTTGATCAAAATCTCACCGGTCGAAATCCCCACCATCCCCGACTTCACCCTCTCAGCCAGTTCCTCGGCTTTAACCGTACAGCGAGGCGCGAAGACCAACCTCACGATCAACGTCAACCGCATTGCGGGATTCAACGGAGAAGTCACCATCACCGGGCCGGACACGAAGGCCATCAAGGTCAAGGTCAACCCGGGGTCGAAGACGACGACAGGCGAGCAGGCGAAGTTCAAGCTGAAGGCAAAAAGCAACGCGAGTGTCGGCGACCACGAGCTTGTGTTCACAGGCGCAGACCAGTCGGGCCGCAGGCGCGAGGCAAGGATCAGGCTGACAATTCAGTAGCAGCAATCGGCGAAATGTTATGCTGAACCCTTGTTGGGATGAAAGGATTAACGAGATCGTCAGTGTATGCGTGGCGATCCAAAAGAAAATCCAGTCACTCCGATTTCGCCCCAGTGAAGTTCGGCCAAAAGGCGCGGGCTTCACTGGGGTTTTGCCCATAATCGAGCAGCCCGGTGTGAGCGATCAGCTTCCATTCGTCGCCCACAAGCGTATAAATCTTGCACGCCCGCCCCTGCCAGTGAAATTCTTTTCCATCGGGCGAAATCCACAGCGTATCGACATCGACTACGGCGAAGGCTCCGTCTCCTTCGCGCGAGACTTCTATGCGAACTGTCTTCCTTCGATTGTGCGCCAGTCGATGAGTAGCAAACAGATCGGCCCACCCGCGTCGCCAGCGATCATAATTGAATCGTCCCAGTTCGAGAACCCACAGGGCGGGGTCGTGATCGTCAGAAGTCGGAGGCCAGGGCCATACCATGTCGGGGTGAAAAATCGACATCAGCAGATCGATATCCTGCGTGTCCCACGCCCGCGTCTCGCGGTTGACTATCTCTTCAATCTGTTGGCGCGAAGTCATTCGCTCACCTTCAATTCTGCTTCGACGCGCCTTCTGCTTTTGCATCGGCGCTTTCTTCCGTCATAAGAGCTTCTTGAATTGCTCGACTGTCAGGCCCGCATCACGCACTATTCCGCCCCTCGTTACCGCATGAACCGGATTGTGTCTGGGGATCGTGACGATGCGAACGCCGTCCGACATAACGATGTGCTTGCCCTGACGGATGACGCGAAACCCGGCTTTTTCCAAAGCCTTGACTGCCTGTTGGTGATTGATGCCGGGTATTTTGGCCATCGCTAAACTGGCACTTCCACTTCGCGCGCTTCGCCATCGCGTGACATCTCTTCAACAGTAGCCAGATACTCTTTGATCGCGTCCCGAATGTTCTCAATGGCTTCTCCTTCAGTTTCACCCTGAGACCAGCATCCGAGAAGACCTGGACATGAAACACTGTACCCTTCTTCAGTCTTGTGCAGGATAACTTTGTACTTCATCTTTCTATCCTCGCGGGCTGCTCGTCATCTCAACAACGATAGCACTGAAATCATCAAACAGTCGTTTCCCTGTGCGTTCCAGAGGAACATCACGAAGGCGCAGCAGCAAATTGTTTCCGGCTTCAGATGTATTGAAGCGGCCATCGCCCTGCTCTGTGTGGCTATCGATATTCATTCACATCACATGGGCTTTCAATTCTGCTTCGACGCGCCTGCTGCTTTCTCGGCGCTCTTGCGATGCGCGTCGAAGAAGTCGTACACATCCTTGAAAGTCCGCGCGGCGACGCTCACATGATCGCCTTTGGGAATCTCGATATATTTCACTTCGACGCCGAGTTTTCGCGCAGCTTCGACCATCACCCGCGAACGCTCTACGGGGACGGTCTTGTCATCATCGCCGTGAATCACAAGCTGCGGGATGTGGGCTATCTTCGACATGCCAGCCGGGCTTCCGCCGCCCGCTACCGGGGCGAGCGCGGCAAACACCTGCGGGTGATTCATGGCCACCGACCACGTGCCGTATCCGCCCATTGAATGGCCCGTCATATAAATTCGATCCGCATCGATTCGATATGCGCGGCGCACTTCTTCTATCACGTCCATCACATCGCGCTCTGCCGGGCCGAGGTACATCGAAGCGGGCTGACGGCCTTTGGGACAGGCGACGATGTAGCCTCGCCGCTCGGCCTCCGTCTTGAACGCGCCTTGCAGATATTGATCGAAGTAGCTGTTCTCATCGCCTCCCATCCCGTGAAGCGCGATGACGAGCGGAAACGGCTTCGAGCCGTCGTAGCTCGCGGGGACGAATATTCGATAAGGCTGAAACGTCTCATCGACCTTCGAGCGGTAAGCTTTTCGGAAATCTCCGCGGCGCGCGATGAAAGGATCGCGGTCGGCTTCAAGCTCGTCGAGGAGGGCGACCGCCTCTTTCAACTCATCGTTGAAACTTATGCGATCGAAGTTGATCTCCGAGGCCGAAGCCATATCGAACAATTTGATTCTGTATTGAGCCGAAGGCAGCGCGGCAAGCTGAGGGTCTTTCTTCCCGGCTCTCAACTTCGATTCGATTGCGGCTGCGCGGTCGCGTGCGGCGGCAAAACGCGCTGTCAACCCGCGCTCGATGTGAACCGTCACCGTCCTGCTTATCGGCTCTGCTGCCGTTTTCAATGTCACGGAGATGCGATAATTGCCCGGCTCCGCATCAGGCGCGATCACTTCTATCGCAGTCGGATGCGCGATGAAATCAGGCTCGATGGCTTCGACCGTTTTGAGAGTTTTGATCACGTCGCCTCCCTGCATTCGAATCAGATCGACGGCGACGCTGAGTTTCGAAGTGATCTTCTCATCGAGCGAGAACATCTGGCCCAATTGCAAACGAACCGTTTGTGATGGCTCCACGATGGCGCGGTCGACTTTGAGAGTGAGGGCCGCAGACAGAGCGCGGGCCGGAGTCCATTCCGCTCCGCGCATCAGCGTCATCGCGTGCAGGTAATGTTTCACCGCATCGCCGTAGCGTCGGGCGGCGTTGGCTTCCTGAGCCATTTTTCCGAGGCGCTCGACCTCGACCCGTTTTTCCTCGGCCAGCGAATTTTTCACCGTGTTGTACTGCGTGCCATACCCGACCGATATTCTGAGCACCTGAGCCGCGTCCTGCCCCGCAGCGAAAACGGAGCAAGCAACAAGAACGATGAGCGAAAGAATGAACCGTCTCACTGATTTCATCTGTGATTGATCCTCCCTGAGTTGTTCTGGAAAAAGGATAGTACCGTGTAAAATGCGAAACGTCATCTGAAAAAACCTGATGTCGAGAGGCTGGAGTCCGTCAAGCGACAGTCATCCTTGAGGGCGTCAGCACTTTGGCAGCCTGTCGCACATAAACGATTC
>CAZPQE010000512.1:0-892 GCA_964588615.1 uncultured Clostridia bacterium | reverse complement strand
CTCGCGTTTTATGTTCTGCGCATTACTCTTGATTTGACTCATCAGGCAGCGGACACTAATCTTGTAGAGACTCGGAGGTTACTATGATTCTTGAGCGGAGAAGAACATCTCGCAAACCGTTGCTTCTTGATTTGAAGTATGAAGGCCAGGGCGTGCGCGCACAGACTCGAATATCCGACATTCATCTCTTCGGCGTCTTCATCGATACCATATCTTCCATTCCGCCCATAGGCACGCCATTGTCTTTGAGCTTCAGCCTTCCCGACGGATACCTGATCGAAGCCGAAGGGGTGGTTCGCCACGCCCAGCAGGGGATAGGCATGGGAGTCGAGTTCACTTCGATGAAGCGTGAAGACGGCCAGCGACTGCGCGCCCTGCTCGGCGACGACTGATGAGCTTTACAACTTCCTCACTGTCAGCGTGCGCGGAATGCCCTGCAAATCACGGGTCACTTCTTCGACAACCCACGCGCGCGGATCGATCATGCGGCTGATAGCTTCAAGCTGACTGTAGCCGATCTCGCACACCATCCAGCCGCCCGCCTTGATGTATTCTCGGCCCTCTTCCAACAAGCGGCGATAAAAATCGATTCCATCCTCTCCGCCAAATAATGCGACCTCGGGCTCCCAGTCGCGCACCTCGCGCTGGAGCGATTCCCGATCAGAAGTGGGAACGTAAGGCGGGTTCGACGCCAGTATATCGATTGCGCCCCGGAGTTTGCCAACAGGCGCAAGCAGATCGCCTTCGAGGAATTCTATGCGCTCATCGACCTTGTGATGACGGGCGTTTCGGCGGGCGACATCAAGGGCTGAAGGAGAAATGTCTGTCGCAAGGATGCTGGCGGCGGGAAGGTTCACAGCGAGAGTCACCGCGATGCAGCCCGACCCTGTGC
>CAZPQE010000511.1:2768-4721 GCA_964588615.1 uncultured Clostridia bacterium | reverse complement strand
CTTCGGTGAACAACCCCGCGCCGATGAGCGCGCGCGCAGCCGGAGTGAGCCTTCCCGCAAAGTCCCGGTTGAAGCTGTTGATCGCCTGGTTGAGTTCCTTCGCTCCCTTGATCCCTCGCCCGAACGCGCCGAGGTTCGTTCCAACCATCACGTTGCCTCCGCGCCCGTCTCCATCGAGGTCGGTGAAGAATATCTCGCCCGATCCCGCGCCGGCAGGCTCAAGCCTCAGCGTCACCGGAACAGCCGTCCCTATGCGCGCTATGGCGTTGACTCTCACGCCCCAGCCAAGCTCGGTCATCGCGTTGAAGGTCAACTGATGCGTGCGGTCTACGCTCACCGGCCCATAGAGACAGGTGACGCAATCGTTGCCCAAGGCATCGAGCGCGAACGCCTGATCGGTCTGAGTGGCTTCGAAGCGCGACAAGGCGTAAGAGATGTTCCAGGTGGCCGAGCGCAAAATCTTCGACTCGTCGGGCGCGACTACGGCGGGCGTGGGAGCCAGCCTCAGCATCTTCGCTGTGCTTCTGTTTGCGCGTCGCCGGGCTGCTCAAAAGAACAACAACTGATGCTTTATTCATCTCGCTGCCGTCAGGCGATGCTGCGTCGCCTGTGAAATTCAAAATTCTCTTTGCATTTTTCGAATCATCGACTGCTTCCTGTCAATCTACTAAGGCGAGTCTTTTGAGACTCTGTTGCGCCTGCTCTTGTTTCAAGTTTCCATGCCCTGTCTTCCGATGACGCGAATCGCAAACCATACCAGTCGAGCGCCTCGGCATAATCCAGTTCTTCGGTCGAAGAGATAGCTCTTCTGAACCACTCTTTGAGGCTGACACCGGCTACTTCTTCAGCCGTCATGCGAAATTGCTCCGCCGTAAACCCGCGCGTTCCCGAATATCGCCTGTAAGCCAGCCTCATCACATCATCGAGACTCTTACTGCCGCCAGTCGCGCGTTGAATCCTGGCGTCGAGCAGGAATCCTGCTATCGGCCCTTTTCTGTAATAGCTGACCGTAGTGGCGCTGGCGTTCTGAGCCAGCCCGGAAGTTGGAGTGCTCCACACATCGAGGGATGACTCTTCGAGCGTTTGAACCAGCCGACCGGGCGTCTTTTGTAGTTGCTCGATCTCCGATGACAGCCACGCGAGGAAGTCCTGCGACGCGCTGAGACCGGCGCGCGTGACGAGCAGTTGGCCGTAGTAACTCGTGAGACCTTCAGAAACCCACAGTCCGCTGGTGCGCGGCGGATTCTCGTAATCGAATGGACCGAGTTCCACAGGCCGCAATCGCTTGACGTTGAACGCATGAAAGTATTCGTGACTGACGAATGCCAGCCAGCCCAGATATGCTTGCGGCGTTGCGAGTCTCGATGTGTTGGTAGTAATCAACGTGGAGTTCTTATGCTCAAGCCCGCCGCCTCCCTGACGAAATACGTTGAGGAAGACGTACCTCCTGAATGGCAGGAAGCCCCAGAAGCGATGTGTTGCCCGCACGATCTTTTCAATATCACGGGCCGCGCGCTGACTATCCCACTGACCTGCTTCACCTGCGCTGGCAATGTAATGACGGCCGCCAGCGACCTCGAACTCCTGAACGCTCAGGTTTCCGGCGATGATCGGCGAATCGACCAGCGTGTCGTAATCCTCTGCTCGATAGTGATTGGCAAATCCGTCGGGGGCCGCGTCGAGCGAGGTCATCGACTGCTTCCAACCAGTCGCCAGTTCGAGCCTCACTTCCACGGGGCGACCAGTCTGCTCGACCGGCGTGATGAATGCCGCTGCCGGGTTCAAGACCATAAGATCGTCTCCGACCCAGTTGGTAGTGACCGATCTCTGATTGCATAAGAGACGGTAGGAAAGGATGACCTTCGGCTTTCCGCCGGTGGCTATCCGCCATCTGTTTTTGCGCGCCTGCTCCACTTCGAGGGCGGGGTGTGGGAGGAGGTCGCTTCCGCGGCC
>CAZPQE010000511.1:0-2758 GCA_964588615.1 uncultured Clostridia bacterium | reverse complement strand
AGGCTTGCCTTCCGCTGTCCGCGCTGAAAGGTTCTGTACGCGATTGGCATAATCCTCGACGCGATAGAATCCAGGCGACCACACGGCCATCATCATCTCGATTGACGCTCGATTGCCTGTGGGTACTGTGACTTCCACTTGGGCAGTGTGAGCTTCAGGCAAGAACCTGACCGAGTAGATGATGGGGTCAAGCCCTGAGGCGCTTCCCGTATGAGAGGCGAGGCTGACCAGACAGATAGTCGCAAGAAAGATGATCTTCGACAGCAACCTTTTGTGCATGTGAGTCTCCTGATGCTTGATGGAAGAAGACGATGATGACGTTGATAGAGCGCCACTATCAACGATGGCGGCAGATTCTAGCACCGGGCTGATGGCGCGGGCAATGCCGCTCTCTTTCAGTTGCGCGTCGTGTGTGGTTGTGGCGATCAGGTCGCCGGTTTTTGCACGAACTCCTTGTACTTTTTCAACTCTTCTATCGATGAATCAGCGATGATGCGAAACACGCGGGTGTTGCAACCTCTTGGCAGTTCACGCGCCGTAAGCGCGTCAGTGATGACGTAAAGGCTTGCGGCCAGTCCTTTCTTCCATCCCGCTTCATTGGTGTCGCGCAGACTCAGCGCGTCGGCATCGACTCCGGCTGCAACCAGTATCGCGTAAGCCCAGCGCAGAAAATCCGCCCAGTGCGAAACCACTGTGATGAGGCGATCACGGGGAGGACGCCGCTCGCCTTCGAGCGATGAGGGAACGCTTCGCGTGTTGAGCAGAATCAGCACAGCGTCGGAAGGAAGCGCGGCTCGAATTGCTTCCGCATGCCAGAGCAGCGCGACCGGAGCCGCGCCCGCCTGCAAGTCCGTGTTGGCGCACTCTTCGATCCGGGTTCCGACGGCGGGAAAGCCGACCGCTTCTTCTATCTCAGCTACCAGAATCTTACGGAGATCGTCGTTAGGCTCAATGACCAGAAAATGATCGGGCGGCTGGAATTCGAGCCAGTAGCGAACGCGCGTCGATACCTCCCTGAGCGAGTAGCCCCGCTCGCGGGCCACTCGCAGAAAAATCGAGATCATCTGATCGAGTTCGAGTTGAGAGTCGAGTTGAGTGTTCGAGTCGAGCTTGCGGACATAGATGCCGCTTCCGCGTCGAAACTCCACCCATCGGCGGCGGGCCAGTTCGTTGTAAGCTGCGCTGACCGTGTTCGAGTGTATGCGATAGCGGCGGGCCAGTTCTCTGGTCGAAGGGAGCTTCTGGCCCGCTTTCAAATCGCCGCTCACTATGCCGAGCACGATCTGCGCTGTGAGTTGCTGGCGCAGCGGCACTTCGCTGTTCTTCGACAGCCACAGTCGCATATCTCGACTCTCGACGCCTACCGGCTGGCCTGCGATGGGGCGGCGTTCTTCACATGCCGATCCATCCAGTTGATCATCTCGTAAAGCGTGTGCAGCACCGATTCGCGCGCCGCATAACCGTGCGATTCCATCGGCAGCGTCACATACCTCGACGTGCGCCCCAATCCTTTGAGCGCGTGATACATTCGTTCGGACTGAATCGGGAACGTGCCTGAGTTGTTGTCCGCTTCGCCGTGAATCAGGAGGATCGGCTCGTTGATTTTGTTTGCGTGAAAGAACGGCGACATCCGCGAATAAACTTCGGGCGCTTCCCAGAAACTTCGCCGCTCGTTCTGAAACTGAAACGGCGTGAGCGTCCGGTTATAGGCTCCGCTTCGCGCTATGCCTGCGCGGAAAAGGTCAGAGTGCGCAAGCAGATTTGCTGTCATAAACGCGCCATAGGAATGGCCGCCCACTCCCACGCGGTCGCGGTCGGTGACTCCGAGATCAGAGAGATAATTGATGGCGGCCTCGGCGTTCATAACCAGTTGCTCGACGAATTTGTCGTTGGCTTTTTCGCCGCCCAGTATTGGCATCGCCGCGTTGTCCAACACGACGTAGCCCTGAAGGACGAGGAACAGATGCGAAGGGCCTGAGACGCGAGTGAATCGATTCGGCGAGCCTGAAACCTGTCCAGCCGCGTCGGCAGATGCGAATTCATTCGGATAAGCCCACAGGAAAGTCGGGCGCCGCTCGCCCTGCTTGTAATCAGGCGGCAGGTAGAGTGTGCCGGACAGCGTTATTCCGTCTGCGCGTTTGTAGGTCACAAGCTGCTTTTTGACTTTTCTGAACGCGGGCTGCGGGTCGGCGAACTGAGTGAGAGCCTGAGAAGTTTTCGCGTCGAGGTCACGAAGATAAATATTCGGAGGTTCAGTCGGGGACTCGCGGCTGGTGATTATCTTTCGCGCGTCGTGGCCGAGCGCGGTAGTGACCGATTCGTAATGCGGATCGGAAGAGCGGAAGAGTTCTTCGGTCTGAAGCGTCGAAATATCGAGCCTTCTCAGGAACGGGCGGTCGCCCTGCGCGCTTGCGCCCTGCCCGGTCAGATAAAGGTATTTTCCGTCACTCGATTGAAGAGCCACCTCCTGCCCGGTCTTGTTGCGAATGGTCTCGAACGATCCGGGATTGTTGTAGCGGTCTTCCGAAAGCAGATCGAACACAAGCCGGGGCTTTGCGTCGGCTCGCGTCTCCTGAAAGTAAGTGCGGGCTTTGCGCGTGGGGCGATCAAACTCGCTCCAGATCATCAGGTCGCCGCGCTCAGTCCATTGAACTCCGCCGAAGCGGAATTCGGTTCTGAAGAGTTCGCGCGCTTCGGCTGTGAATGGAGAAGCGAGTTCGACTACTCGATCCCGGTTGGGAACTTTCTGTTTCGGGTC
>CAZPQE010000510.1:0-4737 GCA_964588615.1 uncultured Clostridia bacterium | reverse complement strand
TGTCTCTGAAAGCATACAGACTGATAGAGACGGATGAAGATCGCGGCGCGACACAGTACACGATAACCTCTCTTGCGCACAATCTCATAGATATTGCTGAGAGCGAGGGCGAGGCGACTATGTTCAGGCGATTCGCCGCTCATATACTGACGGAGCTATACGGATTGACATTGCTCAGGCTGATCGAAAACATCCGCGCTCGCGGAGAGGATGTGTCTCTTGAATACCTCGGAGAAGAACTGAACGATCTGGGCATAAAAATTCCGCCCAACAGCACATACATAAGCACGATGATAGGCTGGCTCTCGAAAGCCGGAGTCGTCGAAGAGCGCGGCTACTCAGTCAACTGGGACGTGGTTTATGATCTTCTCAATGTTGACGCAGACCAGATCGATCAAATGTACGGCCTGACGACAGAGCAAAAATTCTTTCTCCTTTCAATGCTGTGTCTCGACGTGGAAGAGTTCACGCCTTCCAACAAAATCGCCAATCATACGCGGAGCGTTTATAGCATCAGGCTGACGACGAAAAACCTTGTTAAAGAAATTCTCGAACCGCTCGAAGAATCAGGATTCATAGAAACGAGAAAAACGACCACAGGCCGGGGCGCAAAACCGCACGATGTCAGGTTGACGGATAAGAGCATGAACGAACTGCTGCTGCCGATGCTTGAAGATATCGCAGATTTGAGCGAGCTAACATCAGCCGACCTGAACAGGAAATTCGAAGATGTTGTCAGCGATCTGGAGAACAAGGATAAGCATGTCAGAGGAATCGCACTGGAGTTGTTCGCGGTTTGGATAATCAGGCTTTTGGGCTGAGGTTCAGCAAGTGGCGGTTGCGCAGCTATCAGGCTACAGGCGGAGCGGAAGTGGATGTAATGGCGGCATCCGACAAAATCGTTTACAGCCGCTGGCAGATGCAGTGCAAAAACATCAAAGGCAAAGTGGATGTCGATACGGTTGCCAAGGAAGTAGGGATCACTTTTCTTACACAGGCCGATGTTATCGCTCTCGTCACTACGGGGAGCTTCACTTCTGATGCCGTCAACTATGCCAATCAGGTTACGGACAACAGCAGGTACTACGTAATCCTTCTCGATGGCAGTGATATCCGCAAAATAGTCGAAGACCGAACGCGAATCGTCGAGATATTAAACATCAAAGCCCGCCGCGTGTTTGCAAAAAAAGGGCTTGGGCTTACGGACTTCGTTGAAGATGAGCCTGAAACAGAAGATGATCTTGCCTGATTGCGACAGTATTTCATCCGCGCTTTCTCGCTTCGTATTACGGCGATGACAGCGTCCCGTCATCGCTCACTCTCACTGCCGATGCGCCGAAGTCTTCCGCCGATAGCTGACGGATGAGCGGAATGACCGCGTTCGTAGGATCGAGTCGCGGGCCGCCCGGTTTCTCCTGCTTCACCGCATGAATCTTGCCTCCCAGGAAAGCCCCGTCCATTGCAAGCCTCACACTCAGCACCAATGAAAGACCCAGCGGGCCGGTCAAACTGAATCTTCCGTAAGTCGCAAAGTTGCCGAGCGAATAAGCGATCAACCGATTGCGATAGACTTCCATCCCGCGAACCACATGCGGTCCGTGTCCGATTACAAGATCAACTCCCGCGTCGATCATCGCATGAGAAAACTTTCTCAAATCGCCACGATTCTCGCCGAAAAATGCCTCCGCTCCGTAGGGTACCCTCTGACGAGTCGATCCTTCGGCCCCACCGTGAAATGAAACCATTACGATATCGTTTGCCGCTGCGAGTTCGGAAACGACTCGCTTTGCCGATTCGAGGTCGTTGAGATTGTACGATGTTGGATAAGTGGCGAAGGCTATCAGGGCTATGCGTTTGCCTTTGACAGTAAGGCGCGCGATGTCGCCCACTGCGCCTGAGTGCGCGATACCCAGAGAGTCGAGCGTGCGTGTTGAGCTCGCGCGGCCTTCCGCGCCGAAATCCATCGCGTGATTGTTGGCCAGACTCATCACATCGAACCCGGCTTCTTTGAGGTGACGCCCGTAGCGAGTGGGGACGCGAAAGGCGTAGCAGTTGGCTCTTCCGGGCGGACACTTCGACGACGCTCCTCCATCGATCATCGGCCCTTCGAGATTGCCGAACGCTATGTCGGCGGCAGAAAGAATCGGTTTGACTTCATCGAGCAGATTCGCGCCGTCGTTTGGAGGAAGCAGGCTCTCATCGGGAAAGGTAGAACCGAGCATCACATCGCCCACCGCCGCCAGCATGATTTCAGCGTCAGAGGATTGAGCGGGAGCGGAGTCAGGGTCAGAGGGCGAAGCGGCCTGGGGCTTATCGTGAGTGAGCGTTTTGCAGCCCAGGACGCCTGAGTTGAAAGGAATGAGAGAAAATACGGCTATGACAGTGAGCCAGAGTTTCACAGCAAATCCTCCGATGTCGAAGACGGTCTCTATCCGACGGCGCGCGAGTCGGCCTCGACAATGTAGCTTCACTGCTCAGTAATGGCAACCTTGAGAAAGACGCCGCTTCTGCCTATTTCCAATCCTGCTTGCTGTACAAAACTGCCAGGAACAAGGCCAGCGTCCCGTTCGACAGCAATATGTTGACAATCGAATAGACTTTGAAAGCAACCGGCGACGAGAAGTTGAAGAGATCGAAGATGCTGCAAAGCCAGAGAGCGGTCTGGAACAACACTCCGATGAGAGCGATCAAAGTCGCTGTTTTCAAGTTCATGTTTTTCTCCTGATAAAAAGAAACATCTGAAGTCTGCGCTGAAACAGAAAGAAACTCGCGCCAGCCATTGTCTCTCACAGGCTGGCGGACGCTGAACTCCTTTCGAATCCTCTTCGCTCAGCGTCTCAGAACCAGCGGGAACTGAAATTTATCTCCGATCTTCAGCTTATAGGGTTTCGGGCCGCCTGGCTTTGAAAACAGCAGAAACATTTTTATCGGGCCTTGCTTCTGAAGTATCAGTCGTCCGGCTTTGGACAGGATGAACATCCGCTCATCTTTCGGCCCGATATACATCGCTCCGAAGTAGGCTCCTCCCTTTTCCCGGAGCGCGGCCCAGCCTTCGAGAACTCCGGGAACGTCGCCGATTCGCAAAAACCAGTTCCGGTCTCCGACTTTTCTCGCGCCGTCGATTGCCGCAACCTTTTGTTCAGCAGACGAAGCATCGAGGATTGAAATCTGATTTATCTCCAGCGACTCTCCTTCTTTGGCTGGCGTGAACTCCAGGCCGAGGACGAGCCACTTTCCGGCGGCATCTCCGCTCCCGGCGATGAACACTTTTGGAGGAGCGGCTACCGATAGAAGCCTCGCGGACATTTCCTTCGACGAGGGTGGCGGCGTTGTGGGCGCCTGCCGGGCGTGAAAATCATTCACATGGATCAGAAACAGACACGCAACGCAGATTCTTCGTGTCATTACTTTTGCCTCCGTTTTCGACGGTCTGAAGAAGCTACAATTTCATTCCTGCGCTTTGGACAGCACGACTTCTTTCACTTCGACTATCTTCTCTACCCTCGGACGCCTCGCTCAAGGCTGTGGCAACCTGGGGAGAGAGGGCAGGCGAATCACTCCGACAAGAGCGCCCAGTATGGCTCCGGGGATTGCTCCTATCAGTGAAGCCAGCAGCACGCCTATCGGGAACCCGATGAAAAAGCCCGCAAGAAATCCGAAGTTGATCTTTCCGCCGGAGATCAAGACCAGAGCCCCTCCGAAGATTATAGTAAGAATGCAGCCTCCCGCATTCCTGGTGCTGACTCCCATCGAGAAAAACATGATCAGAAAGACAACAGCAAAGGCGAATGTCTGAAAGCCTCCCATGCCGAGGTATGATCCAAGGTTTATAAAGCCTGCGATTATCGAAATGACTGCCGTGATGATGGCCGAAATAGTCGCCCCGATCTTCATGTGATAGACCAGAGGGCGGAAGAGTATTTCTATTCGGTCCTCTTCTTTGGCTATCGATTCCCGAATGGCTGCGGTCTCTCCAACCCTGTTCTTCCTGCACATTGCCACAGCGGGGATGGTTCCGTTGATGAGGTTCTGCCTTATGTCTTCAACCGATATCGATTCATAAATCAGATTTCGAGAGAGGTCATAGAACTGCCATAGCTGTCCGATCCCGAATTTCTTTCTATACTCGGTTATGAGTTGGGTCGCCGCTTTTTTTTTCTTCGTCCTTCTTCGCCAGCGCATAGAGCCGTTCGAGACACAGCACTCCCTGCTCTGGCGCGTCCGCTCCGAGGTCTTCGCTCAGGCTTTTGAGCGCCTCAGCATCCCTGTCTCCGGCAATCTCAAGATAGATGGCGGCATGCGAAAGAGCCTTCTCCTTGTCCCGTATGCCATCGCCGCCCTTGAGATAAATCTTCGCAAGAAGAAGATGAGTCTCTCCATCACCGGGGTAATCGCTCAGGCGGCGGTCGAGTAATTCCTTCGCCTCAGGATATTTTTCCTGAGCCATCAGTTCGGCGATCTTTCCAGGCAAATCCGCCTGATCTTTTATGCTCTCCACATCGTCGCTCATGCCTGACCTCTGTCTGCTGTTTTCTGAGTGTGTGAATGCCGCCTTGCGAGCGAGCGCGGTGCGACACCGCCCGCAAAAAAACTCGGCCCTCGATTCAGTGACACTGGCTTAAAGTCGGCCTGCGCCGACGGCCTTCGCAGCAGCCGCCCTAAGGCGTGGCGCGGCCTCACTGCGCGAAAGGTCAGCGCAGGCCGAGAGTCGGAAATCAGGATTTCGGCTTTTCATCA
>CAZPQE010000509.1:0-4754 GCA_964588615.1 uncultured Clostridia bacterium | reverse complement strand
TGGTACGGGTCGTGATGGTGCGATGTCTCACCTGAAAAGATTGCGCTCATCTGTCGCTATGCTGATATAATCAGCCGGTCGACAGCCTCGCTCACACTGCCAGCCGGGAGTGCCAGTATGCGGAAACTCGTTGTCTTTCTGTCGCTGACAGTTTTTCTGTTTTGTCCCCTTCAATCGATTTCTCAAAGCAAAACGACGATTGAAGCTCTCCGCGACCGCGGAGTCATAATCGAGCGAATTCGCCATCAAAATGAAGATTATTTTCTGTGCATCGTCAACGCTGAAGAAGGCGAAACCACTTGGTTCATCCTTACGCCTTCCGGGAACAGGAAAGCGCGACAGTCTCCAAGCTCGCTCGTTCAGGTTTCGGAAATAAAACCGTCTCTCGACCGTCGTTTCCTCGCCATCCTGTCTGTAGGCGAAGGACATCCGATTCTCGACCTCGTCGATTTGACCAAACTGATTACGGAAAACGAAACCCGGACGATTGCCTCAGTCAATCCTTATCCCGGAACGATAAACATAAGAGGCTGGTCGGGCGACCGGCTCATGGTTGAAAGCGATGCGCTGCTTACGCACAAAGACGCGGAAGAATCTTTCATCACTTTTTCCGCGCAGGAATTGTTTTCCGTCAGCGCCCGATCGGGCGCGATCTCGCCTCTTTCGGCAAGTGCGAAAAACCCCGTCGGGTATTTCATACCCCAACTCGCAGACAGAGAACCTTATTCGAGAGCCGAAGCCGCAGGCGCGCTTGCAAGGCTCAAAGATAAGGCTGCCATTCCTCATCTCGAAAAGGCGCTCGGTAAAGAAACTGATTCCTTAGCGAAAGAAGCGATTGAAAAAGCCCTCAGCGAATTGAAGCGATGAGAGCCGCCTGTACAACAGGCCGGCAGCCTGTTGACGATCTGAATTCGGAAAGTCAGCAGGCTGGCATCCTGCTGTACCTCGGAGGAAATCATGAAAAAGAGATGCGTTGCCATTGTGATTGCAGCTATGTTTTCAATCTCCGCTACCGCGCTTCCACAGGACAGAGCGCAGGAGCCTGCAACGAAAAGAGAGCCGCCGCGTGGTGCGTCAGGAGATAGATTTCAGTGTGGAGTGAATCGAGTCGAATATGTGATATACTTCAGTCCGAAAAAGGAGACCTGATGACTACTTCACTGCGATTCACTTCCGCCCATCTCGAAGCCTTTCCCGAAGACGGGAAGCTGTACGAAATAATCGATGGAGAATTGTATGTGTCCAGACAACCGCATTATTTTCATCAACTCGTTTGCACGAACATCGTCCACCTGCTTTCAACCTGGAGCAAAGCGAACAACGCAGGTCAGGTCACTCTCGCGCCGGGGATCATATTCGCCGAAGACGACGACGTAGCGCCTGATGTGATATGGATAAGCAACTCGCGGCTCGCCCTCGCACTGAGAGAAGACGGCAAGCTTCACTCTGCGCCCGAACTGGTCATAGAAGTTCTCTCACCCGGCGCGCGTCAGGAGCGACGCGACCGCGAGGCCAAACTCACGCTTTATTCACGTCGCGGAGTCGAGGAATACTGGATCGTTGACTGGCGCGCTCGCCTCACGGAAGTCCATCGTCGACATCAGGCAAAGCTTGAGATGGCTGGAACATTTTATGAAACGGACTCTATTGAAACTCCGCTCCTTGCGGGTTTCTCCTGCCCGCTGTCGAAAGTATTCGAAGGAATCCTTGTCTGATTTCGATCATCCGTTTGCGGCGAATTCTTTTGCGCTTCTCTTTCTCCACCAACTCCACCAAACGAACAGAAGAGTCGGCGCGTAAAGCGTAGCGCCCATCCACAGGGGCATTTCGGGATAAACATTCGGTATGTACCAGAGCGTGTAAAGCAGCACTGCCGCGCCGCTCAGGTAAATCCATCCGAGTCGCGGCGCGAAGCACAGAAAAGGAAGAATCCATGCGTAATACCAGTGATAGCGCGGCGCGGTGATCACGATGTAAAGCCCTATCAAAGCGACTGCCCCATGAGCCGCGTCCGCAGCGTCGCGCTTCACTTTTATCATCAACCAAAATCCGAAACCGAGGAGCGCAACGGCGGCAAGCAAAAGAAACGCGCTCACAGGCACGGGAAAGATGACGCGCGCAAGAGAGAGCAGAAAATATCTGTCGCCCGATTCGATGAACCCTTCCTCCCGCACTTCTCCCGGCAAAGAACTGAACACGCGCGCGCCTATGTCAAGATAAGGCAGATAGGAAATCACTATGGTTGCCACGAAGGCTGCCATCAGCCACAGATTTTGCCTTCTGAAAATCGTTCGACGCAGCCGCACAGGAAACCATGAGTTTTTTTCTTCATCATCCGCGCTGAAAAAGAAAACCGGAAGCAGCAACATCGGATAAAGCTTGACCATTGCGGCAAGCGCGACGGCTGCGCCAGCAAGCGCGGGCCGTCGATAAGTCCACGCAAGCAGAGCGAGTGCGAGAAAGGCTATGAACGGCGCTTCGATGTGGCCGGTGTGCGCGCTCTCGAAGATCAAAAGCGGATGCCACGCAAACATTATCACTCGCGCCATATTCATCCCCGAACGCGCAAGCGCCAGCATAACAGCCAGAGCGGTTATCAAATCGAAGAGAGACATAATTGATTTGAAAGCCGTCACGCTCAGAGGAAAGAGTTTGTGAACGACGAAAAATATGGCCTGAGCCGCCGGCGGGTAAGGGGTCGGCTCGTAATCGCCCCGGTTGATGAGAGGAAATATTTTATCGTCGCGAAGCGGCTTCAACTCTTCGGCGTTGGGAACATAAAGATAAGGATTGATGCCTGCCGCCTGCACTCTCCCGTCCCACATGTAGCGATAGATATCGGTCGAAAGATACGGTCTCTGAGCCACGAGTTCCGCGCGAAAAAATGCCGCGAAAAAAACTATGATCGCAAGGGTTATGAATCTCGCGCGAGGTGACAGAGGATCGCGGCGGCGAAAAACCGTGTAGCAGGCCACGAGATAGATGGCGAACTGACCGATGAAGAGGCTTATGTAAGCACCGATCCATTGAGTGAATCGGTGCAGGTCTCTGGCCCAGTAGTAAAGCCACGCGCTCAGGAGCGCGCAGGCAAGCAGCGCGGCGGGAGTGATGAAAGCGGCGAAGCGAGACCGGAATGAAGAGTCGGGCGTTTGTGTCATTGCTAGTGGGCGCGGTCTCTCACCGTTGATTCGCTACGGGGAAGAATACGATACAGGCGGACGTTTTCGTTGTTGGCTTCTTCGCTCAGTTCGAGTTGAAGCGTGACGTGGCCGATTTTGAAATCGTGCAGCAGTTTTTGTTGAAGCGAGCGAAGCGCCTCGCGATGCGACGCGCCCGCTTCCAGAGTGATATGAGCCGACAGCGCCTCTTTGCCCGAACTGATGGCCCACACATGAAGGTCATGCACGTTTATGACTCCCTCGACTTCATGCATGGCAGCGATGACTTTCTGAATATCTATGTGCGAGGGCGTGCCTTCGAGCAGGATGTTGACGGATTCACGAATGATCTGCCACGAACTGAAAATGATGAGCAGCCCTATGATGACGCTCATGGCCGGGTCGGCCAGAGTCCATCCCCATTGCCAGTTCAACAGCCCCGCCACTATCGCGCCGACCGAACCGAGCGCGTCGCCCATCACGTGCAAAAATGCGCCGCGCACGTTGAGATTCTCTTCCGTCGCTTCTTTCAACAACCACGCGCTTATGGCGTTTATGATGAGTCCCCCTGTGGCTATCAGCATCATCTGAAATCCGCGCACAGGCTCAGGGTTTTCTATTCGCTCAAGGGCTTCATAAAAAATCAGGATCGAAATGACGATCAGAGCCACCCCGTTAGCGAGCGCGGCCAGTATCTCGGTTCGATAATAGCCATAGGTTTTTTGCGGCGTCACGGGGCGCGATGAAAACCACAGAGCCATCAGCGCGAGCAGAAGCGCGGCAACATCCGACAGCATGTGGCCGGCGTCGGAAAGCAGCGCGAGCGAATTGGTCACATACCCGCCGATAGCCTCAGCGAACATGTAAGTGACCGTCAGAGCCAGCACCAGACTGAGCCGCCGCTTGCTGCTGCCGTAAGAGTGTTTGTGTTCGTGACGATGATCGGACATGGGTTTTAAGGCAGAGGGCAAAAGGCAAAAGGCAAAAACTCTTCGCGCTTGAAAGGGCTATAAATTTTAGCTCGTAGTCCCGCCTTGAGGCAGAAGTCTCGGCCGATGAAATTTCCATCTGAAGCCGGGACTACGAGCGAAAACATTTTACTGAACCCCATATTGGCTGCGATGGTTTCTTCCTTTTTCATTTTGCCTTTTTACTTTTCAATAGCCGCCCTGTCGCTCGAAAATTTGGCGAGGGTTATCGATGAGCATCCGTTTGATTTGCTCGTCGGTCACGCCTCTTCGTTTCAAAGCGGGCAGGACATCGTTGTGAATGTGCAGATAGTGCCAGTTCGGAATGACCGCAGAAAGCGCGGCTTCGGGCAGCCAGTCGTTAAAGCACGCCGCATCCTGCGACAGAACCATTTTGTCTGCGTGTCCGCGCTCGCACATGCGAGCGACGGTCTCGACCCGATCTTCGAATGAAAGCAGAGTGTCTATGCCGAAGCGATCCATCCCTATGTAAGAGCCGTCGGAGATGAGCCGTTCGAGATAGGCGATATCGGTGGTGTCGCCCGAATGGCCTATGATGACCCGCGAAAGGTCTACGCCTTCTTCGCGAAAAATTCTCTGTTGTTCGAGTCCGCGTTCGGTGCGCGAG
>CAZPQE010000508.1:2192-4797 GCA_964588615.1 uncultured Clostridia bacterium | reverse complement strand
CCGCTGTGTTCTATGCCACCGGAGCTTTCATCTCCGAAATCCCGGTCACGCCGGAGCGATTGATGGCGGCTCTGGAGAGCGGAGCAAGGCAAAAGTAAAAAGGCAAAAGGCAAAAGCGGGAGAACGATTCTTTGAAAAATCAGGCATCTTTGGAGTGCGGGGACTTGTCCCCGCTTTGGTCTGACGCGGAAGCAAAGCTTCGACAAATCACGCTTCAGGACTCCCCTTTTCGAATTATGCGCTCTCTTCATAAACACGAATGATGATTCGATTCAAGATCAACGACACCACGCGCGAAGTCGATTCTCCGCCCCTCAGACGGCTGCTCGATGTGCTGCGCGAGGATTTGAGGCTGACCGGCGCGAAAGAGGGATGCGGCGAGGGAGAATGCGGAGCCTGCTCGGTGATAATCGATGGCGAGGTGGTCAACTCCTGCCTCGTCCCGGTCTGTCAGGCCGACGGGACGAGCATCACGACGGTCGAAGGGCTTGCGCGGGATGAAAGATTAGACCCGCTGCAACAGGCTTTTCTTGAGTGCGGCGGCGCGCAGTGCGGCATCTGCACTCCGGGCATGCTCATAGCCGCCCGCGCATTGCTCGACTCGAACGCAAATCCGACGCGGGAGGAAATCCGGGAAGCCATCGCAGGAAATCTGTGCCGATGCACCGGCTACGTGAAAATAATCGATGCAATCGAGAAAGCATCGATTAGGCGTTAGAGCGGTTCGCAAATGAGTGAAAAGGTCAGAGTTTGAGAAATGCCGCATCAGCTTCAGCCCTGAAAGGGCGAGATTCTATAGCCCGGTGCAACGCGCCGGGTACGCCAGCCATTTGTCAACGAAAGCCCTGTAAGGGCGTGATAAATCATTGCCGTTATTCCGCCCTTTCAGGGCTTGATGTCCTAACTGTGACGCTTCTTCCTGGGTCGCTGGCCCAGGCTATTGAATTTCGCTCTTTCAGAGCTTTCTTCATGGCGTGGTGGGTCAACAGATCGAACTCGCGGGTGGAAGACTGAAACAGGATCCTTATGGTCTGCAAACTGACAGCGCATTCTCCGCGCACGCTTGATGAAGCTTTTCAGTTGCTTGCCGAGCGCGGCGCGGCCTTGAAAGTGATCGCGGGCGGAACCGATCTGATGGTGCTTTTGAACGCTGGCGGGCTCGACGCCGCAGAGTTCCTCGACATCTGGCGCGTCAATGAACTTCGCGGCATCGAAGATGACGGCGACGCGCTGCGCATCGGCGCGCTTACGACATAAACTCAACTGATTCGGTCTTCGCTCATTCAAAAACACGCGCCCGCGCTCGTCGCCGCTTCGCGCACCATCGGCGCTGTTCAAATTCAGAATCGCGGCACGCTCGGCGGCAACATAGTCAACGCTTCGCCTGCCGGAGATTCGCTTCCTGTGCTTGCCGTTTATGAAGCCGAACTCGAAATCGGAAGCCTGCGCGGATTGCGTCGGGTCAGCTTTAATCAGTTCTACACTGCCTATCGTCAAACCGTGCTTGAACCGGATGAGTTGGTGATTTCGATTCGCATTCCGAAACTCAGAGACGGCGAGCGCGATTTCTTTCGCAAGGTAGGCACGCGACAATCGCAGGCTATCTCGAAAGTCGTGATGGCTGTCAGAGCGAAGATGGAAAACGAAAAAATCGAATGGATCAATATCGGGGTTGGAAGCGTCGCGCCTACCATCGTGCGCGCTTACAGGACGGAAGCGATTCTCTCAAACAAACCGATCACAGCAGAGTTGATCGAACAAGCTCGACGATCAATCTCTCAGGAAGTCAGCCCGATCACTGACATTCGCTCGACGGAGCATTATCGCCGGACGGTGACAGGCAATGCGCTCGCGCGATTCCTCCGCGAAGCAGGGTCGGAATCTCCCGGTTTTTGAGCAGGAAGTTTAGTGAGAAAGGCGAGTGCCCACTTTTGCCTTTTGCCTTTTTACTTTTGCCTTATCATCGATTCGGGTGTCGCGGAAATTTGACGAAGGGCAAACGGATGCCGCGCACGAAGAAGCGATCAGTGCGCATCTCTTCAGGCGATTCGAACCCCGCGCTGCCGAACGCGGCTATGAGATCGTCCTGATCGATTCCGTCGCCGCTGACCCCGATGGCTCCGACGAAGCGACCGTTCTTGAAGAGCGGCACGCTGCCGGCAAATATCTGAATGCCATTGGCTATGGCCGGAAGCGTCGGACACGGAGAGGTCAGCGCGTTAGTGAGCGCCGCGCCATCTCCTCCGATGCCTCTCAAAATATTTCCGAAGTACTCATCGAGTATCAAATCCAGTTGCAATCCGTCGTTGAACGGGCTGAAGTCCTCTATATCGACCGAGAACGGCCCGCGCTCGGTTTCAGGAATGCCGTCGGGAAAGAACGGGCGACTCAGAAAGCCCTGCCCCCGGTCGCTGAATGCGATGGAGCCGTCGAGGTTGAGTCCGTCATTTCTGGCCGCATCGACATATCTGCCGAAGCCCGCGCTGCGCAGTCGCGCGGCGGCATTCGAGTTGGTGAAGAAAGCCGCCGTGCGCGCTTTCTGCGCTGAGACGTCGAAGCCGAACACCGGCGCATCGATGGTGCTGAAAATTCCGAGTATCGTTCC
>CAZPQE010000508.1:0-2182 GCA_964588615.1 uncultured Clostridia bacterium | reverse complement strand
GGTGTCGCACACCGCCATGTTGACTTCGGTTATGGCGTTGGCGGGCCGGCGAATCGCTGCGCGGGTCAGGAACGCCTGACGCGCCGCCTGAACGAGTATCTGGCGCACTTCGCTTGCCGTCAGCCCCGAGCCTGCGCGGAAGGGGAAGAAGCGGTTATCAACGCGGCCATCGGGGATCGAAGCATCGAGCGTGATGACGCGGAACCGCGACGGCTGGAATCCTCTGATCTGCGCCGGGGCGAGTCCGAGACAGATATCGATTGAGCCGGGCAATTGGTTGAATGGAGTGAGAGGCAGCGCCGACGGCATCTCGGCATTGACGTAGGGAAACTGTATGCCGTTGACCATGATAGTCCCGGCTATCTCCGAAGGGGCTTCGAAGCCGCGCGCTGCGGCCACTGCCACGAGTTCTTCAACAGGCACATCGCGGTCGTTGGGATCGAGATCAAGCGCGTAGACGCGGTCGCCTTCGATGCCCACGCCGCCGACTTTTATTCCGTTTTTGTAAAGCGGTATGCCTCCCGGATCGGCAGAAAGTCCGAGCGGAGACCGCGCGTTGACATCGCTGCAAAGCAGTTGCGAAAACTGCACGCCGAAGAGCGGGCCGCTCGGCTGGAAGGTCACAGCGGGCGGAAAGTTTTCCTGAACTATGAAGCTGGCCGTGCGAGTGCTGAAAGCGTGGCCCTGGCTCGAAAGGAAAGAGCCGGTGACGGCTTTGGAAATCGCGGCAGTGCAGTTGGGAACGAACACGCCCTCAAGCCCGCATCGCAGCGGCAGAGTCGCGCGCGACGGAGAGCATCTGCGTCGAGGGCCGCCCACGCGGGTTTCCGAAGGCGCTCCATTCATCCTGAAAACGCCCAGCACGTTTCCTTCGCCATCGACTACGGCGATGGTGGCCCTGAGGCCCGATGCCTGAGCCTGAGCGACCGCCTGCGAGATTATCCTCTTCACGTCGTCGGCGCTCAACCGACCGTCGTCCTGAATCTCGACATCGATGTGGGTGGTCGAAGAAGAAAATCCACCGGGATTCGTTACAGTGACATCGAGTCCGTCGGCAAGGTCGGCTTCAGCGACACGGCTGACGATGATTTTGTTCGTCCCCTTGACGCGAACTTTTCCGTGCTCGATTGCGCCGTCAGTTTTGGCCAGAGTGATCGTGGCTCCCGACACGAAGTTCGCGCCCCGTATGGTGAGCTTGCCTGATCGAGCGTCGAAGGAAGCGGTTTGCGGGTTGATGATCGGTATGGAATCCGACTGCAAAAGCCACGCGAAAGCGTCCTGGCTCATGCACATCATCGCCACAGCCAGAATGACGAAAGCGCCCGTCAGGACAGTTCTGCGATCAAGCGTTGCAACCTTCCCGGCCATTGTCTCTCCTCCTGATTTCAATGGGGCCTGATTGTGCTTTTGAGTGAAGCCGAACGCCCAGCCTGCGGGCGCGATGACAGATTAAGATCGAAACTGCGTGGGCGAGTATATCCCAACGCAAAAATGCGGCGCAAGGTGAAAGAGGATTTCGAGCGCGCTCGTCGCAACGCTGAAATGAAGCGCGAGAGACCTCAATTCTTACCGGCGGCTCTTTGTGCCTGGCTTACCGCAACGTCAGTTCGATGGCGCTTCCGAAAGGCTGTTCGAAGTAGCTCAGGAACCGTTGAACATCCGCCGCGCTTCCTCCCTCGACGCGGGCCTGGCCTGAAGCCAATGCTTCGTCAAGCTTCATCTCTCCGAGCAGTATTCGATTGAGCGCGCGCTTGTCGAGCCTTATCGTCAGGTCGGTCTTTTCCAGAAGGCGTTCGTGAAACTGAGCCACCCCGCGACGTATCTCCAGCGCGTGGCTTTCATTCACATCGGGAAAAATGAATCCGACTGTCATTCGAACATCCAGAGTCTCTTCAGCCTTCAATCGCGTGGTGAATCCTTCGACCCACGAGCGGGCGGGAAATGCGGCGATGATGTCGGGCGAACTGAACACCTGGCTCATCAGCTTCATCAGTGTCGCGGCGTCGAGCGAGCCTTCGAGTTCCCGCGCCGACATCAGATACCAGTTCCGCCAGTTGATGTTCATTTGCGCGTAGCCCAGTTTGCGGAAAGCGCCGGCCTTGACTCGACGGGCATCCATATCGGCGCGGTCGATTCGAATCAGATAAGTCGCAAGCTCGGCGGCCCACTGATTGTCTCCGCT
>CAZPQE010000507.1:0-4817 GCA_964588615.1 uncultured Clostridia bacterium | reverse complement strand
CTGCTTACTAATCCATCCCCCTCATTTCAAAGAACTTTTATTTGCACACTCTTCAGGCATTAATTGGCAGATTCCATTTTACGAGCGCCAATACGATTTCATCATGGACATCACAGTCTGCTTTGAGCCATGATATGCTTCCGCAGTTCGATCAATGGGCCTTGATAAGCCAGGCAGCAGATTTTACAAACTACCGAATAGCCTAAGAGAATCGCTCACACTTGTGATGCCAAAAATCGCCCTGCCAGAGATGCTTCTTCGTTTCATCGCTCGCCTGTCCTTCGGAGCAAGGCTTCTGCTCGCGGTATGGGGACTCTTCTTGCTGCTCGTAGCTTTCGGCGTGCATGGCTCATCGACTCCTGTATCAGCCTCATGGTGGTCGCCTGAGACTCCATATTCGGGATATTTTTTTGATCGGCTGATCCCTAATGACCAGTCAAATCATTTCTGGCGCGAACTGCTGATGGCTCAGGCGCGAAACATAAGGTCTGACGAATGGGTATACTTCTCTCCGCAGGCATTGAGTCAGCTTTCCCACGTTCCTCGGTTTCCTGTTGTGAACTCGAACATCTGCGAAGGCCAGAACATGCTCGTCTTCCCTTACGCCCCGGTCAATCACATCAGCACTCTGGCCCGACCAGCCACATGGGGATACTTCATCCTCGGCGCGCAGCGAGGTCTCGCGTGGCAATGGTGGTTTCATGTCTTCTCCTGCTTCACGGTTTTATATCTGCTGTTGTGCGTCATTCTCAACGGCCATCATAAAATCGCTGCGTTCGGCGCATTCTGGTTCTCGGCGTCCGCGTATGTCGTATGCTGGTCGCTGTGGCCCGCATACATAGTCTTTTTCGCCGCTCTCAGTTGCCTGTCCGGCTATCAAATTCTTCGCTCGGGTAATCCGAGAACTCAAATCATATCCGGCATATCGCTCGGCCTTGCTCTACCCGGTTTCCTGATGAGCATGTATCCGGCGTGGCAGGTTGCTCTTGGGTATCTTTTTCTTTTTCTCTTCATCGGTCTGGTCCTTAGAGACCGGCTCTATCGCGCTCTGTTTCCGATCTCGAAATATCGCGCGCTTGCATTGGCAATAGCTCTGCTGTTATCAGCGATCATAACGATAGCATTTATCGCAAGCCTTCGACCTGCTCTCGATTTGATGGCAGCAACTATTTATCCCGCCAGACGAATTTCTTTGGGGGGCGATTATTCCCTCTGGCAGGTCTTCAAGGGCGTATACAATTTTTTCACAGTTCGTCAGCTATTTCCCGCGCTGTTGAACGAAACCGAAACGGCTTCCTTCTATCACCTGTTTCCCGCAGTGTTCGCGGCCATTCCGGTTTCGAGACGATTGATAAAAGGATTGGGGCCGGTCGGGTGGATGCTGATCATCTGCATCGCGGGCGTTCTTTTGTTTCTCACTATAGGTGTAACCGCAGGTTTTGCGAAAGTCTCTCTGTTGCGATACGTTTTGCCTGCGAGGGCTGATCTGGGGCTCGGCCTTGCTTCGATCATACTTTGTGTCAAGGCTCTTGTCTTGTCGAAAGAGGATCAAACCCGCCGCTTCAACCTCGAAGCCGTAGTCGGCAGCGCGGCGATGACGATCGTTTTACTGCTTGTCGGGCGAAAGATGATGCAGGCGACGAACGGATTTCCGTCAACCCGCGTGATTCTGATCGCCTCGCTTCTGGGCGGACTGGCGGCGTTCCTTATGCTGTCGGGCAAAACGCGGAGTTTTTGCGCCATCCTCGCAGCCGCCGTTATCGCAGCCGGTGGTTTCTTCAATCCTCTCTCCACCAATCTCGATCATATCTATAAATCGGAACTCGCGCGGCAAATCAAAAGGCTCAATGCGGAAGCCGGTGGCGCACCGCTTTGGGTATGTTATGGGAGCAATTATCCGAGCGTGCTGGTTGCGATGCTGGGAGGCCGTTCGATAGGCGGTGTTCACTGGCCTCCTCAAATGCCTTTCTGGGAAAGGATCGATCCCTCCCTTCAGTACGAACGCATCTACAATAACTTTTCTCATATCACGCTGGCTTATGAGAGGGGCGAGCAAAGGATATTGCTGACGGGGAGCCAGTCTTATGTCGTCAGGATCGGTATTTCACCCGGCAATGCGGCTCTGCGCTCCATGGGTGCTCGCTATGTGCTGGCGATGGGAGAGTCGCAATCAGAGATAGATCACACGAAGTATCCGCTGCTGTACAGATCGGAGAGCGGCAGCTTCGCTATTTTCGAGATTCCGCAAACCGGCGATGCGAAGACCGCGGAGCCGGGAAATGATTTTTATCTCGAAGCGACGCCCTGGTTGTTGGGCGCGGTGGACTCGATAGGTTGCGAGTTTATTTCCGGCTGGGCCTGGGATCAGGCTCATCCCGATTCAAATGTCAGCGTCGAGATTTGGGACAGCGCGACTTTGCTTTCGACTCATCAGGCAGAGCTTTTTCGACAGGACCTGGTTGATGCAGGTTACGGCAACGGGAGGTATGGCTTCAGCATACCCACTCCGGCAATCATCAAAGACGGGCTGCCGCACACGATTCGCGTCCGAGTCGCGGGAAGCGATTATGAACTCATTCGCAGTCCTGTATCCCTCACCTGTCGATAGCTGAATAGTATAGAAGGCAGGAGCCATAGTAGTATAAGAGCGAATATTGAGAGATCGGCAGTTTGACGCAGCAGGCGAGTAATTCCTCAGTTGTGGGAGGGAGCCGTCTCATTAACATTTCGATTCATCGATGTGCGTGTAAGTGTGACGATCTCCTCAACCGTTTTCGACAGCAAAACCGTTGAAACGGTTGAAGACGCTGGAGCGTCGCGACCCACCCTGCTTTAGTTGGGTGTTAATGAGAGGAGATGCGCATTCGTTTTCTCTCTAATAACTGCGCATTACAGCGAGCGAGACGAGTTGTTGATCAGGACATAAAGAATCATCCGACAGATATCGCTTTCAAATCATCTGCGCAGATGATCGATATCCAGTTGGAGTGAACAAAGACTATGGTTACTAATCCCAAAAACATGAGCCGGCAGGCAGAACTCCTGACAAGGGATGAAAGCAACCCAGACATCAATCCTTTCTATCATCCGATTTGTCTTTCACGACCTCTCCGCCTTGCGCCTTCTTTCTGGACTCAGCACATACCGTTCGCGATGTTTTTGATCGATCTTGTGAGACCAAAAACCTTCGTCGAGTTGGGAACATTCACGGGAGTCTCGTATTGCGCATTCTGTCAGGCAGTGAATGCTCTCGGTATCGATACCCGCTGTTATGCAATCGATAACTGGCAGGGCGATCCTCACAACGGATTCTACGGCGAACAGGTGTTGCAGGAACTCAAACAACATCACGACCCGCTCTACGACAGCTTTTCCCGGTTGATTCGAAGCGGCTTCGAAGAGGCTCTGCCTCTCTTCGAAGACCAATCCATCGACCTGCTGCACATAGACGGTTATCACACTTATGAAGCGGTCAAGGAGGACTTCGATAGCTGGCTGCCAAAAATGAGCGAGCGCGGAGTCGTGCTGTTTCATGATACGGAGGTTCGTGAACGCGACTTCGGAGTCTGGCAACTCTGGCAGGAATTAAAATCCGATTATCCGCATTTCGATTTCACGCACGGGTATGGATTGGGACTGCTGGCCGTAGGGAAATCGCCGCCCCGCGCTTTGCGAAAACTGTTGACTGCTTCCGAACCTGAGCGACAACGAATCAGAGAGTTCTTCCATCTCTTAGGCTCCGCTGTCGAATCTCAGGAGTCTTTATCGAAAGAGAAAGCCGAAGAGATACAAAGCCTGACATCTCGCCTTGAAGAAAACTTGAGAATATCGACAGGCGCTCTAGCGACTAAACAGGAAGAAATCGAATCGCTCGCTCGCCGATTCGCGGAAAAAGAAGAGACGGAAAGATCCCTTCTCGCTCAACTCTCTGACAGGGAGCAGCAGCTATCGAAGATCACTTCTTCTCTGGGCTGGCGCTTGTTGAGCCGCTATGGCCGTATTAAATATAAATACCTGTTGCCTCTTTACAGGATGCTGGGGCTGGCTCGAAAAGAGAAAGCGGACGAATCTTTTTTATTCAGCCTCGACATGCCTCTCCCGCAGGAATTGATCGTCGGGAGAGGCAATGCGCTGTACATTTCGGGCTGGTGCTTTCACACGACGAAAAAAATCCGGAGGCTGGAAATCATACTCAACGGCACGCCTCATGGGGTGAAAGCATTTCGACTCGCAAGACGAGATGTGATGGACGCATACTTTCCGGGAATCGATTCGAAAGGCCGCAGTTACCGGAGCGGATTCTGGACTATACTCGCCATACCGCAGATAGAAGGAACAGTTGACGCCAGTCTGCAACTGGAAGCAACATTTGCCGACGGCAGCATGAAGATCGAGCATCTGGGCAAAATCACTCTCAAGGCGAATTACTGAATCGCAATGTCAAAGAGCAATCTGTCTACAATCAGCGACGAGCCTCTGGTTGCAATATGCATGGCGACTTATAACCCGCCTCTGGAACTGTTCGCGCGACAAATCCAGTCCATAATCGATCAGAATTATTCGCGCTGGGTCTGCGTCATAAGCGATGACAACTCCAATAGTGACAGGCTCGATCAGATGCGCGACATCATCTCGCAGGATGAAAGATTCACTCTGAGCCAGTCGCCCTCAAGGCTCGGATTTTATCGCAACTTCGAAAGATGCCTGACGCTCGCTCCCCGCGAAGCCGAACTCGTCGCGCTTTCGGATCACGACGACCGCTGGCACTCGGATAAACTGGCGTCGCTCGTTTCCACTCTCAGAAGCGGCGCAATGCT
>CAZPQE010000506.1:1862-4828 GCA_964588615.1 uncultured Clostridia bacterium | reverse complement strand
TTCGTCTTCGGATTTGCAGGGCGGCGCGTTCGTCCGCTATCCGAACGAGAACCCGATGACTTCAGGATGGATCATTGGTGATGAAGTGATACGCAATCGCGCGGCGGCTGTCGAATACAAGATCGGTTCGGGACGAGTCGCGCTGTTCGGTTTCGATGTGATTTTTCGCGGACAGCCGCATCTGGGGTTCATGCTTTTGTTCAATGCCATTCACGCGGGCGCGGCTCAGGCGGGTGATCTCAAACAGCCATGAGGAGATGTCAGAGAGAGCAGGTCATTATCTGCTGCTGACATCTATAGCGGGTTGCGATTGAATGTAGGGGATTGAGATAGCGAAGCCTTTGGAGTGCGGTGACTTGTCACCGCTATTATTCTTAACCAAAGCGCCGACTTGTCGACGCGCTCCAAAATGTGCGCGCCCGTACATCCAATCGAAAACCGACCTGACATCTGACATCTTCTTCAATGAGGAAATGATGAACTACGAACAAAATATTTTAGGACTTATAGGCAAAACGCCGCTGGTGAAACTCAACAAGCTGGCCAGAGGCATCTCGGCTCTGGTGCTTGCGAAAATGGAATCGCTCAACCCCGGAGGCTCGGTCAAGGATCGCATAGGCATCTCGATGATCAATGCGGCAGAGCGCGAAGGCCGCCTCAAACCCGGAGGGACGGTCGTCGAAGCAACGAGCGGCAACACCGGAATCGGGCTTGCTCTGGTCTGCGCGGTGAGAGGCTACAAAGCGGTCTTCGTGATGACCGATAAGTGCGCCGTCGAAAAAGTGCGTTACCTGAAAGCCCTCGGCGCTGATGTCATAGTCGTGCCGGTCTCAGCCAAACCCGATTCGCCCGATCATTATGTCAACACCGCGCGGCGAATAGCGAAGGAAACTCCCAACTCGATCTTCGTTTTTCAATACGGCAATCCGGCCAACCCCGAATCGCATTATCTGACGACTGGCCCCGAAGTTTGGGAGCAGACCGAAGGGCGCATCACTCACTTCGTCTCAGGCATAGGCACGGGCGGGACGATAAGCGGGACGGGCCGTTACCTGAAAGAAAAGAATCCGAACATTCGAGTGATCGGCGCTGACCCTTACGGGTCTGTGTTCAAGACATACAAGGAAACGGGCCAACTGCTTCAGGCCACGCCATATCTTGTGGAAGGCATCGGGCAGGAGATCATCCCTGAAAATGTTCACATGAAATATATCGATGAGATCATCAATGTAACTGACCGCGATTCGTTTCAGATGGCCCGCAGGCTCGGACGCGAGGAGGGGATTTTCTGCGGCGGCTCGACGGGGACCAACGCGGTGGCCGCCATTCAGGTCGCGCGCGAGTTGAGCAAAGATGATGTAGTCGTTTTCATCGTCTGCGACACAGGCGAGCGATACCTGACGAAATTTCAGTCCGATGAATGGATGAAGGAGAAGCGAATGCTCGGAGTCGAGAAGATGACTATCGGCATGCTTCATCAGTTCAAGACCACTGATATGACTCCCAAGCTCGTCTTCGTCACTCCCGATCACAAGGTAGGCGACGCGCTTCAGATGATGAACAGCTACGGGTTGTCGCAACTGCCTGTGCTTGAGGAGGGAAACTCAGTCGGGTCATTGCGCGAAAGTCGTTTGATGAACCGTTTGCTCGAAAACCGCGATCTTGTGAACTCGCCCGTCGCGGAAGCTATGGATAAAGGCTTTCCCGTAGTTAGTGAAGACGTGAACGTCGAGGCGGCGGTGAAATACCTGAAGCACTCGCCCGCGCTTCTCATAGAAGAGTACGGTCGAATCGTCGGCATCATAACTCGATACGATGTTTTGGATGTGCAGGCGTAGCTGAGGGACCGTATTGATTATGTTCAAGGCGGCAGGATGGGTTTGAACACCGCTTCAAGCTGTCGCTCGATTCTATCAAGGCGCTGATCGATTGAGGCCAATCGCTGATCGAATCTTTTTTCCAGTTGTTCGACAGGCTTTTGAGTGGCGCGCTGATTGAGCCAGGATGCGCCAAATATCGACACGACGAGAGCAAGAAGCGCAACTGCGCCGGAAATCAGGGCGATATTAGGACTCATATCCATCTCCCGTTTCGCAGTTATCGAACGGTGTGATTCTATCAAAGCATCTCTTGCTTTGCATCTTTATGGAATCCTCATTCATAGTTTAGGCCATGAGCGCGAAACCTTACGATCAGGCTTTCAAGTACCTGGCCGAGCAAGACCCCGAATCTCTGCTCATCCTGATCGGGTGTCTCCGGCCTTCGGATAAGGCTCAAATCGAATTGCTGCCGCGAGAGTTGAGCGTATCCACGCTGCTTCCCGATCAGCCTTATCTCGTCCGCGCCGAGGGCGAAGAGTGGATCGCTCACGTCGAAGCTCAGACCATCTACGACCCGCTCATCCCTGAGCGGATGGCCGAGTACGGCGCGCGACTGTGGATGACTTATCGCCTCTCCGTGCGCAGCTATGTTCTGTTGCTGACGAATGTCAATCTGCCAGCAAAGGCTCCGACTGTAGGAAGGATCGAAGCCGGAGACATACAGATCAGCGCGCATTATCATCTGGTCAAATTATGGCAGCACTCAGCCGCAGGCGCGCTTGCTACAAAGCGAGAAAATCTGTTGCCCTTCGTGCCGTTGATGCGAGGAGGGAGCGCAGAGGTAGAAGAAGCCGCGGCTCGACTTCGTGGAGTCGCAAACGAGCAGCAACAACGCGACCTGAGTTTGCACTTCATCGTGTTGGGAGGGCTGAGGTATAATCGCGAGGACATTCTTGAGTTGGTAGTGAGGCGAGGTATGATACCACTGGAACAACTGAAAGCATCGAGCATGTACGAGTACTTCATGGAAGAAGGCATCAATGAAGGAATGAAGAAAGGTCTTCAGGAAGGTCTTCAGAAAGGCCGCAAGGAAGGCCGCAAGGAAGGCCGCAAGGAAGGCCGCAAGGAAGGCCGCAAGGAAGGCCG
>CAZPQE010000506.1:0-1762 GCA_964588615.1 uncultured Clostridia bacterium | reverse complement strand
CAAGGAGGGAAAGGCTGAAGGGATAGCGGAGGCCATCTTGTTATTCGTCGGCGAGCGATTCCCTCAAGTCGATGCGAGCGAACAGGTCAAACGGATCAAAGACCCTGCTCGGCTGCGAAAGCTCTACGCCGATATCATAAGGATGTCCGACGCGGAGGAGTTGAAAAAACTACTGGGTCGGATTCCGAAATCGCTCCGTCGATGACTGCGGAAATCAAATCGTTGATCGAAGAGAGAGGATGGCTGATATGTTGAGAGTGGTTGCAAGAATCATCGCTCGCGCGGACAAAGTAGACGAACTGCGCTCGCTGCTCGCCGGACTGATCGAGCCTACGCGCAAAGAGGCGGGATGCATCAGCTATGAGTTGTTGCAAAACAATCAGGACCCGACCGATCTGACGTTCGTCGAAGAATGGGAGAGCGACGCGGCGCTCGACGCGCACCTTGAGACCGAACACATCAGGGAAGCTCTCAGAAAAGTTCCTGACCTGGTGTCGGCAGAGCCGGACATTCGCAGGTACTCAATCGTGAGTTGATTCGCTTTGCGGTCGCTCGATTCTATCTGTGGTCGATCAATGGGATTCGGCGTCTGCCTGTTTATTCACAGCTTCTTCAACTGAGCCTGCAACGCTGGCCGCCGTTTGTAATCGTCTTTGAATTTCTGAAGCCGTCTCTGCCACTCATCTTTTTGCCCAAGCTTCGTGTATGCGGCTTTGGCTCTCCTCAGCCAGTCGGCAGCGATCGGATAGAGGTTGCTCTTCGTAGGCTCGATCAATTTTTCCGCCTGACGGATGCTGGCGCGAATCACCCACTGCGGGCGATGATCGATCAGCGCGTCCGCCACCGTCCCCACGAGGCTATAATCTCCGGCATTCTTGTCTGCTACCTTGATGGCTTCGTCCCACTCCTCCTCAAAGAGCAACACTTCAGCCAACGGTTGTTTGCTGTAATGCTTCTCCATAGCAGCGAAAACTTCGGGCTTCAATTTGTTTCAGCGCGAGGAGGCCAGTCGCTTGATCGTTTTGTAGGTTTCGAGTTTGGGACTCGCGCCGAAAGCCGCGAGCCACGCTTCGAGAGCCTGAGACGCTCGCCCCTCGGCTTCTTCCAGAGGGCCGAGCCATTCGCCGAGCGCCGTTTTATACCCGTCGAGCTTCAAGCCGCGCTCGCCTATACGTATGGCTTCTTCGACGCGGCCCATCTCGCTCAAACGCTGCGCCAGCGATAAAGCTTCTCTGGAATCGGCCAGGTGCTTGAGCGCATGCGAGACGGCTTCCTTCGCCCGATCCATCTCGCACAGCTTCACGGAGTAGCGCAGATGCGCGCCGCTCTTCAAACACAGCGCGAGATAATCTTCTACGCGCCCCTTTCGGTCAAGGATGTTGAGTTTGACGCGCGTCAAAACTCCGGCGATAGAGGCATCCGACCCTGACGAAAGATGAGAGTAGCCCCCCTCGAAATCCATTTCATCTTCATCCTCCCATTCGTCTTCATAATCATCATCGTCGGATCGATACATCTCTTTACCCGACATCTCGCCCCATCCGTATTTCGCCGCAGCGATGGCTACTTCCAGACCATCGACTCCGTAATCGCTGAGTTCCTCGTTCAGATCATCCAGATCGCTGAGGACGTCTTCGCGTCTGTCTTCATCAAGATCGAGGCTCAATATCACTTCGGCCAGAGCCTCTCCCGCATCTGAAAAAAAATCGCCAAGCTCGCCATTCGAATCGTCGATGTGTTCAAAGCCGTCGTGACTCTCTTC
>CAZPQE010000505.1:0-4856 GCA_964588615.1 uncultured Clostridia bacterium | reverse complement strand
TGCCATCGACTATCTCGCTGGGCATCCCGTAAGCCTTTGCGCGGTCGGCGAGGTTTGCGATTCGCATCTGCCTGCTCGTGGGAGTCGAATAGGCGTAAGCGTTGCTCTCGCCTACGATGACGAGCGGGAGGTTCTGCACGGCTGCGAAATTCATGGCCTCATGAAAAGCGCCGGTGCTTGTGGCTCCATCGCCGATGTATACCATGCCGACCGTCTTTTTGCCCTGCATCCTTGCTGCTAGTACCACGCCGTTCATCACCGAGACGAGCGTTCCGAGCGGGCTGACCGTGCCGATGAACCCGCGCTCAAGGTCGGTGTAGTGAATGTTCTGATCGCGCCCGCGATTGGGGCTCGAAGCTCGCGCCAGATAAGATGAAAAGACCTCGCGCGGAAGGGCGCCCTTGACCATCATCGCGCCCATGTCGCGGGTGAGCGGCGAGAGTATGTCTCCGCTCTCAAGCGCGTAGGCTGACCCTACGGCTGTGGCTTCCTGGCCGAGTGAGCGGAACAGACCGCCCTTGATCTTGCCCTGCTTGAGCAGGTTTTCCAGCTTCTCCTCAAGCGAGCGCGTGATCCACAGGTAGTAATAAAGTTCGAGCAGTTGTTCTTTGGTCATAGAGAGTCTGGGGTCTGGAGTCTGGAGCCTGGAGTCTGACTCTCGACTCCGGACTCCAGACTCTCGACTTCTATACATGAATCACCTGTCCGTGCGCATCCTCGGCGGCTTCGTGCATGGCTTCAGCTACGGTCGGATGGGCGTGCATGGTGTGAATGAGTTCTTCGACCGTCGCTTCCATCTGCAACGCGACGCCTGCTTCTGCTATCAACTCTGTCGCGTGCGGGCCGATGATGTGCATGCCGAGGAATTCATCATAACGGGCGTCGCTGACTATTTTGACCATCCCTTCGGTCGCGCCGAGTATCTGCGCTTTGGCGATGACAGTGATCGGGAATCGGCCCACTTTGACATCGTATCCGCGCTCGCGGGCTTTTGCTTCAGTCAGCCCGCAGCTTGCGACTTCAGGCTGGCAGTAAGTGCAGCCGGGCACGCGATCATAGTTGATCGGGCGCGGGTTTTTGCCTGCGATGGCTTCGACGGCCAGTATCCCCTCGGAAGACGCAACGTGAGCGAGCCAGGGCGTAGGAACCACATCGCCGATGGCGAAGATGTCAGGCTCGTCGGTGCGCATGAACTGATCGGTCTTGATGTATCCGCGCTCAAGCTTCACCCGAGTGTTTTCAAGTCCCAGCCCGTCGGTGTAAGCGCGGCGGCCTACAGCGACGAGGAATTTTTCGGCTGTGAACTCTCGATCCTGATCCGCTATGCGAGCCGTCACGCGAACCACGCCCTCTTCGACCGATGCGGATTTGTAGTTTGCGCTGGTGAAAAACTTGATGCCCTGCTTCTTGAACGACTTTGCAAGCTCGGCGCTGATCTCTTCGTCTTCGATGGGAAGCAGCCGGGGGAGGAGTTCGAGAATTGTCACGTCAGAGCCGAAGCGCGAGAACATCGAAGCGAACTCCACGCCGACCGCGCCCGCGCCGAGGACGATGAGCGATTTGGGAATCTCGTTGAGTTCCAGAATCTCATCGCTGGTGATGATATACCTTCCATCGATATCGAGGCCGGGAAGGGAACGAGGCACTGAGCCTGTGGCGATGATGATGTGACGGGTTGAAATCTGTTGAACCGTTTCATCGGCGCCCCGAATGCTGATTCGGGTCGGTCTCTCAAGCCGGGCGGTTCCCTTCAAGACATCGATCTTGTTTTTTTTCATCAAAAACTCGACGCCCTTTGCCAGCTTGAGAACGACCTTGCCGTTGTTCTTCTGGGCCTGGTTGAAATCCAGCGAGACGCCCTCCGTCACCACTCCAATAGCTTTGGCGTGCTTCATTTCATCGAGCACGTCTGCTGTGTGAAGCAGGGCTTTGGTAGGGATGCACCCTCTGAGCAGGCAGGTTCCGCCGAGGTTCTTGTCTTTTTCCACGATGGCTGTTTTCAAACCGAGCTGCGCCGACCGGATGGCAGCGACATAACCGCCCGGCCCCGCGCCGATGACCGTCACATCATATTCTGTATTTGAACTCAATCGAAAAAATGCCTCCTCAGAAAAGGTGCAGCAGGCTGCCAGCCTGCTGGTTCTTCAAATTTTCATCCTTTCAGGGAGTCGCGCAGCGACATGGAGACTCCTCAGAAAGGGTACAGCAGGCTGGCAGCCTGCTGATGCTTTAAAATTTCATCCTTCTCAGGTTGTTGCGCAGCGACATGCCAACCTCCTGATTCTTTCAGTCGAGCGAAAGCTTCACCTCATCGCCTTCGACCATCACTTCGAATTTCTCGACCCGCGCATCGGGGTTGGTCGAAGAGACGCCGGTCACCAGGCTGTAGACCCATCCGTGCCAGGGGCATTGAACGGTCAGGTTCCTGGGGTCGCAGTAGCCGTCGCCCAGCGGCCCGCCTCTATGCCCGCAGGTGTTATCGATTGCATGGAACTCTCCGTTGACATTGAAGAGCGCAATCGTCCGGTCGCCGACCTCGATGACCCGACCCTCGCCTGAAGGGATGTCGCTGACGCTGGCAACCTTGAAAAAACCCGCCATCTCGAACTCCTTACCTGATCCATCCGCGCTCTGAATCCTTTCGCGGCTCAAGAGCGACTGGCCATCTTAGCAACCGGATGCGAAGTGTTTCAAGCTGGACTATGAAGGGTGTTCAGCCATTGCCCGTTGCTCGATGCCTGTGTACACTCTTGGATTCCAATATCGAAACCGGAGTCAGGGAAGTGCAGCAAGCTGATTGTTGACGCTCTGAAAGCATGAATAATTGAACAGCAGCAGGCTGCCAGCCTGCTGTACATTGAAGGAGAAACGATTTGAACGTCACTCATCTCTACTGCTCATCGTGTGCGAAAGAATATGAACGCCATCAGTTGCTCAACCTCTGCGAATGCGGCAAGCCGCTTCTGGTGGCTTACGATCTTGAGCGAGCGCAGGAAACATTGACCCGCTTCTCGCTCCTCACCCGAGAATGCAACCTGTGGCGTTATAGCGAAGTCCTTCCTGTAGAGCGGCAGGAGAACCGCCTCACGCTAGGCGAAGGGATGACCCCGCTCATAAGAGCCGACCGACTCGGAGCGGCGCTTGGAATGAGTCAGCTTTATATAAAAGACGAGTCGCTCAACCCTACGGCGTCATTCAAGGCGCGGGGCATGGCCGTAGCGGTTTCGATGGCCAGAGAACTGGGCGCGCGGAAACTCGCCGTTCCTTCGGCAGGAAATGCGGCAGGCGCTCTTGCCGCTTATGCCGCGCTCGCAGGACTCGAAGCGCACATCTTCATGCCCGCAGACACGCCGCGAGCCAACATCGTCGAATGCCGTCAGACGGGCGCGCATGTGACTCTCGTCGATGGGGTGATAACCGATTGCGGTCGCCTGGTCGCGGAGCGCAGGGAAGCTGAAGGATGGTTCGACCTATCGACTTTGAAAGAACCCTACCGCATCGAGGGCAAGAAGACGATGGGCTACGAACTAGCCGAACATTTCGAATGGCATCTGCCCGATGTGATCCTTTACCCGACGGGAGGAGGAACAGGATTGATAGGGATGTGGAAAGCGTTCGACGAGATGGAGCAGATGGGATGGATAGGGAGTCAGCGTCCGCGAATGATAACGGTTCAGGCCGAAGGTTGCGCGCCGATCGTGCGGGCATTCGCGGCAGGCGCATCATCAGCCGATGAAATTAAAGATCCTCACACCGTAGCGTCAGGACTCAGAGTCCCGCGAGCGATAGGCGATTTTCTGATGCTCGACATTTTGAGAAAGAGCGGCGGCGCGGCAATCGCGGTGAGCGATGAGGAACTGATTGCGGCGGTCAAAGAGATAGGGTCGGCAGAAGGGATATTCGTAGCCCCGGAAGGTGCGGCCTGCCTGCCTGCGCTTGCGCGATTGATCGAAAGCGGAGCGGTCAGTCGCGATGAGAGGGTCGTGCTGTTCAACACCGGATCGGGATTGAAGTACCTCGATGCCTTCTGATCGCGCGGATTCAAGTGATGAGTGAGAGATACTTCTATCCCGCAAGCGCCGGGAAAACATCAGAAATCGAGCGGGCTTCTGGCTTCCTTGACGGTGACGCTCTTGACCGTGTGGGTATAGATCATGGTGGTTTTTAGATCGCTGTGGCCGAGCAACTCCTGAATCGTTCTTATGTCATAATTGGCCTGAAGCAGGTGGCTCGCAAAGCTATGGCGAAACGTATGGGCGGACACGCGCTTATAGATTCCGGCTTTCCCAACCGCCTCATCGATCGCTTTTTGCATATATGTTTCGTGCAGATGATACCGCCGATATTCGTCTGTCTTCTGCATAAGCGTCAGTTGTTTTGCCGGGAAGAGCAACTGCCAGATAAAATCCTTTGGCGCGTTCTTATACTTTCTCTCCAATGCGTTGGCCAGGAACACTCCCGCATAGTTCCGGCCCATGTCCTGTTGGTGAAGGCGTTTCAACCTTTCAATCTGCGCGCGGAGTTCGGGCAGTATCGTTTCAGGCAGCGGCACAGTCCGGTCTTTTCCTCCCTTGCCGTCGTGAATGGTCAGAACCTTCGCATCGAAATTGAAACATTGAACGCGAAGGTTCAAACATTCTGAAAGCCGCAGCCCGCAGCCATACAACAATTTCACCGCCAGATCATAAGGCGGCGGCAAATGCTGAATGATCGCTTCTATCTCCTGGCGGGATAACACCACCGGAATGTAGGGTTTTTGTTTCGCCCTGACCACCCCTTCGAGATGGGAAGTCACTGTTCTATGACAAGGCATTATGGCCGAGCCGAGCCTAAGGAGCGGGTGGTCGAGAAAGTGC
>CAZPQE010000504.1:0-4859 GCA_964588615.1 uncultured Clostridia bacterium | reverse complement strand
GTCGCTCTTTTCTGCGCGTGGTCAGGCTGGCGGGCAGCATACCCTTATGGAATCTCTACAGACCGGCAAGACTGGATCGACTCGGCGAGACGATCAACCAGATTATTGAAACCCTCGGGTGACTCATCTTTTCGGACGAGTGAACAGCCGCCCTCCATATTCCTTCATCAGGCGGAACGGGCGCAGAAGATAATAAACGAAGTGAAGAGACTCAGGCAGAGAGATCAACTCTTCATCCCGTGAGTTGGGCAAGACAGCGATGCGAAGATAGCGCAGGTAATAATGCAGGTGCAGACGCGCTCTCTCGCGGAACCGCTCCTTGACCTTGAGGTGATATTTCCGCCAGTAGGATATGTCCAGCGAATCGGGGTCTTCGCACAGCAGATACTCGCTGACCATCGAAGCAAGCTGTTCTATGACAGCATCCTCTCGCGCCCATTGCAGCACCACAGGTGGAAGTTGCGTCCCCAGCATATCGTGCGCGAGCAGAAGTCCCAGGGCGAGTGATCTCTTGTTGCCGAGTTCTTCGGCCTGGCGGATCAACTCTTCCCAGTTTATATCTTTGCGAATGCGGACCAGTTCGGCGATGTCGCATATCCAGGCCAGCCGCATCCATCTGTGACGAGTGCCGTGCATGCTGAGATAGAGCATCAGGTCATTTATCGGGAGGCTGCGCACCGAAGCTCCGGCCATCGAGACCGTTTCCATCCGATCCCACAGGCGGCTCAGATCGAGGGGAAGGTCAAAATGCATGCCTGACAGCCGCCAGTGGAGCTCTATTCGCACCCGGCCATCGGGACTCACCAGAGAGTGATCTTTTTTCCTGCTCGCAAAGTCGGGGAGTTTGTCGGCTTCCTTCGGTGAATGAAAAACTCTGTACCCTTGGGATATGAGCAGGTCGAAGGCGCGGTCGAAGTCTCGTTTGCGGACCAGAATGTCGAGGTCGCAGAAATCCCGCAGCGAGAGGTCGCCATAGGCCAGCGCAGAAAGCACAGGCCCCTTGAGCGGAATGGCTGTAAGTTTTTTGGCATCAAACAGCCTCAGCACTCTGATGAGCTCTGCGGTCTGGAAGAGATTGTTATGAGCGTGCGCGCGACAATAATGATTGCACTCATCAATCAATTCGGCGGGAACGAGGTCTGAAAAAAAGCGCAGTATGTTCCTGCACACCAGAGGCGTAATCCAGCTTCGCCCTGCCAGACTGGCTATGTATGCCCAGTCGGTTTGAGGGCTGATGAGAGCCTTCGCTTCTCTTATGGTCTGGCTATCGGGCGCAGTACTGGCGCAGGCCAGCAATATCTGGTTTTCAGGGCGAATTTTTTCGAATTCGAAAGATTGCGCTTTCATTTCCACAACGACATCATCGGCCTCGACAGCGCCGACGGTTGCAGGTTTAACCATACTGCTTTTCAGTATCAAAGTCATTGAATCTTGCTCTATCATCATCAGCTTTCTATCATTTCCGCTTCCTGGTAAAAAGGCATGTCGCTAACCTCTTCCGGTTCCTTGAAACCGGCCTGCATCTGCGACGCCCAGGATTGCGCATACAAGCCTGCTTGTTGGAGCAACTGGTGATGGGTTCCCGATTCTACGATCCTGCCCTGTTCCATGACGTGAATGATATCGGCGCGCATGGCTATCGTGAAGCGATGCGTAATGATGAGAGCGGTCTTGCCCTGCGCGAGGGTTCGAAAGCGATTGAACCATTCCGCTTCCGCCCACGAATCCATGAAGCTGGTCGGCTCATCGAGTATGATTATCGGCGATTGCCTCAGATATGCCCTCGCCATGGCTACGCGCTGCCATTCTCCGCCGCTCAACTCCGCGCCGTCGGCGAACCATTTGCCGAGCATGGTTTCGTACCCCTGCGGAAGGCGCGAAATTATTTCGTGAGCGCCTGCGCTGCGGGCCGCCGATTCGACCTCCTCTCTTTCGGGACTGGATTGCAGATCGCCGAAAGAGATGTTTTCGGCAGCGGTCGCGTGATAAGGCAGCGGAAACTGAAACAGCACGGTGTTCATCCGCCACACGTCTTCCACTCTCAAATCCCGCAGGTCGCGGCCATCGACTTTCACGCTTCCAGTCTGCGGATCATAAAATCGGCACAGCAGCTTGACTAGCGTGGTCTTCCCTGCCCCGTTTGGACCGACTATGGCTGCGACTTTTCCCGCCGGAAGCGACAGCGTGAAATCTTCCAGCGCCGTCCGCTCGCTCCCTGGATAGCGAAAAGTGACCCCGCAGAAATCTATGCCCTCTTTGAGCGAAGCTGGCGACCGGGCTGGATTCGAAGGGTTTGAGAGTTGAGGCTGCAAATCCAGAAAGGCGAACAGATTTCCCAGAAACAGCCCGTTGGCATAGATTTTTCCCACGCTGGCAAGCAGCGAGCTCATCAATCCCTGCCCCCTGGAAAACGCCTGATAGAAGAGTGTCAGATCGCCAAAGGTTGCAAGTCCATGCATAGCCCGCCACACCATCCACACCATCGTCGATCCCGCGCTCAAAATCGCGATGACTCCTGCCAGGAGCCGGGCCAGGCTTTGACGGCGCAACAGGCTCATCCTCTCTCCCAGCATTCGCTTCCTCAACCGCTGATAGGCTTCCTGAAAAACCGCTCCCAGACCGAAGAGACGCATCTCCGCTGCCGATACGCTGTGCGTCAACATCATGTCGTAGTACTGAGCCCACCGGCGATCGCTGGTGCTCTTCTGCCACCACCTGTGATAGCGACGATCAAACCGCACCAGCACGTAGAAGGCCGGAAGCGTGCCTAGCAACAAAACGACAGGAAGCCAGTAGCCGTAGGAAGCTAGCACTCCGGCCATGCCGATCATCGTCAGACCGTTTTGCGCCAGGCTGCCGCAGCTTTCCAGCAAACCGAGCGGGCGCGCTCCGGCCTCGCTGCGCGCCTGTTCGAGCCTGTCGAAATACTCGGGCGATTCGTAAAATGACAGGTCGACCTTCATCGACTGCTGATGTATCAGCCGTTTTATGTGATCCTGTATCAGTTCTGACTGCCCCGTGCGCACCCACTCGGTCACGCTCTGCATGATTTCAGAGAGCAACATCACTCCGGCGGTGATAGAGATGAGAATGAGGGCCGATTGAACCTTTTCCCATTCGCCGCTGGAGTTAGCCGCAGCCACCAGGCTATCGACAGAGAGTTTGGACAGATAAACGAGCGCAATCGGAAGCAATCCCTGAACGAGGAGCAGCGCAGCCCAGATGAACGTCCAGGCGGGCGCTGCCGCCCATATCAATCGAAACGTCCTGGGCCAGAAGGACAGGTGCGCGAGCAGGTCTCGCGCGCCGCCGGAGAAATTTCTTTGATCGCTTTTCATGGCCGGATCAAACGCTTTCGACTGCGCCCGCTGCCAAACGGTCGTCTTCCACCAGTCGGGCTATATCCTCAAGCAGCGACAGCGATGCCGGGCGCTCAAGGCTGCCGATCGATGTTGAGCTTATGAGTTGCGCGCATTGTTGAAGATGTCTCGCGCCTTTGTTCTGCTGAAGCAGGTCATTTCCGAATCGCGCGACATAGGAATTGCTGACGAGTTGAAGGAACGCTTCTCGCGGAGAAAGCGGGCGCAGACCGGGGGCGTCTCCGAAGGAAAGTATGTATATGCGACCGACCGGCGTCGGTTCGAGCGAAAACCCGTCTGCTGTCCGGCACACTCTCTTGTCGTCATCGGAAGCGATCCGGGGAAAATCTTCAGGCTCTCTTCCGATGCATCGTTTGACGGCATCGGGCCAGAGCTTGAGTTGCGGATAACCGGGCAGGGCCAGAGCCGGCTGGCCGCCTTCGACTGAGAGAGCCACCACGTCATCAGCGATTATTCGATGGCCCCTTGCATACATCATCGCGGCGATCGTCGATTTGCCCCATCCCTTCTCGCCCATAAATATGACCGCTTCCCCGTCGATGGCGACAGCGCTCGCGTGCAGCACCAGCAGCCCTCTCTGATGCAGCAGCACAGCCATCACCGCGCCAAGCAGAGGCAAGCGGATGAGTTGTTGGGTCGCCCCGTCGAGAGGGTCAATTATTATTTCCTCTCCGCGACGAACCAGAAAGCGTCCCACCTGCTCCCAGGCGAGGCATCCTTGATCCCCTTCGAAAAAGAACTGATCGCCTGCTGACTCTGCAGGTCTTACTTGTCCGATTCGAATGCGGACATCTGCTTCGGCCTCTGCCGCGGGCAAAAGCTCGGGCAGAGGCAAAGCAGATTGGATATTCAAGCCGTATGCGGAGTAAGTGGTTATCTCACTCATGAGAATCTGAGATATCTCCGCCCACGGCTTGAGAAGGTTGCGTCCAGTCGCCATCCTCTTCCAAATCCTTTGGTGATCAGACCGACATCACCGAGGAAGGAGAGTCTGGGGCTGGAATACTTTTTATTTGACGGATGCATCGCTGTGACGCAAGCCCTGGGTTGGTTTTGCATCGACTATCTCCTGGGTCGTTATCAACGGCCTCCGGCCCGGATGTCTCCAGGTCAGAAGGGGGGGAGGGATGACTGCCAGGGCCGGTTGCGATCTAACGCGCCCGGTCCCAGCCACGGATTAGGAGAAGGTTATAGCTCCCTTCGGAGTACCCACTACAAAAGTCGCATCCAGCGAGTCTCCGGTCTGAAATCCGTGGGTGATAGTCTCCACGTCCCCGTAGGTTGTCAGCTTGGGGGGCACGTAGACTTTCTTTTCCATAGTCGTAGTCTCCTTAAACAAATTCGCCTCGATTGAGCCTGTGACGGACAGGCCCAAGGCTACTGCGGGGTTCTTCTCTCATGCCTGGGATTACATTGGACTCACCTCCTTTGCTGTGGGTATCGGCCTGCGCAAATCGCAGCCAAAGCGACAATGACGCG